>NZ_CP076103.1:3608838-3909575 GCF_018732085.1 Lysobacter capsici | reverse complement strand
CCGGCGTGGCGGCATCGGCGGCGCGGTCGGCGGCCATGCCGGCGCCGGGCGCTACCTCGGCCGGCCTCTGCGGCGCGGCGACCGAATCGGCGGCCGACGCCGCGGCCGGTGCCGCCGCCGCTTCGGCCTGCGCTTCGGCCGATTGCGCACCGCCGCTGTCGGCGGCCGGTTCGGCCTGCATGCGCGCGACCACGGCGGTGTCTTGTTCCTGTTGGGCCGCTTCCATCGTCGTCGCCGCCGGCCGCAGTTGCCAGGCGATGCCGACCGCCAGGCTCAGCGAGGCGGCCACGCCGATCCACATCGGCCAGCGTTGCCTGGATCGCTCGCGCAGGCGTGGCGGCTGCGTCGCCACCGCGGCGTGCGCGGCGGCGAGGATGCGCGCGTCCAGCGCCGGCGAGGGGCCGTCGCTCGGGCCCAGCCGCAGCAGGCGCTGGGCCAGCTCGCGTTCTTCGGGCGAGAGGAGATCGGGGGCGTCGGGACGGCGGTTCATTCGGTCAACCTCGCGCGCAACTTGTCCATCGCGTAGCGCAGCCTGGATTTGACCGTCTCGCGGCCGGCCCCCGTGATCTCGCCGATCTCCTCCAGACTCAGTTCCTGTTCCAGGCGCAGCAACACCACTTCGCGCTGCTCCTCGGGCAATTCCTCGATCGCGCGCTGCAGGCGGCGGCGCTGTTCGAATTCGGACAGTTCGCGCTCGGGCGTGGTCGGGTCGGGCACGCGCGCGGCGCGCTCGTCGCCGTCCTCGGGCGCCGGCGGGCGGTGCTTGAGGCCGCGCCAGTGATCGTTCAGGCGGTTATGGGCGATCCGGAACAGCCAGGTGCTGAACTGCGCGTCGGGCTTCCAGCCATGGCGCGCGCCGATCACGCGCTGCCAGATGTCCTGGAAGAATTCGTCGGCGAGCGCCGAATCACGGATCTGCCGCAGCACGAAGCGGTACAAAGGGCCGCGATGGCGCGCGTACAGAACCTCGAACGCGGCGACGTCGCCGCCCGTCCAGGCCAGCATGAGTACGTCGTCGCTCGCATCCGCAGCGGAATTCATCCGCGGCAGGGTACGGCCTGGCGGCGCCGACGGGAAGCGGTTGCGCGAGCAAAGCGCGTCGTATAGCGAAGGTTGGAGGGCCAGTTGCATGCAAGGAACAACGGCCCGGAGCCCGGGATGGGGTTGTCGGCCGTGCCCCAGCCTGCGGCGCTGGCGTGAAGCTCGCGTTATCCTGCGTCCTGCGTAGAAGGCGGCGAACCGGTGCGGAACGAAGTAATGCAAGGGGCAACGGTCAGCGAGACCTCCACCGACGAGGCCTTGGCCTGCGCGCTGCAGGAGGCGCTGCCGGCCGGGACCCAGGTGGTGGTGTGCTGGCGCGTCGCGCCGCACGGCCAGATTTCCGAATCGTGCACCCCCGGCGGCGAGCACGCGCTGCGCGACGCCGCGCGGGTCCTGCTCGAACGCGATCCGCCCGCGATCGGCGCCTCCGACGACCGTTACGCCGACCGCATCGAGGCGGCGTGGTGGCTGGAGGACCGCAGCCGCGCCAGCATCGTCGCGCACCTGCCGCAGGCCCTGCCGACCGCCTTGCGCGCGGCCTGGCTGGCGATGGCGCGGCGGATCGTCGCCGCCGACCTGTCGGCGGTGCGCGCGCATGCCCGCGCCGAGGCGCTGGAGAAGTCCGAGCGCCTGCAGCAGGCCCTGTACGGCATCGCCGACCTGGCCGGTTCCGGGCTGGAGATGACCGACCTGCTCAGCCGCATCCACGGCGTGGTCTGCGGGCTGATGTACGCCGAGAATTTCTACATCGTGCTGTACGACGACGTGCTCGACACGATGCGCTTTTTGTACTTCGCCGACTGCAACGACCCCTACGTGGCCGACCCGACGAAGGCGATCGGCGGCGACGAGATGCCGACCAGCCTGACCCTGGCGCTGCTGCGCCACGGCGAGGCGCTGCAGGGCAGTTCGGCCGACCTGCGCCAGCGCCTGGGCGTGGCCGACGACGCCCACCACGGCCCCGACAGCGCCGACTGGCTCGGCGTGCCGATGCGCCGCGACGAACGCGTGTGCGGCGCGATCGTGGTCCAGCACTACGACAGCGCCGGCAGCTACGGCGACGAGGACCGCGCGCTGCTGTCGTTCGTCGCCCAGCACATCCTGACCGCGCTCGACCGCTTCCGCGCCCGCGAGGAACTCGAACGCCGGGTCACCGAACGCACCTACGCCCTGCAGCTGAGCAACCGCGACCTGCAGGCGGAGATCATCGAACGCCAGCGGTCCGAACGGCTGCAGCGCGCGCTGTTCCGGATCGCCGAGCTGACCATCACCTCCGACACCCTGGAGCGGTTCTACTCCCAGGTCCACGACGTGGTCAGCGAACTGCTGTACGCGCGCAATTTCTATATCGCGTTGCTGTCGGACGACGGCGAGCGCCTGCAATTCCCGTATTCGATCGACGAACTCGACGTGATCCGCGAAACCCGCCGGCTCGCCGACGGCCTGACCGAATACGTGATCCGCCAGGGCCGGCCGCTGCTGGCCGACCGCCATCGCATCGCCGAGCTCAACAGCCGCGGCGAAGTGCGCAGCCACGGTTCGGCCGCGCATTGCTGGCTCGGCGTGCCGTTGTACCGCGACGACGCGGTGGTCGGGGTGATCGCGATCCAGAGCTATTCGCGCGCGATCAGCTTCAACGCGCGCGACCAGGAACTGCTGACCTTCGTCGCCCACCACATCAGCATCGGCCTGGCCCGCAAGCAGGCGCAGGACCGGCTGGTCACCGCGCACGGCGAACTCGAACAACGCGTCGCCACCCGCACCCGCGAACTCGCCCACACCAACGCCGAACTGGTCGCCCAGATCGGCGAGCGCGTGCGCGCCGAGCAGAAGCTCACCCACCAGGCGCTGCACGATGCGCTGACCGGGCTGCCCAATCGCGGCCAACTGCTCGAACGCCTGGACTACGCGATCGCCCATGCCCAGCGCGACAACCGCCCGTTCGCGGTGCTGTTCCTCGACCTGGACCGGTTCAAGCTGGTCAACGACAGCGTCGGCCATTCGGCCGGCGACGAGCTGCTGATCGAAAGCAGCCGGCGCATCATCGCCACGGTGCGCAGCGGCGACATGGTCGCGCGCCTGGGCGGCGACGAATTCGCGATCCTGATCGAGAGCATCGACGGCCTGATCGTGGCCGAAGACCTCGCCCAGCGGGTGCTGCGCGCGCTCGGCGAGCCGTGCTGGGTGGCCGGGCGCGAAGTGTTTCCCTCGGCCAGCGTCGGCATCGCCATGTGGCATCCGCGCTATCGCAGCGGCACCGAACTGCTACGCGACGCGGATGCGGCGATGTACCGGGCCAAGGGCGCCGGACGCGGCCGCTTCGCGGTGTTCGACGAGGAGATGCGCGAGCAGGCGCTGCGCATCCTCGATCTGGAAGCCGATCTGCGCCGCGCCATCAACGGCGATGCCTTCATCGCCCATTACCAGCCGATCGTGCGGCTCGACGACCAGACCGTGATCGGCCACGAGGCGCTGCTGCGCTGGCGTCACGAGAAACGCGGGCTGTTGCTGCCGCGCGAATTCATCGGCCTGGGCGAGGACAGCGGGCTGATCGAGGAAGCCGACTGGATCTTGTATGCGCGGGTGATCGCGCAACTCGCGCGCGGCGGCCATGGCTATATTTCGGTCAACGTGTCGCCGCGGCATTTCCGCGCCCACGATTTCGCCGATCGCCTGCTGCGCATGATCGACGAGGCCGGCGCCGATCCGCGCCGGCTGCGCATCGAAATCACCGAGGTGGCGCTGCTCGACGACGTGCCGCGCGCGCTGCGGATGTTGCAGACCTTGCGCAGGCACGGGGTGCTGGCGCAGTTGGACGATTTCGGGACGGGGTTTTCGGCGTTGTCGTACTTACATCGATTCCCTATCGAGTGTCTGAAGATCGATCAGAGTTTTGTCGCGGGGTTGGTCGGCGAATCGCGACCGGAAAGCATCGCGGTGGTGCGCGCGATCCAGGCGCTGGCCGGCACGCTCGGCATCCACACCATCGGCGAAGGCGTGGAGACTCACGCGCAACGGCTGGTCCTGCGTGAACTCGGCTGTACTTACGGCCAGGGTTATCTGTTCGGGCGTCCGGCCGAAACGATCCGCAGCGAATTGCGGATCTTCGATGGCGAGGACGTGGTGGATGCTCCGGCCGCTGCGCCGATCGAGGCGTCGAGCGACTTCGCGCCGCTCGACGCCGGGCAAAAAGAGGGCGCCGTCCGCGCGCAGTTCGACGAGCCTGACATCGTCGAACCCGCCACGGACGACGCCCGCAGCCTTACTCGCTGATCGCCACGCCGCTGCTCGGCTTGAGGTCGCCGATCTGGGCCTTGGCGCGTTCGACCAGGCGCACGAACTCGGCGCGCTGGCCGGAAGGATCGGCCTGCTTGAGGCCGCGCGCGGTGGCCGCGATCTGGTCCCAGCCCCAACCGTCGTACTGGCTGGCGCCGCGCAGCGCATCGGCGAACGCGGCGACCGAGGCGGCCATGCGCATCGGTTCGCTCGCGACCACGCGCAGGCTGGAGCGCTGCACCGGGGTTTCGATCAACACGCTGTGATCCTCGCCCGGGCGCTTGTAGCGCAGCTTGAGGTTGGCGATCTCGTTGCCGCCGCCGCTGCTCGCGGCCTCGTTGGCGTAGCGCAGCGCCGGCAGCCGGGTCGCGCTGGAGCCGACCGGGGTCAGCTCGTACAGGGCGGTGACTTCGTGGCCCGCGCCGATATCGCCGGCATCGACCTTGTCGTTGGCGAAATCCTCGCGCTTGAGCAGGCGGTTTTCGTAGCCGATCAAACGGTACTCGGCGACCAGCGCCGGGTTGAATTCGATCTGGATCTTGACGTCGCGGGCGATGGTCAGCAGGGTCGAGCCCATTTCCTCGACCAGCACCTTGCGCGCTTCCTGCAAGGTGTCGATGTAGGCGTGGTTGCCGTCGCCGACATCGGCCAGTTTCTCGGACAGTTCGTCGTTGTAGTTGCCGCTGCCGAAGCCGAGCGTGGTCAACGCGACGCCGCTCTTGCGCTGATCGGCGACCATGGTTTCCAGGGCGTTGTTGTCGACCGTGCCGACGTTGAAATCGCCGTCGGTGGCGAGGATCACCCGGTTGACGCCGTTCTTGACGTAGGCCTGCTTGGCCATCGCATAGGCCAGGCGGATGCCGTCGCCGCCGTTGGTGCTGCCGCCGGCCTGCAGGCGATCGAGCGCGGCGAGAATCTCTTCCTGGCGGTCGCCCGGCGTCGGCGGCAGCACCAGGCCAGCGGAACCGGCGTAGACCACGATCGAGATACGGTCCTGCGGCCGCAACTGTTTTGCGAGCATCGAGAACGCGCTCTTGAGCAGTGGCAGCTTGTCGGGCGAATTCATCGAGCCGGAGGTGTCGATCAGGAACACCAGGTTGGCCGGCGGCAGATTCTTCTTCGGCACCTCATAGCCCTTGATGCCGATCATCAGCAGCTGACGCTGCGCATTCCACGGCGCCGGCGCGAGCTCGGTGCTGACCTTGAACGGCGTCGCCAGCGAGGTCGGCGCGGCGTGGCCGTAGTCGAAGTAGTTGATGAACTCCTCGGCGCGCACCGCGTCGGCCGGCGGACGCACACCGTCGTTGAGCATGCGCCGCACGTTGGTGTAGCTGCCGGTGTCGACGTCGATCGAGAAGGTCGACAGCGGTTGTTCGCGGGTGCGCTGGACCGGGTTGTCTTCGCGCTGGGCGTATTTTTCGGTGTTGGCCGGTTGCGAATACGGCGGCGCGGGCGGCGGAGGCGGCGGTGCGAGGAAGCCGATCGAGGCCGGTGCGGCGGCGACGGAGGGCATCGCCATGCGCTTGGCGTAGGTCGGGGCGACGCGCGAGCCGGTGACTTCGACCCGGTCGAGCGATTGCTCGCGCGGGGCGGCGGCGCTGATCGGCGCGGGCGCGGCGGATTTGGCTTCGACGATGCCAGCGGGTTTGACCAGGGTCGCGGCGCCGAGGTTGGCGCGCTCGGCTTCGGCCTTGGCGGGTTCGGCTGCGGCGGCTGCGTCGGCCGGTGCGTCGTTGCGTGAGCGGATGTCGGCAGTCGCGTCGGTGCCGACGGTTTGGTTCTTGGGCGGTGCCTGCGCGGCTTGCGACTGCGACGGGGCCAGATCGCCGGTCGCCTGGCAAGCCGCCAGCGACAGGGCGAGGGCGGCGGCCAGCGCCGCGCCGAGGTGATTGCGGATCAGGCGCGGTGAGGCGGCGGGCGAGGTGCGAGCGTGCATGGCGGCTTCCCTGGTGTGTGGACCTGGGAAGTGAAACGCGCCGCTGTGAACAGTGGGGTTGAGATCGTTGAAAGATTTTTTGGGGGCTACGACACACCCGATGACGCATCAACGCTTGGCCGGCGGAATCCTTCTCCCGCTGGCGGGAGAAGGTGGACCGAAGGGCCGGATGAGGGCAGCGCGTGGCTCGCGGGCTCCCTCACCCCAAACGCTCTCCCGCAAGCGGGAGAGGGGCTATACGTATGCGTTGACCGCTCGCGCCGCTTCAGGCCACCGCATCGCGAATCACCAACAAGCGCTGCTCGCTCATATCCTCGATCGCATAGCGCACGCCTTCGCGGCCCAGGCCGGAATCCTTGACCCCGCCGTAGGGCATGTTGTCGACCCGGAAGCTCGGCACGTCGCCGACGATGACGCCGCCGACGTCGAGCACGTCCCAGGCCTTCATCGCGTGATCCAGGCGACCGGTGAACACGCCGGCCTGCAAGCCGAAATCGCTGCGGTTGACCTGGGCCAGGGCGCTGTCGAAATCGTCGAACGGTTCGATCAGCGCGACCGGGCCGAACACTTCCTTGCGATACAGGTCCGCGTCGTGCGGAACCTTCTCCAGCAAGGTCGCCGGAATCATGTTGCCTTCGCGCGCGCCGCCGTTGATGCGCTTGGCGCCGCCCTTGACCGCCGCGTCGATCCACGACTGGATGCGCTTGGCCGCGTCTTCGTCGACCACCGGACCGATGAAGGTGGTGTCGACCCGCGGATCGCCCATGCGCAGCGCGCCGATCGCGGCCTTGAGCTTCTTGCGCAGTTTGTCGTAGATGTCGGCGTGCGCGTAGATGCGCTGCACGCTGATGCAGCTCTGGCCGCTTTGGTAGTACGCGCCGAACACCAGCCGTTCGACCACGTGATCCAGGCTCACGCCCGGATCGGCGTCGACGATGCAGGCCGCGTTGCCGCCCAGTTCCAGGGTGACTTTCTTCTTGCCCGAGCGCGCCTTGAGGTCCCAGCCGATCAGGCCGCCGGTGAAGCTGAGCAACTTGATGCGCTCGTCCTCGACCAGCAAGGACGCGTCCTCATTCGAACAGCACAGCACCGAGAACGCGCCTTCGGGCAGGTCGGTTTCGGCCAGCACCTCGGCGATGATCAATGCGCCGACCGGCGTCTTGATCGCCGGCTTGAGCACGAACGGGCAACCGGCGGCGATCGCCGGCGCGACCTTGTGCGCGACCAGGTTCAACGGGAAATTGAACGGGGTGATGAAGCTGCACGGCCCGATCGGCACGCGCTTGACCATGCCGCGATAGCCGCGCGTGCGTTCGGAGATCTGCAGTTCGATGATCTGGCCGTCGATGCGGGTGGCTTCGCCGGCGGCGATGCGGAAGGTATCGATCAGGCGGGTGACTTCGCCGCGCGCGTCCTTGATCGGCTTGCCCGCTTCGATGCACAACGCCAGCGCGAGTTCTTCGAAGCGCTCGCTGAAGCGGCGCACGCAGTGTTCGAGCACGTCGCGGCGGCGATCGGGAGTGAACGCGGCCATCGCCTCGCGCGCCTTGTGCGCGGCGACGATCGCCTTGCGCACCGCGGCCGCGTCGGCCATCGCGACGCGGGTCGCGCGCTTGCCGGTGTACTTGTCCAGCACGTCCAGTTCGGTGTTGGCGGCGACCGGGCGGTTGGCGAGGTAGTAGGGGTAGCTGGACTTGAGTCCCTTGGCGGGTTTTTTCTTGTTGGGCTTGGCCATTGGGTGCTCCTTTAGGATGAGCGAGATCGGGGAGAGTAGTCGCTTCGGCTGTCGGGCCTGAAAGGCCCTCCCACAAAAGACTTCGTGGCTTTCGACATCTATTGTGGGAGGGGCTTTCAGCCCCGACCGAGGTCGGGTCGAGCTTGTCGCGATCGCGATGCGGTGTTTACTGCACTGCGGCCGCAAGCCTCGGAATATCCTCATTGAGAATACGGTCGTCGTCGTTGTAATCGATCGGTACCTCGATCACATCCACCCCCGGCGTTTCCAGCGCTTGCCGCAGCAGCGGCAAGAACGCATCGCTGGATTGCGGCCGATGCCCGCGCGCGCCGTAGCTGCGCGCATAGGCGACGAAGTCGGGGTTGCCCAGGTCCATGCCGTAACTCGGGTAGCGTTCGTGCGCCTGTTTCCACTTGATCATGCCGTAGGCGTCGTCGCGCAGCACCAGCACGACTAGGTCCAGGCCCAGCCGCACCGCGGTTTCCAGTTCCTGCGAATTCATCATGAAGCCGCCGTCGCCGCAGACCGCGACGACCTTGCGGTCCGGACACACGATGCGCGCGCCGATCGCCGAGGGCAGGCCGGCGCCCATCGTCGCCAGGGCGTTGTCGAGCAGCAGGGTGTTGGGTTCGCGGCAGCGGTAGTTGCGCGCGAACCACAGCTTGTACAGGCCGTTGTCGAGGCAGACCACGTCGCGCGGCGACAGCGCGCTGCGCAGGTCGGCGACGACGCGTTGCGGCGCCAGCGGGAAGCGGTCGTCGTCGCTGCGATCGCGCAGGTGTTCGAGCATCGCCGTGCGCACGCGGTCGAAGAAGGCGAAGTCCCAGTGCGGTTGCGGCTCGATCGCTTCGGACAATCGCCATACCGAATGGGCGATGTCGCCGACCACTTCGATCTGCGGGAAGTACACCGCGTCGACTTCGGCGCTGGCGTAGTTGACGTGGATCACCGTGCGCCGGCCTTCGCGCATGAAGAACGGCGGCTTCTCGATCACGTCGTGGCCGATGTTGATGATGCAGTCGGCCGCGTCGATCGCGCGATGGACGAAGTCGTGGTCCGACAACGCGGCGTTGCCGAGCCACAGCGGGCCTTCTTCGTCGAGCACACCCTTGCCCATCTGGGTGGTGAAATAGGGGATACCGAGCTTGGCGACGAAGGCGTCGAGGGTTTTCGAGGTGGTCTTGCGGTTGGCGCCGGCGCCGATCATCAGGATCGGATGGCGCGCGTTCGCGATGGCCTGCGCGGCGCGTTCGATCGCCTTGTCCTCGGCGACCGGGCGGCGCGAGAACGAGGCGGGGATCAGTCGCGCCTGGGTCGGGTCGCCGGCGATGTCCTGCGGCAGTTCCAGATGCACCGCGCCCGGGCGTTCTTCCTCGGCGCGACGGAAGGCTTCGCGCACCCGCGCCGGGATGCTGTCGGCGGCGACGATCTGGCGGGTGTACTTGGTCAGCGGGCGCATGGTGTCGACCACGTCGACGATCTGGAAATGGCCCTGCTTGCTGGTCTTGATCGGTTTCTGCCCGGTGATCATCAGCATCGGCATGGCGCCGAGCTGGGCGTAGGCCGCGGCGGTGACCAGGTTGGTCGCGCCCGGGCCCAGGGTCGACAGGCACACGCCGGCCTTGCCGGTGAGGCGGCCGTAGGTCGCGGCCATGAAGCCGGCCGCTTGCTCGTGGCGGGTGAGGACGAGCTTGATCGTCGAGGTGCGCATCGATTCGAGCAGGTCGAGGTTTTCCTCGCCGGGAATGCCGAAGACGTATTCGACGCCTTCGGCTTCGAGTGCGGCGACGAACAGGTCGGACGCCTTGGTCATGCGGAACTCCGGATGCGGGCCTGGCCCGAATCGTTGGATCGTCGCGCAAACGGTGTTAGCGATGGGCGATGGTGGTGGAACGGTGCGGGCCGGAGGTGGTCGCTTCGCTGGAACGGGCGCAGTCGTGCGATGCGGGGGCGAAGGGGGTTGGGGTGGGGGCGATGATGGTGTGGCTGCGAAGTTTCCTGAGAGCAGCCGGTCACGGCACGATTGAGGAGTCTTTTGGGGGCAGTAGCAGTTTACGGCGCGACCGCGAAGTCTTTTGTGGGAGGGGCTTCAGCCCCGACGCTTTTCGCTCCGATCGCTTCGGCAAAACGGTTCCGAGATTCAGGCGAACTGATCGAAAAGCATCGGGGCTGAAGCCCCTCCCACAAAAGACCTCGGGATCTCGCGACGATCCGTCAATCCAACAACCCAGCAATCCGCCAATCCGCCAATCCGCCAATCCAACAATCCAACGATCCAACGATCCAACGATCCAACGATCCAACGATCCGCCGGTTTGGCGAAAGTGGGGACGACCTATGCGCGGAGGAATTGAATTGCGAGCGTCGGCCGACTACGAATCCTTGTCCTCGACCCGCACCTTCAACTGCCCGTCGTGCACCCGCGCGGTCAGGCGATCGCCCGGGGCGGCGTCGAGCACGCTGCGCACCACCCGGCCGTCTTCGTGCTGGACGATGGCGTAGCCGCGGGCGACGGTCGCCAAGGGGCTGATCGCTTCCATCGAGCGGGCCAGGCCGCGCAGGCGCAGCGCGTCGTTGCGCAAGCGCCGCGCGATCGCCGCTTGCGGACGCAGGGCGAGCGCGCCCAGGCGTTCGCGCAGTTGCGCGATGCGGCGTCGCGGGTGACGCGCGCGCAGCACCGCGTCGGCATGACGCAGATGCGCGCGTTCGCGTTCGAGCTTGAGCCGCCAGGCCTGTTGCAGCCGGCGCAGCGCGTCGTCCTGGCGGGTGCGCAACGCGGCCAGCCGCGCTTGCGGGCGTTGCGCGTTCAAGCGCAGGCCGGCGCGGTCGGTGCGCTGCATCGCCTGGCGCAGGCGCTGGCCTTGCAGGTTGGCCAGGCGCGCGTCCAGCACGCGCAGGCGGTGCAGCAGGTCGTCGCGCTGCGGCACCAGCAGTTCGGCCGCGACCGACGGGGTCGGCGCGCGCACGTCGGCGGCGAAGTCGGCCAGGCTGAAGTCGGTTTCGTGGCCGATCGCCGACACCACCGGCACCGACGAGGCGGCGATCGCGCGCGCGAGGCGTTCGTCGTTGAACGCCCACAGGTCTTCCAGCGAACCGCCGCCGCGGGCGAGCACGATCACGTCATAGCGTTGCGAGGCCTGCGCGCGCTGCAGCATCGCGGTGATGCGCTCGGCCGCGCCGTCGCCTTGCACCGGCACCGGCAGCACCTCGGCCTCGACCAGCGGGAAGCGCCGCGCCAGCACGCTGAGCACGTCGCGCACCGCCGCGCCGCTGGGCGAGGTGATCACCGCGATGCGGGTCGGAAAGCGCGGCAGCTCGCGTTTGCGCTCGCTGTCGAACAGGCCTTCGGCGCTCAGCCGCGCCTTGAGTTCCTCGAACGCGCGCCGCAGCGCGCCTTCGCCGGCCTCTTCCATGTGATCGAGCACGAGCTGGTAGTCGCCACGCGCTTCGTACAGGGTCAGCCGGCCGCGCGCGAGCACCCGCAGGCCTTCGCGCGGGACGAATTTCAGCCAGCTGCTCTTGGGCTTGAACATCGCGCAGCGGACCTGGGCGCGCGCGTCCTTCAGGGTCATGTACAGATGCCCCGACGACGGCCGCGACAGGTTGCCCAGTTCGCCTTCGACCCAGATCAGCGGGAAGGTGTCCTCCAGCAGGTCGCGGGCCAGGGCGTTGAGCTGGCTGGGGGTGAGGACTTCGTCGGTTTGGCTGGGGGGCATGTCTTGGTGTCGGGGGCTGACAGGGGTGGGGCGGCGCTGCTTTTACCTGTCATTCCCGCGCAGGCGGGAATCCAGAGACTTCAGCGCGATCCTTCAAGAACGTCATTCCCGCGTTCGCGGGAATGACGGGCTGGGAGATGCGCATTCCGTCGCGGCAGCGTCGTGGTCGATGGTAGCGCGGTGGGCTTTGTGATGGCTTCACCTTGTGCGTGACGGCTTCACCTTGTGCCGGCGTGGCTTTCGCTTTGCCGGGCCGCTGCCATACCCGCCACATCACAAACGTTGCTGCGTCAGCGCCATGCCACCCCAGCGCCATGCCGCCCCACATCCACCCGCCGCACCACACCGTTTCCCCATGCTTCACCTTAGCGACACGTAAGCCGCAGCCCCCGGCGTTACAATGCCGGCCATGAATTCAGACGCCCCCTTGCCCTGCGCCCATCCCGGTTTCGGCCCCCTGCCGCGACGCCTGACCCGATCGGTGACGGTCGGCGGGGTCCAGGTCGGCGGCGGCGCGCCGGTGGTGGTGCAGTCGATGACCAACACCGACACCACCGATGTCGCCTCCACCGCCAAGCAGATCGGCGAATTGTGGCGGGCCGGCTCGGAACTGGTGCGCATCACCGTCAATACCGTCGAGGCCGCCGCGGCGGTGCCGCGGATCGTCGACAAGCTGGCGATGAAGGGCATCGAGGTGCCGATCATCGGCGACTTCCACTACAACGGCCATCAACTGCTTACCGCGGAACCTGCTTGCGCCGAAGTGCTGGCCAAGTACCGGATCAACCCCGGCAACGTCGGCTTCGGCAAGAAGAAGGACAGCCAGTTCGCCACCTTGATCGAGTTCGCGATCAAGTACGGCAAGCCGGTGCGCATCGGCGCCAACTGGGGTTCGCTGGATCAGGCCTTGGCCACCCAACTGATGGACGAGAACGCCGCCCGCGCCGAACCCTGGGATGCCGGCCGGGTGCTGCGCGAGGCGCTGATCCGCTCGGCCCTGGATTCGGCCGCGCGCGCGGTCGAGCTGGGCCTGCCGGCCGATCGCATCGTGCTCAGCGCCAAGGTCAGCGGCGTGCAGGAACTGATCGCGGTGTATCGCGAACTGGCCACCCGCGGCGACTACGCGCTGCACCTGGGCCTAACCGAGGCCGGCATCGGCAGCAAGGGCATCGTCGCCTCCAGCGCCGCGCTCGGGGTGCTGCTGCAGGAAGGCATCGGCGACACCATCCGCATTTCGCTGACGCCCGAACCGGGGCAGTCGCGCAACAACGAAGTCATCGTCGCCCAGGAACTGCTGCAGACCATGGGCCTGCGCGCGTTCACCCCGATGGTCACCGCCTGCCCGGGTTGCGGCCGGACCACCAGTACCTTCTTCCAGGAACTGGCGCAGACCGTGCAGGAGCACGTGCGCAACAAGATGCCGGAGTGGAAGATCACCCATCCGGGCGCGGAGAACCTCACCCTGGCGGTGATGGGCTGCATCGTCAACGGCCCGGGCGAATCGCGTCACGCCAACATCGGCATCTCCTTGCCGGGCACCGGCGAGACGCCGTCGGCGCCGGTGTTCGAAGACGGCGAGAAGACCGTGACCCTGCGCGGCGAGCACATCGCCCAGGACTTCGTGGCCTTGATCGATACCTACGTCGAACGCAACTACGGCGCCCGTGTCGCCGGCGCCTGAGTCGCGCGCGCAGGCCGAACGCGCCGCCGCGACCGATCAGGCCGAGGCGGTGCGGTGCGGAGCGAACGACAACGCCGTGCAGCAGGTCGCGCGCTTCGGCGCGGCGGTGCTGCGCCGGCACGGCTGGCGCCTGTTGCTGGTGTTCGCCGGCCTGCTGCTGCCGCTGTGGGGCTTCGCCGAACTGGCCGACGAAATCCACGAGCAGGAAGCCATCGTCTTCGACGTGCCGGTGCTCGAGTACGCGCACGGCCTGGCCCGCGAGGGCTACGACAAACTGTTCGTGATCGTGTCGCAGCTGGGTTACCAGTACGGCGTGGTGCCGTTCGACATCGGCCTGGTGGTGGTGCTGGTCGCGCGCCGGCGCTTTCGCGAAGCGATCTTCGCCGCGATCGCGCTCGGCGGCTCGGGCCTGCTCAACATCGCGGCCAAGCAGTTCTTCGCCCGCGAGCGTCCCTCGCTGTGGGAGTCGATCGCGCCGGAGCACAACTACAGTTTCCCCAGCGGGCATGCGATGGGCTCGATGACCCTGGCGGCCACCTTGATCCTGTTGAGCTGGACCACCCGCTGGCGCTGGCCGGTGCTGATCGTGATGGCGCCGTTCGTGTTCCTCGTCGGCTTCTCGCGCCTGTACCTGGGCGTGCATTTCCCCTCCGACATCCTCGCCGGCTGGGCGGTCGCCACGGCCTGGGTGGTCGCGGTGTACCTGGTGGTCTATCGCGGCGGCCTGCTGCGTCCCTGGCCCGAACGCTGACGCGCGCGTCCGCGCGCTGATCCCATCTTGTCAAGCCCGAAGCGGTCGCTGAGCGACCGCTGGTCGGGCCGTGGCATGACCCGTTCATCAGAAACGGCACTCGCGTCGCAAGCGTGGGGTGGGGTAGTGTCGACTGGCACGCGTTGTGGGTATCAGGGGTGTTCATTACCCGCGTGGGGCTTTGCAGTCGAATCACGATCACGGACCACTCCGCCTGCGCCGCGTGCGCGGGCGGGGCGGATTGTTTTGCAAACTGGAGTGGGGGACGTTTCAGATGCAGCAGGTGTTTAAGAAAACTTCGATTGCGCTCGGTATCGCCGCGGTAGCGGCGATCGCCGGCGCCAGCGTGTTCGCGTTGAACGGCGGCGGCAGCGCCGGCGTCGCCGGGATCGGCGGCGCGCCCGCGCCGACGAGCAGCAGCGCCGAGCGCGCGACCAACCGCTATATCGTCCTGTACAAGGACGCGCCGTTGAGCGCCTACAAGGGCGGCCTGCAGGGCCTGCCGGCGCCGGCGCGCCTGGAAGCGCGCGGCGCGATGACCGGCGTCGCCGCCGCGAGCGAGGGCCGCATCGACGTCAAGAGCGCCGATGCGCGCAACTACGTCCACCACCTCGACCAGATGCAGAGCGGCTACGAGCAGCGCATCGACCGCGTGCTCGGCCGTCAGCTGCGGGTCGAACGGCGCATGCGCCACGCCCTCAACGGCATGGTCACCACCTTGTCGCAGAACGAAGCGGCCAAGGTCGCCTCGATGCCGGAGGTGCTGCTGGTCGAGGAATACCGCGAATACGAAATGGCCACCGACACCGGCCCGACCCTGATCGGGGCGCCGGCGTTGTGGAACGCCACGCCCACCGCGTATCGCGGCGAAGGCATGGTCATCGGCGTGCTCGACTCGGGCATCAACTTCGGCAGCCCGTCGTTCACCGCGGTGGACGAAACCGGTTATCAGCACATCAACCCGCTCGGCACCGGCAACTACCTGGGCACCTGCGCGCCCGGCGGCGTCGACGCCGGCCGCTGCAACGATAAGTTGATCGGCGGCTACGACTTCGTATGCGCCTCGCGCGCCAACCAGTGCGGCCAGCCCGACATCCGCGAAGAACCCGGTTTCGGCGACACCAACGGTCACGGCAGCCATGTCGCCTCGACCGTCGCCGGCAACGTGCGCACCGCCATGTTCCGCGGCCGCGAAGTGCATCTGTCCGGTGTCGCGCCGCGCGCCAACATCATCGCCTACGACGTCTGCTACACCAAGATCTCGACCAGCCAGGGCCTGTGCCCGAACGTGTCGGCGGCCGACGCGGTCGATCAGGCGATCGCCGACGGCATCGTCGACGCGATCAACTACTCGATCGGCGGCGGCAACAATCCGTGGAGCGAAGCGGTCTCGCTGGCGTTCCTCAACGCCACCGACGCGGGCATCTACGTCGCCGCCGCGGCCGGCAACGACGGCCCGGTCGCGGCCAGCACCGGCCATCTGGAACCGTGGGTCGCCACCACCGCCGCGGCGACGCACGGCCGTGGCGATTTCGCCTATCTGTTGCAGGTCACCGGCCCCGGCGCGGTGCCCGCGCCGTTGCAGGCGGTGCTGTTGACCGAAGGCAACAGCGGCACCCCGTTCACCGCCGCGCTGCCCAATACCACGCCGCTGAGCGTGAGCGCGGGCTTCAACACCGGCGACGACGGTTGCGTGGCGTACCCGGCCGGCACCTTCACCGGCAAGACCGCGCTGATCCGCCGCGGCACCTGCAGCTTCGTCATCAAGGTCAACAACGCGGTCGCCGCCGGCGCCACCGCGGTGGTGATTTCCAACAACGTCGCCGCGGCGATTTCGCCGACGGTGGCGGGCACCACCGTGCCGGTGTTCGGCGTGACCGTCGCCGACGGCGACGCGATCCGCAACTTCGCCAACGGCAACGGCAACACCACCACCGCCGGCATCAGCTATCCGACCACGCCGCTGCCGAACACCCCCGACGTGCTGGCCGATTTCAGCTCGCGCGGCCCGGCCGGCGCGTTCGATCTGGTCAAGCCCGACATCACCGCACCGGGCGTGTCGGTGCTCGCGGTCGTCGCCGGCGCCACCATCAGCGGCAGCGAGAACGAGATCGGCCTGAAGGACGGCACCTCGATGGCGTCGCCGCATCACGCCGGCGCGGCCTTGCTGGTGCGCCAGGTGCAACCGACCTGGACCGTCTCGGAGGTCAAGTCGGCGCTGATGATGACCGCCAAGCAGGAGGTGTTCAAAGAAGACTCGGTGACCCCGGCCAACGCGTTCGCGATGGGCTCGGGCCGAGTGCAGATCGATCAGGCGATCAAGGCCGGCCTGGTGCTCAACGAGACCACCGCCAACTACCGCGCGGCCAATCCGGCCACCGGCGGCGATCCGTCCAGCCTCAACCTGCCGAGCATGGGCAAGGCCAAGTGCGCCAACAGCTGCACCTTCACGCGCACCTTCCGCAACACCCTGAGCACGCGCCAGACCTGGAACGTGCGAGGCGAGGGCCTGAGCGTGGTGGTGACGCCGCTGTCGCTCGTGCTCAATCCGGGCGAGAGCAAGGCGGTCAAGGTGACCGTGCTGAGCAGCTCGCTGCCCAAGGACGGTTCGTGGAACTTCGGCAAGTTGGTGCTGACGCCGCAGGGCGGCAACACCACGCAGCCGACCTTGCGCCTGCCGATCGCGGTCTCGGTGCCGCCGCCGGCGGTGGCGTTGAATCCGGGTCAGGTCGCACTGAGCCTGCCGGCCGGCGGGAGCGGTTCGATCAACTTCCGCATCGACAACACCGGCGGTTCCGCGCTCGACTACCAGATCGACAACACCGGTTCGGGCACCCGCACCTACATCGACGCACCGGCCGGCGCGGTCAGCAGCGGCTTCCGCAGCACCCAGTACACCGATCCGGCGACCGCCGGCAGTCCGGGCCAGTATTCGGCCGACGATTTCACCGTCACCGAAGCGACCCAGATCACCCGGCTGTTCACCCAGGGCTTCGTGTCCAGCGGCCAGCCGCTGGCGACGACTTCGACCGGTCTGACCTGGATGATCTACCGCGATGTCGGCGGCAACCCCGAAGGCAATCCGCAGACCAGCCCCGGCGCCGCGGTGTGGAGCTACTCGGCGTTGCCGACCGGCGCGGGTGTAACGGTCACCGGCGCGAATATCGCGTTGAACCTGGCCACGGCCGGGCAGAACGTGAACCTCGCTCCGGGCCGTTACTGGCTGATCGTGTATTCGCGCAGCACCTTCGCCAACCGCTGGGTGTGGTTCGCCTCCAACACGGGCGACACCATCTTCCGCGCGATCACCCCGGGCACCGCCGGGACCGGCGTGTGGAACGCGAGCACCGGCTTCGCCGGCCAGGCCTTCAACCTGCAGGGCGCCAACGCCTGCGGCGCGTCGTGGATCGGCGCACCGGACCGCGCGTTCGGCCGGCTCAACCCGGCCGCGGGCGTCAACACCCAGGTGCAGATCAGCGCCGCCGGCCTGACTCCGGGCGCCCGCGTGGGCTACGTGTGCGTGGCCAGCAACGATCCGCTGCGGCCGAAGGCGGCCCTGCGCGTCGCGCTGACGGTCACGGCGGCGCCCTGATCGCAGGCGGCAACGGCTGAACCCGGCACCGCCGCCACCCGGCGGCGGTGCCTTTCGATCGGACCGGCGTCGCGCCGGTCCATTCCCGCATTCCGCGGGCCGTCGCGCGCTTCGCCGCGGCCCGCCCTGTTTCAGGGGTCTTCATGAAGAACATGCAGCTTTCCGTCCTCGCCGCCGCACTGATGCTGGCGAGCACCTCGGCCTGGGCCGGTTCGACCTGCCAGGTCGACGACGGCCTGGGCAACGTCGATTCTGCCGGCGCCACCGCCAACGGCGTCGACGCGACCGCGTGCGGTCCGGGCGCCACCGCCGACGGCTTCGGCAGCGTCGCGGTCGGCTCGGGCGCGCAATCCACCGGCGATCTGAGCGTCGCGCTCGGCCAGGGCAGCGTCGCCACCGGCCAGGCCGCCTCGGCGCTGGGTTCGGGCAGCACCGCCAGCGGCGATCAGAGCGTGGCCAGCGGCATCGGCGCCAACGCCAGCGGCCTGGGCAGCGTCGCCAGCGGCACCGGCGCGACCGCCAGCGGCGACCAGAGCGTCGCCACCGGCAGTTCCTCGACCGCCGCCGGCCTCAACGCCACCGCGGTCGGCGCGGCCGCCACCGCCAGCGGCGACAACAGCGCCGCGCTGGGCAACAACGCCAACGCCAATTCCGACAACAGCGTCGCGGTCGGCAACAGCGCCAGCGCGACCGCCGCCGACAGCGTGGCCCTGGGCAGCAACTCGGTCGCCGATCGCGCCAACACCGTCTCGGTCGGCTCGGCCGGCGCCGAGCGCCAGATCGTCAACGTCGCCGCGGCCACCGCCGACACCGACGCGGTCAACCTGTCGCAGCTCAACACCGTGACCGGCGCGCTCGGCGGCGGCGCCAGCTTCGGCGGCGGCGTGTTCACCCCGCCGACCTACGTGATCCAGGGCGGCAACTACAACGACGTGGGCTCGGCCTTCGCCGCGGTCGACGGCCGCCTGACCGACCTGTACACCCGGGTCGGCAGCGGCGCGGCCAATTCGGTGACCTACTCCGATCCCTCGCAGACCCAGGTCAACCTGCAGGGCGCGGGCGGCACGCGCGTGTCCAACGTCGCCGCCGGCACCGCGCCGACCGACGCGGCCAACGTCGCCCAGGTCCAGGCCGGCGACGCGGCGACCTTGAGCAGCGCCAACGCGCACGCCGACGCCGGCGACGCCAATACGCTGCGCAGCGCCAACACCTACACCGACTCGCGCGTGACCCAGATGCTGGCCGCGCCGACCGAAGCGGTGAACCGCCTGCGCGACGACATGAACTGGCGTTTCAACAAGCAGGACCAGCGCATCGACCGGATGGGCGCGATGACCTCGGCGATGGTGCAGATGTCGGCCAGCGCCGCGGGCCTGCGCACCACCAACCGGGTCGCGGTCGGCGCCGGTTTCCAGGGCGGCGAGCAGGCCTTGTCGATCGGCTACCAGCGTGCGATCAGCGATCGCGCGACGGTCACCGTCGGCGGCGCGTTCAGCGATTCGGAAAGCTCGGTCGGCATCGGCGCGGGCTTCGGCTGGTGATTGCGATGATGACTCGGTCGATTGGGTAAAGCTTTCGGCCGATTCGTACACTGCGATGCGATAGATGACGGCGCCCGCGAGGGCGCCGTTTTTTTTAAGCTGAAAACATCGCGAGCGTATCGATACGGGGTACGCGGCAGTTGCATCGGCCGTGGATGCATGCCACTGGGATGCGGGGATTCGAAGCGGCGGAACGAAAGGCGTCGGGGCTCAAGCCCCTCCCGCAAAAGACTTCGGGCTTGCGTCGATCTGTATTGATAGCGGGTATGTGCGATCGCATTGAATCGAACCGAATCGAATCTACTCAAGCCGCATTGCAAGCACGAAGTTTTTTGTGGGAGGGGATTCATCTCCAACGCTCTTCGCTCAGCTCGCCGCGACGCAACACGACACATCGATTCCATTTCAGTAGCGACTGCGGATGTGTGCGATCGCTTTGAACTGAATCGAACAGAATCGAATTGAGCCGAATCGAATCGAGGCCCGCCAAGCCGCATCGCAAGCACGAAGTCTTTTGTGGGAGGGGATTCATCCCCGACGCTCTTCGCTCAGTTCGCCGCGATGCAACGCGGCACACCAGTTCCATACGCACAAGCACGGCGGCAACCAATCCCGTTCGCGAAAAAACCCATTCGCAATGCGCGAAGCGCCGCATCCCGATTCATGAGGTTGCGGCGCTGAAACATGCAAAAAAGCCATCTGCAACCGCACCGGAACTGTGGCAATGATCACGCCGTAACTTTTCGCTCTCGCGCAGTGTGTCGGCAGGTGGGGACTGCCTGCCGGGGACGCAAGCGAATCGGCCGACGCATGCAGACGCGCCGGCGGCTGCGTTCGCGGCGCGCGCGCCGGCGTTCGCCGGAGCCGATGCTCCCTCCCGACTCTGGACCGCGACGTGCCTGGACAGGGCAGGCATGGAGGCGGTCTCTTCGCGAACGAACGTGGAGGACCTCTCGATGCCACATGCAGTCAATCGATTGACGATCGCCGTCAGCCTGATCGGGCTGGCCGCGCTCGCCGGGGCCGCGGTACGCGGCCTGAGCAGCGACCGGCCGGCCGACGCCGGCGCGATCGGCGGCGCGCCGTCGCCGCAACGCGCCGACAGCGGCCTGGAGACGCACACCAGCCGCTACATCGTCCTGTACAAGGAAGCGCCGCTGAGCACATACCACGGCGAAATCGCCGGCCTGCCCGCGCCGCAGCGCCTGGCCGGCGCGCAGAACGCCAACAGCGCCGCGGCCAGGAGCGCCGGCGGCGGCACCCGCCGCATCGACGTCAACAGCGCCCAGGCGCGCAGCTACGTGCGCCATCTCGACACCGTGCAGCGCGATCACGAACGCGGCATCAGCTCGCTGATCGGCCGTCCGCTGGCGATCGAGCGGCGCATGCACCACGCGGTCAACGGCGTGGTCACCCGCATGACCCAGAACGAAGCCGCGCGCATCGCCAAGTTGCCCGGCGTGGAACTGGTCGAGGAATACCGCGAGTACCCGCTCGCCACCGACGTCGGCCCTCAGCTGATCGGCGCGCCGGCGTTGTGGAACGCCAACCCGACCAACTTCCGCGGCGAAGGCGTGGTGGTCGGCATTCTCGATACCGGCATCAACTTCGGCAGCCCGGCGTTCGCGGCGATCGACGACACCGGTTATCATCACGTCAATCCCAACGGCAGCGGCAACTTCATCGGCACCTGCGCGCCCGGCGGCGTCGACGAAGGCCGCTGCAACGACAAGCTGATCGGCGGCTGGGACTTCGTCTGCGGCCCGCCCGGCAACACCTGCGGCGCCGCCGGCATCCGCGAGGAACCCGGCTTCGGCGACACCAACAGCCACGGCAGCCACACCGCCTCGACCGCGGCCGGCAACGCCTGGACCGCCAACTTCAAGGGCCGCAACATCCGCATCTCCGGTGTCGCCCCGCACGCCAACATCATCGCCTACGACATCTGCTACACCATCGCCGCGACCAACCAGGGCCAGTGCCCGAACACCTCGGCGGTGGCGGCGGTCGACCAGGCCATCGCCGACGGCGTGGACGTCATCAACTACTCGATCGGCGGCGGCGATTCGCCGTGGGGCGAAGCGGTCTCGCTGGCCTTCCTCAACGCGTCCGACGCCGGCATCTTCATCGCCGCGGCGGCCGGCAACGACGGCCCCGGCCCGAACACCACCGGTCACCGCCAGCCCTGGACCTCGACCACCGCGGCGGCCCAGCACGGCCGCGGCACCTTCGCCTATCTGCTGCAGGTGACCGGCCCCGGCGCCGTGCCGCCGGCGTTGCAGGCGATCGAACTGACCGAGGGCAGCGGCGGCACCGCGTTCACCGCGTCCCTGCCGCCGACCACGCCGCTGCGGGTCAGCGCCGGCATCGACGCGGCCGACGACGGCTGCAACCCGTTCGCCGCCGGCACCTTCAGCAACGCGGTCGCGGTGATCCGCCGCGGCACCTGCAACTTCTCGGTCAAGATCCAGAACGCCACGGCCGCCGGCGCGGTCGCGGTGGTGATCGCCAACAACCAGCCGACCCTGACCACGCCGAGCGTGCCCGGCACGACGATCCCGGCGTTCCTGGCCGCGCAGACCGACAGCAACGCGCTGCGCGATTTCGCCGCCGGCAACGGCAACACCGCCACCGGCGGCATCGGCTTCCCGCCGTCGCCGATCCCGAACACGCCCGACGTGCTCGCGGCGTTCAGTTCGCGCGGACCGGCCGAAGGTCTGGATCTGATCAAGCCCGACGTGACCGCGCCCGGCGTCAACGTGCTCGCGGTGATTTCCGGCACCACCCTGACCGGCAGCGAGAACGTGGTCGGCCTGCTCAGCGGCACTTCGATGGCCTCGCCGCACCAGGCCGGCGCCGCCGCGCTGCTGCGTCAGGCGCAGCCGAACTGGACCTCGGCCGAGATCAAGTCGGCGCTGATGATGACCGCCAAGCAGGAGGTGTTCCGCGAAGACGAGGTCACCCCGGCCGACGCGTTCGACATGGGCTCGGGCCGCATCCAGGTCGATCGCGCCACCCAGTCCGGTCTGGTGCTCAACGAGACCACCGCGCGCTTCCTGGCCGCCGACCCGGCGACCGGCGGCGACGTGTCGGCGCTGAATCTGGCGAGCTTGGAAAAGAGCCACTGCGTCGGGTCATGCACCTTCAAGCGCACCTTCCGCCACGCCCAGGGCAAGCCTGAATTGTGGCTAGCGCAGGTCAAGGGCCTCAACGGCATCGCCTTCCCGCCGATCTTCGTGTCCGCGCAGGGCAGCAGCACCACGGTCAGCGTGCTGGTGCTGAGCCAGAACTTCGCCAAGGACGGAAGCTGGCACTTCGGCAAGCTCGAGCTGCAGCCGCTGTTGAACCGCAACTCGCCGCAGCTGCATCTGCCGATCGCGGTCTCGGTGCCGCCGCCGGCGATCGCGCTGGCCCCGCCGCAGGTCGCCCTGACCCTGCCGGCCGGCAGCCGCGGGTTCGCCGACTTCAGCATCGGCAACACCAGCGCCGCGCCGTTGGAGTTCCAGGTCGACAACACCGGCACCGCGTCGCGCACCTTGATCGACGCCAGCGCCGAAGGCGTCAACAGCGGCTTCCGCAGCACGATCTACACCGACCCGGCCAGCGCCGGCGTGCCGGCGCAGTTCTCCAGCGACGATTTCACCCTGGCTGAAACCACCAAGCTGTCCAAGCTGTTCTCGGCGGGCTTCGTTTCCAGCGGGCAACCGCTGGCGAGCACGGCCGCGAACCTGACCTGGGCGGTGTACGCCGACAACGCCGGCAACCCGAGCAGCAACCCGCTCGCCGGCAACGCGGTGTGGAGCTACACCGCTGCGCCGACCGCGACCGGCGTGAGCGTGCAGGGCGCCGACATCACCCTGGACCTCGCCGCCGCCGGCCAGAACGTCGAACTCGCGCCGGGCCGCTATTGGCTGGTGGTGAGCGCGCGCACCAGCTTCGCCAACCGCTGGGTGTGGTTCGCTTCGAACACCGGCGACAACCAGTTCCGCACCATCGCGCCGAACGCGGGCGGTGCCGGTGCCTGGGTGGCGGGTGCGGGCTTCGCCGGCCTGGCCTACAGCATCGACGGCCAGAGCGAGTGCGGAGCGCCGTGGATCGGCGCGCCGCAGCGGGCGTTCGGCCGGGTGCCGGGCAACGGCAGCGTCGCCAACCGGGTGCGCATCAACACCGCCGGCCTCGCGCCGGGCGCGCACAGCGGCTACGTGTGCGTGGCCAGCGACGATCCGATCCGGCCGAAGGTGGCGTTGCGGGTGGCGTTGACGGTCACCGCGCGCTGAGTCGTTGCATTTGAAAAGCCGGGTCCGTGCGCGGGCCCGGCTTTTTGTTGGGTGTCGTGCGCATCGGATTTTGGTGGGCACATTCGTACCGATGTTTACGCGATCGATCGGCGCGGTCGTTTCATTGACGCGGGCGTCGGCCGGTTTCGCGCTGGACGTGGTGTCGCGGTCGCGGTTCGCTCCGTGTAGGAGCGGCGCGAGCCGCGACCGCGAAAATTCAACGACGACGAATCGCGAAAGCGCCCGCGCGACCCACTCGACCGCGCCTCACCACTCCCGCCATTCCTCGGTAATGTCCTCGCCGTCGGTACCCAGGCCGGCCAACGCCGCCGCGCCCAGGATCAACTCGCACAACCCTTCGCGCTGATCGGTCTCGATCAGGCTGTGCCCGCAGCGCGCGTTGAGCGCATTCAAGCCCAGCACCGCGTCCTTGACCGCGCCGTGCGCGCCGGCCGCGTCGCCGCGCTCGGCCGCAGCGGCGATGGTGTCCAGGAAGCGGTCGATGATGCCTTCGCACTCGTCGATCTGCTGCACGCTGTAACCGGCGTCGACGCCGTCCTGCGCCAGGTCTTCGCGGTAGCTGCGCATGCCGTCGAGGATCTCGCTCTTGAGCTCGACGTAATTGTTCGTTTCCACCTGCACCTTGTCCTCCATCGTGGCGATCCGTGGCCGGCGCCGCGTGAGTTCGCGGCGTCGCCTTGCCGCGATGAGTCTATCGGTTCGACATTGCAGGCAGTGCGACACCGGCCCGGTCCGCGGTCGCGCAAGCGCTGTGACCGATATCGATGGTTGAGGTGTTCGCGCGCGGGTCGCATTGACGGCGCCCGGCCGGCATGCTGCGTCCGAGGCGGTCGCCGATCGCCCGAGCGGGGTGGGGCAGGGCCGGGAACGGCCGGTTCAGGCGGTTTTGCTAGACTGCCGGCCGTGACCCGCCGTCCGCAAAAACGGTGCCGACGCGCCGTAACCCGGACAATTATCGGACGTGGTGCCGTGCAGAAACCGCAGATTCCCGCAAACGAAACCGCGCGCCTGGAAGCGCTGCGCCATTACGGCGTCCTCGACACGCCGCCGGAACAGGACTTCGACGACCTCGTCGCGATCGCCGCGGCGATCTGCGACGTACCCACCGCGCTGGTGAGCCTGATCGACGCCGATCGCCAATGGTTCAAGGCGCGCATCGGCCTGGACGCGCAGCAGACGCCGCGCGATCTCGCGTTCTGCGCCCATGCCATCCTCGAGCCGAACCGGACCATGGTCGTGCCCGATGCGCGCAACGACGAACGTTTCTTCGACAGCCCGCTGGTGACGGACGATCCGCATATCCGTTTCTATGCCGGCTCGCCGCTGATCACGCCCGGCGGCGAAGCGATCGGCACCTTGTGCGTGATCGACCGCGAGCCGCGCGAATTGCAGCCGCATCAGTTCGACGCCTTGCAGGCGTTGTCGAAACAGACCTCGCGCCTGCTGGAACTGCGCCGGGTCAGCCGCGCGCTCGCCCAGCAGTTGCAGGAAAGCGATTGGTACGAGCACAAACTGCTGCAATACCAGGCCGAACTGGAAGCCAGCAACGCCGACCTGACCGCCTTGACCCGCACCGATCCGCTGACCGGCCTGCCGAACCGCCGCGCCTTCGCGCTGGCGCTGGAGCAGGCGGTGGCGCGCAGCGACGCGGCCGCGCCGCTGCAGGTGGCGGTGCTCGACATCGATCATTTCAAGCTCATCAACGACGTCCACGGCCATCCCGAAGGCGATCGCATCCTGCAGGCCGTGGCCGACACCTTGCGCCTGTATTCGGCCGGCCCCAACAGCGTCGCGCGCTACGGCGGCGAGGAATTCCTGATGCTGTTCGAAGCGCCGTCGGCGCAGGCCCAGCTGCAATGCGAATTCGTGCGCGAAGCGATCGCCAACCTGCCGGTCGGCTTGCCGCTGACGGTCAGCATCGGCCTGGCGAGCTACCGCGCGGGCGAGGAGACCGCCGCGACGTTCGCGCGCGCGGATCAGGCGTTGTATGCGGCCAAGCGCAATGGGCGCAATCGGGTGATTGTTGCCGAGGACGCGTAACGTTCAGTTCGCAGACGCAGCTTCCCGAAGCGTTTCCCCCTTTGGAAAGGGGGGGGCGCTTTTACTCGCGGATCGCCGCGTCCTGCACGAAAAGCGAATCGCCCGCGCGAACCGGCCAAGTACACACATCGAGCCCGCGCAGCGCGCCGCCCCCTTTTCCAAAATGGGCTGATTGACGGGTTGCGCTGCGAGCACGAGATGGGGCGGCAATTCCAAACAAAAACGCAGCTGCCCGAAGCATTCCCCCCTTTGGAAAAGGGGGCTAGGGGGATTCGCTTTTACCCGCAGATCGCCGCGCTCCGCCCGAAGAGCAAATCCCCCACGCGCGAGTAAAGTACAGGCATCATGCTTGCGCAGCGCGCAGCCCCTTTTTCAAAGGGGGCGAATTGACGCAGCGATTGCCAAGCTGACTAACTCTGGCGGCTCGGTGTCCCGCTCGCATTGGCGCTCACCGATACACCCGCTCGCGCTCCGCCTGCAAACGCTGACGCAGATACTCGTCGCGGGTCACGCCGCCGGGAATCTGCTGCATCGCCAACACCTCGGCGACCACCACGCGTTCGCGTTGCTTGTAGGCCTGGAACTGCGGGTCGTGCTGCTGCTGTTCGATCCACTGCTGTTCGCGGCGCTGCGCATCGGCGCGGTAGCGCGCCGCCAGTTGCTGCACCATCGCCGCCTGCTGCGCTTCGTCGGCGACGGTGGCCTGGATCAGGCCGACCCGCAGCAGCATGGATTCGCCGGCCGACAGTTCGCTCGCGTTTTCGTAGCGTTCGATGTCCTGGCGCAGCGTCTGCGCGCGGCGTTCGCGTTCGGCCGGGCCGAGCGAGGCGGCTTTGCGGAAGAAGTCGTGGGCATCGGCCTGGAACTGCTTGCGCTGCTGGTAATCGCGCGCTTTCGGCGTCGCCAGCAGGTTGTGCAAGGACGGATCGGGTTTGCCGGTGGCGCGCGCGCCGGCGGCCGCGGGCGCGGCGTCGGCGCGGGCCGGACGCAGCGGGTTCCAGCCCAGGCTGACCGCCGCGGCGCAGGCCGCGACGGTCAGTGCAAGACCCAGCATGAGGATGTTGCGATTCATGCCTTATCGTCTCATCAGGCCAGCAGCTGGTCGACCAGCCAGTACAGCAGGTTGAACGGCTTGGCCTTGTCGGCCGCGTCGCTGGCTTCGCTGGCGTCGAGCACCTTGCCGTTGCCGTCGAGCACGCTGTCGATGAAGTTCTTCAACTCCAGGTTCTGCGCCTGCACGTCGCCGTTCTTGAAGTCGACGATGGTCGTGCAGTGGCTCTCGTTCAAGGCGCGGTACTGCGGGAAGTAGCCGCCGAAGTTGTCCAGCGTGTTCAAGCGCGCGGCCAGGCGGGTGGTGTCGGCGCCCCACTTGGCGTGGATCAGCGCTTCCTTCGCGGCCTGGTTCGGCGCCTGCGCGATGTCGTCGTGGAAACGTTCGTACGAGTACGACGAATAGTTCAGGTCCTGCCAGAAATGGGTCTGGCCCAGGCGGTCGTTGCGGTGCTTGTTGGCCAGCGCCGGATAGATCGAACCCAGTTCGTTGAGGTCGACCTGCGGCAGACCGGCGGCGAGGAAGGCCAGCGGGCCGTTGGGCGCGTCCAGGCCCCACACGTCGCGGATCTTGGTCATCAGCGGCTGCGAGGGATATTCGGCCGGATTGCCGTTGCGCGGGGTCGGGAAGATCGGGCCGGAATCGTCGATCAGGTAGGCGCTGCTCGGCGCCAGATCGCTGCGCACCGAGTCGTAGGCGATCAGGCTGCCGGCGCCGCCGGCGCTGCAACCGGTGCTGAGCATCTGGCCCGGACGCGGCAGGTTGTCCTTGAGCCAGGCGGTCATCGCGCGGGTGTTGCGCAGGCCGTTGTGGTGCCACACCAGCGGCTGCTGCTGTCCGCTCGGATCGGGATAGATCGCGACCTTGTCGCCGCTGTAGATATCGCCGGTGCAGTACGGCACGTAGACCATGTTCCAGTTCTGGGTCTTGACCGCATCGAACGGGCTCACGCGCGTGACGAACGGGCTGACCAGGCTGGCGCCCGGGTTGAGCAGCTTCATGTAGTCGTCGGGCACGCCGTTGGGATTGCGCGCGCCGCGCACGCCGGTCGCGCCGGTGCAGCTGGCGTAGTCCCAGCACGCACCGCCGCCTTCCATGTAGATGATGGTGTTGGTGGTGTTGGGCACGCGGTTGACGAAGATCTTGTACGGCGAGCCGTTGCCGCAGATCGCGCCGGTTTCCACCGGCAGTTGCACGGTCTGCCATTGGTAGTACGCGGCCGGGTCGAAACCGTCGGCGCGCGCGGCGTCGCGGCTGAGCAACGGATACTGGCCGGTGCGTTGCGCGGCCTGAACCTTGTTGTCGGCCTTGGGCGGCGACACCAGGTTGCGGATGGTTTGGAAGAATCCGTAATCGCCCTGTTCGGCCTGCGAGGGCTGGCTGGACAAGGCGACGGCGCCGCCCACGAGGGCGACGGCCAGATAGCGGCTGACTGCCATGATGTCTCTCTCCTTTGGATCGTCATGAAGGGAGGAGCGAAACGCGTGTTCGGCGCGAGCTAGGGCGTGCGCGCGGCCGGTTCCCCTCCGTACTGCAGCGTCCGGAATAGCGGCGGCGGCGTGACGGGTCAATTGCGATGGGGCCTGTTTACCGGCGCCGCCGCAGATTGGCCGCGATTGCGGCTACCGGTGGCCGCTATTGCCCCTGAAACCGTCACGAAACGGCGCGGCGCGCGCGCGGGTTCGTGCGCTGCAGCATGTGACCCGCATCGCCTATTGCGCGCACGTGTGCTGCGTCACTGCGACTGCGTGTCGGCGGTGGGGTGTCGTGGCGGCTGCGGGGACGGATGTGACGCGAGCCGCGGCGGCGATGGTGCATGGTTGCGGCGATCGATGAGTTTGCGATCACGACTCACGGTGTTTTGGCAGAACGCGCAGTGGTTTCGTGTCGCACGGTAGGAGCGGCGCGAGCCGCGACCGCGCTGCGTCACGTTTGCGGCGAAAGATGGTTGCGCCGCGATCGGGTGGTTCGCGGTCGCGGCTCGCGCCGCTCCTACAGGGAGCCTAGTTCGCTGCGTGGCTACTCGCCCGGCACCGCGCCCGCCGTCGATGCGGCCGACGCACGCCGCCGCGCCAGCACCGCTTCGCGATGGGCGATGTAGGCGTTCGAGCCGAGGATGATCGCCGCGCCGATCACCGTGTATATGTCCAGCGTTTCGCCGAACCACAGCCAGCCGGCGGCGGCGACCAGCGGCAACTGGGTGAAGCTGATCGGGGTGAGCGCCGAAACTTCGCCGAGCTTCAGCGCATGCGTCCACAGCACCTGCCCGCCGGTGCCGAACAACCCGGCGGCGGCGATCCACAGCCAGGTGATGCCCTGCGGCCATTGCCACACGAACAAGGCCGGCAGCAGCGACATCGGCACCCAGAACGCGTAGGTGTACAGCACGATGGTGTTGGCCGAGTCGACCTTCGACAGTTGCTTGATCTGGATCGCGATCACCCCGCCGAGCACCGCGGCGAGCAACGCCGCCAGACTATCGACCGAGAATTCCGCCGAGCCGGGCCGAACGATGATCAACACGCCGATGAAGCCCGCCGCGACCGCGAGCCAGCGCCGCGCGCGCACGTGTTCGCGCAGGAACAGCACCGCGGCGATGGTGACGAAGATCGGGGTCGAATAAGTCAGCGAAATCGCCTGCGCCAACGGCAGATGGCCCAGCGCCCAGAACCCGGCCAGCATCGAGAACATGCCGATCAGGCAGCGCACGAAATACTTGGGCAGTTGCCGGGTGCGCAGTTCGGCGCGCTGCGCGCCGAGCAACAACGGCAACACCGCCAGCAGTCCGAACAGGTTGCGGAAGAACGCGATTTCGAAGGTGTGCAGCGAGGCCGAGGCCAGCCGGATGGCGATCGCCATGACCCCGAAGCACAAGGTGCTCGCCAACATCAGGCCGGCGGCACGCAGCGGATGCGCCGGGGTTGCGCTCACCAGCGCGCGCCGACGATGCGCGGCTCGGGTTCGATCGCGACCGCGAACCGCGCCTGCACCGAGTCGGCGATGCGGCGGGCGAGGTCGAGCAGTTGCAGGCCGCCGGCGCCGCCGTGGTTGACCAGCACCAGCGCGTGCGCGGCCGACACGCCGGCGTCGCCGTCGCGATGGCCTTTCCAGCCGCAGGCGTCGATCAGCCAGGCCGCCGACAGCTTGCGGGTGTCGGCATCGGCGCCGCGGAACACCGGCATCGTCGGATGCTGCGCGAGCAAGGCTTCGGCCTGCGCGGCGGCCACGATCGGGTTCTTGAAGAAGCTGCCGGCATTGCCGAGCACCGCCGGATCGGGCAGTTTGCGCCGGCGGATCGCGATCACCGCATCGGCCACCGTCTGCGGCGTCGGCGCGCTCACGCCCATCGCCGCGAGTTCCTCGCCGATGCCGGCGTAGTCGAGCTTGAGCGCGGGCGCGCGCGGCAGCGCGAATTCGACCGCGGTGATCAGATAGCGATCGGGCGACTGCTTGAAGCGGCTGTCGCGGTAGGCGAATGCGCAGGCGGCGTTGTCGAAGCGATGCCACTGGCCGCTGGCCGGTTCGAAGGCTTCGACCGCGTGCACGAAGTCGCGCACCTCAACGCCGTAGGCGCCGATGTTCTGGATCGGCGAGGCGCCGACGGTGCCGGGGATCAGCGCCAGGTTTTCCAGGCCGGCCAGGCCCTGGGCGAGGCTGTGCATGACGAACTCGTGCCAGATCACCCCGGCGTCGGCGCGCACGATCGCGTGGTCGCCGTCGCCGCCGAGGGTCGCGATGCGGCGGCCGCTGAGTTCGAGCACGGCGCCGGCCGGATCGCCGGCGAACAGCAGGTTGCTGCCGCCGCCGAGGGTCAGCGCGATGCCGTCGTTCAACGGGCCGGTCCGCAAGGCCTGCGGCAGCGCCGCGGCGTCGTCGATCGACACCAGCCAAGGCGCGCGCGCGGCCACGCCGAAGGTATTGCGGTGGCGCAGCTCAGCGTCGCGCACGATGCGCGGTTCAGCGGTCATGCGCGAAGGCCGGATGGAGTGACATCGAAAAGCGGGCGGACTGGGAAGCGATGGCGGCGGCTCAGATCGTCGGCGGCACGTGACCGCGGCTGGGCGCTTCCTTGCGGCGGCGGATGGCGTCGACGCATTCATGCACCAGCGCCGGGCCGCGGTACACCAGGCCCGAGTAGCACTGCACCAGGCTCGCACCGGCGGCCATCTTGGTCACCGCGTCGGCGCCCGACAGAATGCCGCCGACCCCGATCATCGGGATGCTCTCGGGCAGGCGCGTGCGCATCTTGCGCAGCACCGTGGTCGACTGGGTCATCAGCGGCCGGCCGGACAGGCCGCCCATCTCGTTCGCGAACGCGCTGCCTTCCACGCCGTCGCGGGCGATGGTGGTGTTGGTCGCGATCACGCCGTCGACCTGCAACTCGCCGAGCACGCGGCCGGCGGCCTCGATGTCGTCGTCGGACAGGTCCGGCGCGATCTTGACCAGCATCGGCACCCGCTTGCCCTCGCGCGCGGCCAGCTTCTCCTGCGCCTCGCGCAGGTTGCCGACCAGCCGCCGCAGCGACTGCTCTTCCTGCAGTTCGCGCAGGCCGGCGGTATTGGGCGAGGAGATGTTCACGGTGATGTAGTCGGCCAGCGGGTACACGCGTTCGAGGCAGTAGAGGTAATCGTCCTCGGCGCTCTCGTTGGGCGTGTCCTTGTTCTTGCCGATGTTGATGCCGAGCAGGCCGCGCTTGCGCCGGGCCTTGGCGACGTTGCGCACCAGCGCGTCGACGCCTTCGTTGTTGAAGCCCAGGCGATTGATCACCGCCTGCTGCTCGGGCAGCCGGAACATGCGCGGCTTGGGATTGCCGGCCTGCGGCTTGGGCGTGACGGTGCCGATTTCGATGAAGCCGAAACCCAGCGACAGCAGCGCGTCGATGTGCGCGCCGTTCTTGTCCAGACCGGCGGCCAGGCCGACCGGGTTGGGGAAGCTCAGGCCGAGGACTTTGGTCGGCAGCGGCTTGGGCGGCCGGGCCATCAGCGGGTTGAGGCCGCTGCGATAAGCCGTCTCCAGCGCCGTCAGGCCGAGGCCGTGCGCGCGTTCGGCGTCCAGTCCGAAGAGGAAGGGGCGGGCAAGGCTATACACGAGGTCGGGGGGCACTCGGGTCGGGGAACGCGGATTATCGCCCAAGCGGGCGCTTGGGGGCGAGCGCTGCGTGGTGGACGGGCGCGCACGCACATCGGCGTGCTGTGTGAGCGGCATGTTCCGAACCGATCGCCGCCGCCGGACCGGCGCGGACCGCAATGCGTATCCGCCGCCACCAGGCATCGTCGCGTTGTATTTCACGCCGGCGATCGCGAAACGCGTACCCCTTGCTTGACCCTTCCCGTCGGCGCCGCCTAGCGTGGGCTGCACCAGAACGGACTGGCATTACAGGAGGGATTCTCGTGAACATGAGTTATCGCAGCATCCGCCTGACCGCGCTCGCGATCGGCCTGTTCGGTTTCGCCGCCTCGCTCGCCGCAACGGCCGGCGAGGAAGATTGCGCACGCTGCCGACTGCTGTTCCAAATCTGCATGACCAGCAATCCGGGCGACCTGGCTTGTTACGAACAACACGGGGAGTGCTTGCGCCAGGCCGAATTCCCGTTCTGCGTGCCGCCCGGTTGAGTTCGCGCGGGCGCACGCTCCTGCGTCCAAGCGCGTATCTGTGCTGGCTTGGACGTATCGGGGCGTTGCGCCGTTTTGTCCGGCCTGTCCGGCCGCGGTGTTCGTGCATGGCGCGGGCGGACGGCGTGCGCTTGGAATGGGAACCGCCCTTGCGGTAGCGGCGTGCCATCGGGATTCGCTTCGGTCGTGAGCCGCAACCGCAGTGTTTCGTTTGCGGGGCAAGCTATATCCGGCGTTTGCCGTGGTTGCGGTGTCGCGGTCGCGGCTTGCGCCGCTCCTGCAGCGGTTTCGGCGGGTTTCGTTCGCATCCGGACCGCGCCGCGTGCGGGCGCGGTCCGGGACAGGATCAATAATTCGAGATCGGACAATTGAGGGGAACTACGCACTGCACGTAACGCACGTCGCATACGTGGGCGTCCTGGGGCAAGGAAGTCCCCAGGCAGTACTCCCAATCGATCCGGCAGCTTTCGCAAGTGTTCCGGTCGTCCGCCATCGCCGAAAGCGAAGCGGCGAAGCCGAACGCCGCCAGGGCGATCAGGCCCAGGCGCTTGGTGCGGTTGTGAGTGTTCATCGAGTTTGTCTCCCGTAGGCGATCGATGGCTCCACGCGGTGCGCAGACGATGGCCGCGACGGCGCGGGTCGAGGCGCGAATCAGATCTCTTCGACCGGGCAATCGAGCGTGCGCACGCACTGGGCGAAGCGCGCGTCGCAGTTGCCGCCGCCGGGAATTTCGCTGTACATCAGGCAGTTTTCGTATTCGAGCCGGCACTGCCGGCAGGCCGCGTCGTCGGACGCCACCGCCGACAGCGAGGCGGCGAAACCGAAGGCGGCCAGGGCGATCAGGGCCAGGCGGGTGGAGCGGTTACGGGTCTTCATCGGGTCTGTCCTTGGTTGGGATGAGTGCGGCGTTGCTGACGGTGGCATGGGTGCGGCGAGGCGAAAATCCTGGCGACAGGCGTCCTGCAAAAGGCGTGGCGCTCCCACGGCGCGGGCTCGCAGGCGCGAAACCGGCGCGGCCGCGGGCGATGCAGCGCGAATCGATCACGCGCCGGGGCCGTGCGCTGGCATGCGGATCGCCATGTACGTCCGTGGGCGAAGCCGGCCGGCGACATCGGTCGCGGCCGGCCCGAGAGCTCAGGGCTCGATGACGATCTGGCAGCGGTTCGCGGTCAGGCAGGCGCGGTACTGCAGCCAGCAGCTCGGCGTCGCATTGGGGGTGTTGGCCTCGCACCACTCCAGCACGTCGGTGTAGCACTGGTGGCATTTGTCGACCGCGGCGAACGCGGTCAGCGAGGCGGAGAAGCCGAAAACGCCGGCCGCGATCGCGGTCAGGCGGGCTGTACGGGTCCATGTCTTCATTGAAGGTGTCCTGTCCTTAGCGCCAGTCCATCTGGCCGGGCCCAGCTTGTGACGAGGACGTGCGCGGAACAAGCTGCGCCGCAGCAGTTTACGGCGCGCGCCGCTCAAATTCGCGAAGTCGCGGCGCGCGCCGATGCCTGGCTCGTCCGCGCGCCGGATTCATTGATTGGCGGCGAAGGCGAACACCGCGGCCAGGCCGCCGAAGAACAGCACCACCACCAGCAGGGTCAGCAGGCCCACGATCACCGAGGCCCAGCCCAGCACGAGGCCGGCGATGGCCATGCCGTCGCCTTCGTAGCGGGTCGGTTCGCGGCCGATCTGCGCGCGCGCCATGTGGCCGCTGACGATCGCGCCGATGCTGCCGACGATCGGCAGCACGAACCAGCTCAGAAGGCCGCAGATCAAGCTGATGACGGCCAGCGGGTTGGTTTCACGAGTGGGAGTTTGCACCCGGTGCCCTCCTTGGGTTGCGTGACAAGGCTCGCAGCATACGACGGGTCACGCATGGTTTGCGTGCATGCGTGGCGCACGCGCATGCGAAAACCGCGGATGGATATCCGCGGTTGCATTGCGCAAGTGCGTGGGGTTGCGCTGACCGGAGCGGTTTCGCTCAGGGATCGATCGGGAAACTGATCGGGCAGCCGCCGGCGCGTTCGCAGTCCCAGAACTGTTCCAGGCAGCTGGGTTGGGGATCCGGATTGCCGCTCTGCACGCAGGCGTGATACGAGGGCAGGCAGTGCGAGCAATCGCGCAGTCCCGCCGAAGCGGTGAGCGAAGCGGCGAAACCGAACACGCCCGCGGCGAGGAGGTCCAGGCGGGTGACACGCTTGCTGATGTTCACGAGTCGTCCTTGTGTGTGTCGCCAGTCCACCTGGCGCGATCACGCTAGACGCGGCCTTGGGGGCGGTCAAGCCAACTGCGTCGCGATCCGGGAGCGAGCTCGCGATCGGGAATCGACGCGTCGCGGGCGAGCTTGGGGTCGTCGTTGCCGTGGCTCGTTCGGCGCATCCGCGACTGCGAGCGCATTGCATGCGCCGCTCGTCGTTCGGCGCGCAATAACCGCAACGCCGGCGACTCGCAGTCGTCTGGCGATATTTGCAGCGGCGTCATCGGACAATGCCCGCGAATATGCGTTCGCGGGCCTTGTCGGTTACTGCTCGCGCTGCTGGAGATCAGTAGTCCGGCGGCAGGGTGATCATGCAGCCGTTCGAGGTCTGGCAGTTCCAGAATTCCGCCAGGCAGCCGTCGCGGTTGTCCGGGTTGGCGGCCGTGCAGTCGTAATAAATCGGCAGGCAATGGTCGCAGCCCCAACCGGTCGCGCCGGCGAAAGCGGTAAGCGAAGCGGCGAAGCCGAATACTCCGACGGCGACCGCGGTCAAGCGAATGCTACGGTTCCCTTTGTTCACAAGACGTCCTTCATGTGGCGCCAGTCCATCTGGCGAGGCCACGCTAGGCACGCGTGCGGGCAGGGGTCAAGCGATGCGCTCGCAGTCTGCGACCGCGCGCTCATGGCCGATGCGGGGGGCGAGTGAAACGCCGCATTCAGCTGGGCGGATCGTGGTCCGGCAGGCGCGAGGGCGAAGACCGGTGCGAGGAAACCTGGAGCGCTCAGGAGCCTTCGAGGTTTGTTGTGGGAGGGGTTTCAACCCCGACGCTTTTCGCTACGCGGCGGTGAAGTTTCCGGCGACCTAAGCCGGAAGCGTCGGGGTTGAAACCCCTCCCACAAAAGCGGACGCGATCTTGCATTGCCGCATCGACGCATCGACGCAAGGCCCGCGCATTCGCGGGCCTTGCGGATCGTACCTACCGCGCGCCTGTCGCGATCACTCCGGCATGGTGATGATGCAGCCGTTGTCCATCTGGCATTGCCAGAACTGCTCCAGGCAGGTGGGGTTGGGATCGGGGAGGGTCTGGCAGGCGTAGTACGCCGGCAGGCAGTGGTCGCATCCCCACGGTGGTCCGGCGAAGGCGGTGAGCGAGGCGGCGAAGCCGAATACTCCGACGGCGACCGCGGTCAAGCGAATGCTACGGTTCCCTTTGTTCACAAGACATCCTTCATGTGGCGCCAGTCCATCTGGCGAGGCCACGCTAGGCACGCGTGCGGGCAGGGGTCAAGCGATGCGCTCGCAGTCTGCGACCGCGGGCTCATGGCCGACGCGGGGGTTGATTGGAACGCCGCATTCAGGTGCGTGGATCGTGGTCCGCCGAGGGTGAACGCGTGGGCCAGCAAGCAAAGAAACTCAAGGACTCGAGATGGTTCGAGGTCTGTTGTGGGAGGGGTTTCAACCCCGACGCTCTCGGCTCAGGTCGCCGGAAACTTTCACCGCCGCGTAGCGAAAAGCGTCGGGGTAGAAACCCCTCCCACATCAGCAGGCGCATTCGTTCAACCGCTCGATCACAATGCCGCGTTGCCGGTCATCCCAACACTTCACGCCATCCCTCAGCGAATCACCGCCACTTTTCCATCCGCGATCGCCTGCCGGTAATCGTGGACATGGCGAGTGCTGTCGCTGGATTGACGCAGGAGTTCGGGCTCGACGATGGGTTTCATCCGGCCCGAGCGCAGCGCTTTCTTATTGGCGGCGATGAGTTGGCGGAACTTGCGCATCTGCACCCACCAGATCCGATACTGCAGCAGATCGACCCGCTGCGGATCGACGAAGCCGAGCAGGCCGAAGATGCGGGTCGGCGTTTCGCTGGGCGCCAGCATGCCCCAATTGCCGGTCAAGGCCATGCTGGCGCAGACGACAGCGCAACCGGTCAGGACCAGCAACTGCAGTTGCAGCGCATCCCATCGGCCCGGTCCGAGCAGCCACACCGTCGCCGCCATGCACGGATACGCGAAACAGAACGTCCACCATGCAAACAAGCGGCCCGCCTTCGCATCCGTGGCGCTGCCCAAGGGGTGATGCGTCCAGACATAGCCTTGCTGCGGATCGAGGATCGCGTGCGCATACAACACGCCGCCGCTGCGGGAAACCACGGCCTTGACGCGGTGGCCGGGCCTGAGCTTCTCGGCGCCGGCGAATTCTCCGCACACCACCTGTCCTTCGATCAGGCAAGCGAAGTACTGCACGTATTCGGCGAAATACAGCGCGCGCTCGATATCGTTCGCCGCCTGCGCGATCAGCGCGTCGATCGGAGCCTTGGCGCGGTCGCGGACGATCGCATCGCGAGGCGGTTGCGCGATCCGGCGCAGCAGCTGCTCCGGCTCGTCTTCGACGTACAACGGTTCGAGCACGCCTTCGATCAGAAACAGCGCATCTTCGCGTTGCGGCAGCGGCGGGACGTCGCGATGGATGCCGATCTTCATGATCCCTCAGCAAGGGCCAGAGGCCGTGTCGAAATCCGTCGACTGTGCACTGGCGCGTGGCGCGGGCTTGCGGCACTGAGTTCAATCAATAACACGCTGTGTTGCCTGTTTAAACAGATTCGCTTTCGAGAACTACTTCGGTTGGCCTCAGGCTGAACCATGGATCGTGTTCGCCGAACCACAGATGGCCGTAGCCATCGATTTCCAGCACCGGCAGCACCTGGCCTTCAACGCTGCGCAGACGCGCGACGTCTTCGGCGGGCAGATCGTGGATCAGCGAGTGCGGCATGACCGGGATGCGGACCCGGCTGCCTTCGACGATAGGCCGACCCGACGCATCCACGGCCGCCAGGGGAAACCCCGGCGGCAGTGGACCGTGCGGCGGATCGAAAAACGCCATGCTTGCCGTGTCGGCTTACAGATCGAACTTGATGCCCTGCGCCAGCGGCAGCGCATCGGAGTAGTTGATCGTGTTGGTCTGACGGCGCATGTACGCGCGCCACGCATCCGAACCCGACTCGCGACCGCCGCCGGTTTCCTTCTCGCCGCCGAACGCGCCGCCGATTTCGGCGCCGGAGGTGCCGATGTTGACGTTGGCGATGCCGCAATCCGAACCCGCCGCCGACAGGAACGCTTCGGCGGCCTTGAGGTTGGCGGTGAAGATCGACGACGACAGGCCCTGCGGCACGTCGTTCTGCAGCGCGATGGCTTCGTCGAGCGTCTTGAACTTCATCACGTACAGGATCGGCGCGAAGGTTTCGGTCTGCACGACTTCGGCGTCGTTGGTCAGGCCGGTGATGATGGTCGGCAGTACGAAGTTGCCCTTGCGCTCGATCGCCGCGCCGCCGGTGGCGACGGTGCCGCCGCTGGCCTTGGCCTTTTCGATCGCGTCCAGGTAGGCCTGCACGCCGTCGCGGCTGTTGAGCGGGCCCATCAGGTTGGTCGGGTCGGTCGGGTCGCCGATCTTCTTCTCGACCTGCTTGAACGCGGCGACCAGCTTGGCCAGCACGTCGTCATGGATCGACTCGTGCACGAACAGACGGCGCGTGGTGGTGCAGCGCTGGCCGGCGGTGCCGACCGCGCCGAACGCGATCGCCGGAATGGCCAGCTTCAGGTCGGCCGAGGCGTCGACGATGATGGCGTTGTTGCCGCCCAGTTCCAGCAGCGAACGGCCCATGCGGCGGGCGACGCGCTCGCCGACGATGCGGCCGACCTTGGTCGAACCGGTGAAGCTGACCAGGCCGATGCGCTTGTCGTCGACGAAGTTCGAAGCGAGCTCGGTGCCGGCATCGTTGAACAGGAAGAAGATGTCCGGGAAGCCGCCGGCGCGCAGCGCTTCGTTGCAGACCTTCATCGAGGCGATCGCCGACAGCGGGGTCTTGGGCGAGGGCTTCCAGATGGTGATGTCGCCGCAGATCGCCGCGATGAACGCGTTCCACGCCCACACCGCGACGGGGAAGTTGAACGCGGAAATCACGCCGACGATGCCGAGCGGATGCCACTGCTCGTACATGCGGTGGCCCGGACGCTCCGAATGCATGGTCAGGCCGTACAACTGGCGCGACAGACCGACGGCGAAATCGCCGATGTCGATCATTTCCTGCACTTCGCCGTCGCCCTCGGGCTTGGACTTGCCCATTTCCAGCGCGACCAGCGAACCCAGCGCGTCCTTGTGCTTACGCAGCGCGTCGGCGCACAGGCGGATGGCTTCGCCGCGGCGCGGGGCCGGGGTGGTGCGCCACACCGCGAACGCGGCCTGGGCGCGCTCGACGATGGTGTCGTAGTCGCTCTGCGAGGAGGCCTGCACGCGCGCGAGCACTTCGCCGTCGGTGGGGTTGACCGGTTCCAGCACGCCGGCGTCGGCGGTCGTCGCCCATTGCCCGTGACCGAGGTAGGTGCCGGACTCGGTGTCGTTGAGTCCGAGTGCGGCGAGAACGGGGTGAGTCATACCGAAAGCTCCATGTGGTGGCACGCCGGTGGCGCGGCATAAAGAAAAGCGGTGGGTGGCACGCGTCCTGTGGACGCGGACGGCGCGCGACAGGGCGCGCGGCCGTGGAGGTGGCGACCCCGACACGATTCGAACGTGTGACCTTCCCCTTAGGAGGGGGATGCTCTATCCAGCTGAGCTACGGGGCCGAAGGTTTGAAATTCAAGCGGTTGCACGACCCGGATCGACCATCCCGGGGCCCGCGCGGCGGCGCGCCGCAGTGCAGGCACGATCGACGCGACCGGCCCGGATTGTACTCGGCCCGGCCCGCGGGCCGCCATGGCGCGACGGGCGGCGAGGGCGCATGAATGCTGATTCGACCGCCGCGCGGACGTAACGCTTCGCTCACAAGCGCCTGAGCCGGGCTGGGTATGCTCGGCCCGACGCGATCGGTCTGCCACGTCGCCCGCCGCGCCGATGCGCCGGGCGGCACGGCAGCCAGGACTTCGATCCGCCGGTCCGTCGGGACCCTGAAGTAAACCAAGGAGCAGTGCATGTCATTCGATCGACGTACGTCTTTATTCCCCCGGTCTTCATCCCCCTTGTTGTTCAAGACCGCGGCCGCGGTAGCCCTCGCGCTCGCCGCCAACGCCGCCTGCGCGCAAAGCGACGCCCAGGTCTACGAATCGGCGATCGCCGAAGCTGCGCGGATCTGCCCCGGCCATTCCAAGGAACGCACCACGCCGGGCATCCGCGCGGTTCCGGTCGGTGCGTTGCGGGTGTTGGCGCAGCGCAGCTACACGATGTGCCCCGACCGTCGCCTCGACGCCGCGACCCCGGCGGTGTGGTACGGCGCGGCCGGCGTATTCGCCTGGAACCCCGACGCCAAGAACGCGGCCAAGCTGATCGCGGGCAAGGTCGATGCGATGACCCGCAAGGAAGAGTTCCCGGCCGAAACCCTGGTGTGGAAGGCCGACGGCAGCGAAGCCCGCGGCGTCACCGTGCCGATGTTCGAACCGCGGCCCAAGCCGGCCGGGGCGTACTGATCGGATCGGGACTGATTCGCCAGCGATTGATCTCAACGATGGAGGGCGGCTGATCGAGGAGGTTCGCCGTTGTTCGAAGCAGCCCGCTGCTCGCGGGCGAGGGCGGGCCGGCCGGTGGCCGGCGTGAGGCCGTCGCCCGCGAGCGGTTGTCGCCGGTATTGGGCGACTGCGCCATGGCGGCGACAGCGTCAAGGGCCGTAGGCAAGACGAAAATCCACGAGCGGCTGGATAAGCCAGCAGGCGCGGAGTACGACAGGCCGACAAGAAGCCGATACGAATACGAGAGCTGATGCGACTGCCGCGAGGTCTCTTGTGGGAGGGGCTTCAGCCCGGACGCTGTTCGCTCAGGTCGCCGGCCACAACAACGGCTCGGATCGAAAAGCGTCGGGCTGAAGCCCCTCCCACAAAAGCCCTCTTTGCCATCTTGTTCGCGACAGGGCTTTTGCGGCACATGGCGCGCAGTCAGTCACAATGATTCATTGAGCGTTGGAGACGCATGCCTTGGATTTCAAAGCGTTTGATGCCTGGCTGGCCGATGCAATCGAAAAAGCCTCCCCGACGCAACGCATGGCCTTTGCCCGAGACACGATCCGTCAGGTGATTGCCGCGGCGCATCTCGATGAGGTGGACCTTGCATGCGAGCTCGATAGCGATGCAAGTGATGCCTTGCACGAAGCGATGGCAAGCGCACTCACGGCACCGGCCGATGCGCTCAAAGCGCTCGACGAGCGGATTGAAAAAGGTGTGCTCACCGAAGGCGATATGGATCCACGTCTACGGTTCGTTTTTAGCGCGATTGGCGCATGGACAGACGTTCTTGCGGTCGGCGACCCGAAGTCGCTTAAGTATCTGGCTGACGAGGCAATTTGCCAGATAGATCATCGCTTTGAACCAAACGTCAACGATTTCCTCGCTTGCCCGCAAATGCAGACTGAGCGCAATCGCATCGCTACGTGGCTGGAGGCATGACCTCGACCGGTATCGAGCGCTGAGGAGCTGTTGTGGGAGGGGCTTGAGCCCCGACGCGCTTCGCTCAGGCCGCCGGCCAACTGCACCGCTTCGGGCCGACGGCGCTCAGGTCGCCGGCGGCCTCACTGCGTCGGATCGAAAGGCGTCGGATCGAAAGGCGTCGGGGCTGACGCCCCTCCCGCAAAAGACCTCGTAGTTCGAACGCTTCAGAACCCGTTGCGGTTCTTCCCCTTGGTGCCCGACCCGCCGTCCCCGGCGGGTCGCCTGCATCCGACTGCCCTGTGAAGACGTACCAAGACACATCAATGTCGAACTATTTACGTTTTTGACGGCCGCTGTTGGCACCTCTTTGCGTTACATGCCAGTAACCCTGGATGTTTCAGGACGGTAACGGCAGCCACGGCGACTACCCGATAAACGGGATTGGCGTGGATTGAGTACGTATTTATTGTGTGATCGGGGTCGCATGTTCGTGGCGCGCCGCTTGCGGCGCAGTCAGAGGCATCGGTTTTTTTCGGCCGCGGGGAAGTGGTCGGTCTAGGGGACAACATGATCGGTTTAAAGAACTGGGCGCTGCGCGCCCGAGCGGCGCTGCGCGTGTGTGCGAGTCCGTCGGCGCGGGTGGGTTGGGTGTTGTTGCTGCCGGGCCTCGGCCTGGCCGGCGCGGCGCAGGCCCAGAGCTGCGGGGTCGGGGAAGTCCCGGCGGCCTTCGGGTTCACCGGCGGCGAGCAGACCACCACGGTGCCGGCCGGCGTGCATTCGCTGACCGTGTACCTCAGCGGCGCGCAGGGCGGCGCCGGTCGCAGCGGCGCCGGCACCATCGGCGGCAGCCCGAATTCTCCGGGCGGCGCGGGTGGGCTGGGCGGACGCGTTCGCGGCACCCTGGCGGTCACGCCGGGCGCGACGCTGTCGATCTGGGTCGGCGGCCAGGGCTCGCAGGCGGTCAATCCCGGCGGCATCGGCGAAGGGGTCGACGGCATCGGCGGCGGCGCCACCGATCTGCGCGTGGGCGGCAACGGCATCGGCAACCGGGTTGGCATCGCCGGCGGCGGCGGCGGTGGCGGCAACGCCGGCTGGAGCACGGCCAACGTGATCGCCGGCGGCGCCGGCGGTGTCGGCGGCGGCGGTACCGGCGGCGCGGGCGCGACCGTGCCCGGCGGCCCCGGTCCGTTCGGCGGCGGCGGCGGCACGGTCGGCACCGGCGGTGCGGCTGGCGCCGGCTGCGGCAGCTTTCCGGCCACCGTGGGCAATGCCGCCAACGGCAATGGCGGCGACGCCTTCAATTTCTCCGGTTCCTTCGTCGGTGCCGGTTACGGCGGCGGCGGCGGCGGCGGCGCCACGGTCGGCGCGGGCGGCGGCGGTGCCGGCGTCGGCACCACCGGCTGCCAGCAGAACTGGAACGGCGGCGGCGGCGGCGGCGCGGGCGGCAGCTCGGGCGCGACCGGTCTGTCTGCGGTCACCATCAACAACGGCGTGCAGGCCGGCAACGGCGCGGCGCTGATCTGTTTCGCGCCGACCCAGTTCTCGGTCGGCGGCACCGCGACCGGTCAGACCGGTCCGGTCACGTTGCAACTCGCCGGCACCAACCCGGTCAGTTCGCAGCAAGTCGTGGTGGCGCAGGCCGCGACGACCTTCGTGTTTCCCACCCGTCTGCCGCAAGGCGCCAACTGGACCGTCAGCGTGCTCAGCGCACCTGCGGGCCAGCAGTGCACGGTCGCTCCGGCCAGCGGCCTGGCGATCAACGCCGATGTCACCAATGTCGCGCTCAGTTGCGTCACGGTCGCGGTGACGGTCAACCCCGCAACCTTGCCTAACGGCGCATTCAATACGGCCTATTCGCAGACGCTCAGCGCCACCAGCGCCAACGGCGGCACCGCGCCGTACACCTTCGCGGTCACCGCCGGCGCGTTGCCGGCCGGGCTGACCTTGTCCAGCGGCGGCGTGCTGTCGGGTACGCCGACCGCGGCGGGTTCGTTCAACTTCACCGTGCGCGCCACCTCGAGCAACAACTTCAGCGGCACCCGCGCCTACACCCTGGTGATCGCCCAGAGCGCGCAGGCCATCACCGCCTTCGCCTCCAACCCGGTCTCGCCGGTGTTCGCGCCGGGCGGTACGTTCACCGTGTCGGCTACCGGCGGCGGATCGGGCAATCCGGTCGTGTTCGCCAGCACCACCGCGGCGGTGTGTACCGTCGCCGGCAGCACGGTGACGATGGTGGCCGCGGGCAATTGCGCGCTGACCGCCAATCAAGCCGGCAACGCCAACTACAGTGCCGCGCCGCAGGCCAACCTGGCGGTGACGATCGGTGCGGCCAGCCAGGCCATCACCGCGTTCGCGTCCAACCCGGCCTCGCCGGTGTATACGCCGGGCGGCACGTTCACTGTGTCGGCCACCGGCGGCGCGTCGGGCAACCCGGTCGTGTTCGCCAGCACCACCGCGGCGGTGTGTACCGTCGCCGGCAGCACGGTGACGATGGTGGCCGCGGGCAATTGCGCGCTGACCGCCAACCAGGCCGGCAACGCCAATTACAACGCCGCGCCGCAGGCGAACCTCGCGGTGACCATCGGCCTGGCGAACCAGGCGATCACCGGTTTCGCCGCCAACCCGGCCGCGCCGGTCTACACGCCGGGCGGCACCTTCGCCCTGTCGGCCACGGGCGGCGCGTCGGGCAATCCGGTCGTGTTCGCCAGCGGCTCGCCGGCCGTGTGTACGGTCAGCGGCAGCACCGCGACGATCGTGGCCGCGGGCACCTGCTCGCTGACCGCCAATCAGGCCGGCAACGCCAACTACAACGCCGCGCCGCAGGTGGCCCTGGCCGTTGCGATCGGCGTGGGCACCCAGGCGATCAACAACTTCGCCGCCAACCCGGCCTCGCCGGTGTACGCGCCGGGCGGCACGTTCGCGCTCTCGGCCACGCCGGGCGCCTCGACCAGCCCGGTCGTGTTCGCCACCACCACGCCGTCGGTGTGTAGCGTCGCCGGCAGCACGGTGACAACGCTCGCCGCGGGCACCTGCTCGCTGACCGCCGACCAGGCCGCCGATCCCAACTACGCGGCGGCGCCGCAGGTACTGCTCGACGTGGCCATCACCGTGGCCAGTCAGGCGATCACCGACTTCGCCGCCAACCCGGCCTCGCCGGTGTTCGCGCCGAGCGGCACCTTCGCGCTCTCGGCCACGCCGGGCGCGTCGACCAGCCCGGTCGTGTTCGCCAGCACCACCGCCTCGGTGTGTACCGTCAGCGGCAGCACCGTGACCATGCTGACCGCGGGCACCTGTTCGCTCACCGCCGATCAAGCCGCCGACGCCAACTACAGCGCCGCGCCGCAAGTGACGCTGGACGTGACCATCGGCGCGGCCGCGCAGGCCATCAGCAACTTCAGCGCGAATCCGTCGGCGCCGGTGTACAGCGTGGGCGGCACCTTCGCGGTGAGCGCCAGCGGTGGCGCCTCGGGCAACCCGGTGGTGTTCGCCAGCACCACGCCGGCGGTCTGCACCGTCAGCGGCGGCACCGTGACCATGCTCGCCTCGGGCACGTGTTCGTTGACCGCCGACCAGGCCGGCAACGGCAACTACAGCGCCGCGCCGCAAGTCGCGTTGCAGGTGGTGATCGGCGGCGGCACGCCGACCCTGTCGTGGATCGGCGATATCTCCAAGACCATCGGCGAACCGTCGTTCGACCTGCCCGATCCGAGCAGCAACAGCACCGGCGCCTTCACCTTCTCCAGCGCCAACACGGCGGTGGCGACGGTGAGCGGACGCAAGGTGACGATCGTCGGCGCCGGCGTGGCGACCCTGATCGCGACCCAGGCCGCGGCCGGCAGCTACCTGCAGACCACGATCAGCGCGACCCTGACCGTCGCCGACCGCCCCGATCCGACCCGCGACCCGAGCGTCGTCGGCGGCTTGCAGGCCCAGGTCGACGCCAGCGTGCGCTTCGCTTCGGCGCAGCAGTCCAACATCCACGACCGTCTGCGCCAGCAGCGTTTCGCCGGTGCCAACAACTCCAGCGACGGCCTGAGCCTCAACCTGAGCAACCGCTCGGGCGGCGCGATGTCGCTGACCGCGGGCCAGGTGGCCTCGGTCGACAACGTGCGCCTGCCGGAAGGCTGGGGCCTGTGGACCGCGGGCAGCATCACCAACGGCCAGCGCGAACCCAACAGCCGCAGCGACGGCTTCGACTTCCAGAGCGACGGCATCACCGTCGGCGCCGACTGGCGCATGGGCGAGCGCTTCCTGCTCGGCGTGGCCGGCGGCTTCGGCTGGAACGATACCGACCTGGACGACGGGCGTTCCAAGCTCGACGCCAAGCAGCGCGCCCTGTCGCTGTACGGCCTGTGGCGCCCGAGCGAGCATTGGTTCGTCGACGGCATCATCGGCTGGGGCCGCCTGGACTTCGACATCCGCCGCTACAGCGCGACCGCCCTGGCCACCGCCACGGCCTCGCGCGACGGCGACCAGGTGTTCGGTTCGTTGACCGCCGGTTACGAGCACCACGGCGACGGCATGACCCTGACCGGTTACGGCCGCTTCGACACCAGCCGCACCAAGCTCGACGGCTACCGCGAACACGGCCTGGGCATCTACGACCTGAACTACGGCTCGCAGACGGTCGAGAACAACGGCGCCTCGCTGGGCCTGGAAGGCAGCTTCCCGATCGTGACCACCCGCGGCAGCATCTTCCGTCCGTACTGGATGGTCGAATACCGCGAATCGCTCGACAACCGCAGCGACGTGAACCTGAACTACGTGGTCATGCCGGTCGCCAACGACTACAGCCTGTCGCTGCGCAGCTACGGCGACAACGCGCTGACCTACGGCGCGGGCATGGACATGGACTTCCGCGCCGGCTGGAAACTTTCGCTGCTGATGCGTCGCCAGCACGGCGACGGCCAGGACCCGAGCACCAGCTTCGGTCTGCTGCTGTCGTTCTCGCCGAGCATCCAGCCCTCGTCGCTGACCGCGCCGACCGCGCAGGAAGTGGCCGAGCAGATGGACGCGACCGCATCGACGAAGGAGCCGCAGACCGGCCGTTGAGTGAGCGACAGGCCGGTCGGATCAACGACCGGCTCGTCGAGATGAGCTTTGTCGAGATGAGCAAGGCATTCGACCGGCACCGCGATGCGCGGTGCCGGTCGGTGGTTTCAACGGCGTAGCGGATAGGTCGCCGCAAGATGCGGTCAGTCGACGATGCGGATTCGCATCAACCGACCACGAAACTGGCTCTCCCACACGCATCACCAAGCGAACGCTCCCGGCTAAACCCGTGGAGCGTTTTGCTTTGCGCAGGTCCGCGGTTGTGTTGGGACTTTCTTCGATAACCGTAAGGTCGCGGTCACGGTCGCGGCTCGCGCCGCCCCTACAGCTAGCGACCGCGGATTCGTCCCTCACTGTAGGAGCGGCGCAAGCCGCGACCGCGACACCTCATTCACCGCGCAACCCAAGGCCAGTGAACGTCGTTACCGTAGCTAGTGCCAGTGATGGATCCCGCAACCGCACATCGCCACGCGATGCCTGCTGAGCCAGACCCGCCAGTCCGGTTCGCTGGTCGCGGCCACATCGACCGCCGACACGCGCCAAAAAACTCCGCCAACGCCGCGTGGCCGCGATGTACTTTGTGGGAGGGGCTTGAGCCCCGACGCCCTTCGCTCAGACCGCCGTCACTCCGCATTTCATGACGAAAATCGCTGCGCCGAACTTCGTGCCTGCATAGACACGGTAGCCGTCCCAGGCTTCGCCGAATCCCAAAACAACTCAGCCCATCAGCCCCCACCGCCTCCCGCGCGCGACACCAGCAACTTCTCGACGATGGCCTGATACAACGACGCGGCGAACTCGGCATCGTTGCCGGTATCGTCGGTCATGGCGTACTGCCCGCTGGCCAGCATGCCCGCAGCCAGATGCGCTGCGACTTGTTCGGCTTGTTCGCGATTCATGTCTACCTCCGGTTCGGATTGCGCGAGCCGATGCCCGCGCCGCGCACTGAGCACGTGAGTCCCAGCCTACGCTCGCGCAGGCGCCGGTCGGGTCGCGAAAATGGAACTGTCTGGAGCGATGCAATCATTCCGGCCGATTCGGCAAACAGCGGTGGCGGCCGTATCGTTTGCCTTACTGACACACGGCATCTGGCCGATGTTTCAGGATCGTCGCAAGCACCTCGTCGCGATTCGTCTTCACCAGATCAAGCGGGCGATCGCCGTAGTCATTCTGGGCCGACAAGCTTGCGCCGTGGTTCAGCAGAACATCGATGACCGCGGCATGTCCGAACATGATCGCGTAGTGAAGCGGCGTATGCCCGATTCCGCCAGGAGAGTCGATGTTCGAGATGGTCGGCAGCATGAGCAGGAGATCGTCGAGCTCCCCGTTGAGGGCGGCGAGGTGCAAGGGTGTCTCCGCGTCGTCGCCACGATCCTCAAAACTTTGGATGTCGAAGTCGACGAACATTTCGTGCGAGCGATATGTGTCGAGCAATTTTTCGAGCTTGTCTTCCGTGCGTCGTGCTCCTGCCGGCAGCGTTTGTCGGGCCCGTGGGCGAGGGCGATGGCTTGCGCCCAGTGCGAATCCATGATGCCGTTGCGCGTGGGTTTGGCAAGCGGTTCAGATGCCTGGGTCGATTTGTCTGTAGCTGGTGTATCGAATCGACAGCGATCGCACGCCATGATCTGCCGTTGGACCGAACGCCGATTGCCATCGCTTCTCCACGATTCCCTCCATCCGCCTTCTGGTCCATCCTGAGCGCCTTCCCCACCGACCCACGCCGTGCCCAAGATCATTTGCATGCTGGTGTATGCCGACGCGCAGTCGCTGGACATCAGCGGGCCGCTGGAGGTGTTCGCGCTGGCCAGCCGGCAGGCGCAGGAGGACGATCCGGCCTGCGGGCCGTTGTACAGGCTGCATGTGGTGGCGGAAAAATCGGGTCCGGTCGTGCTGGCGTCGGGGATGCAATTGCTGCCGGACCTGCGGTGCTCGCAAGTGCCCGACGCCGTCGACACGCTCTTGGTCAGCGGCGGCATGGGCGATGCGTTGGACCGCGTGCGCGCGAACGCCGGACTGGTCCGTTGGCTGCGCGAGATCGCGCCGCGGGTGCGGCGGATCGCGTCGGTGTGCAGCGGCGCCTTGTTGCTGGCCGAGGCCGGTGTGCTCGACGGCCGCAAGGCGACCACGCATTGGCGCGATCTGGCCGAGCTGCGCCAGCGCTATCCGCGGGTGCAGGTGGAGGCCGATGCGATCTACACCCGCGACGGCGCGGTCTGGACCTCGGCCGGCATCACCGCCGGCATGGATCTGGCGTTGGCGATGGTCGCCGCGGATCACGGCATGCCGCTGGCGCTGAAGGTCGCCAAGCGCATGGTGATGGTGAGCAAGCGCTCGGGCGGGCAGAGCCAGTTCAGCCGGCAACTGGACGAACTCGATCTGCCCGATCAGTTCGCGCAACTGGCCGCGTGGGTGCGCGAGCATCTGCGCTCGCGCCTGGACGTGGGACGGCTGGCGCAGCAGGTGCATATGAGCCCGCGTCAATTCGGCCGGCGGTTCCAGTCGGTGTTCGGCACCACGCCGCAGAAGTACATCGAGCAACTGCGGGTCGAAGCGGCTAAACCGTTGCTGGAAAGCACCCGCAAGGAGTTCAAGCGGATCGCGTCCGATTGCGGGTTCGCATCCGACGAGGCGATGCGGCGCGCGTTCGTGCGCCAACTCGGCATCCGCCCGAGCGATTACCGCGAGCGCTTCGGTTCGCCCTGAGCGGGGCGGTGAGGCCGGCCGGTCGCCGATGTCCGAAAGCGCGGCTTCGATGTCCGCCTTTGCACCCCGTGTTTGCGCACGCTGACCGCCTTCCGGACGATTTCGAAGGTTAGTTGAATGCGCGCTCGATCGACGACCGTGGCGACGTGGTGGCTGTCGCTGTTGCTCCTGCTGTTGCCGCTGTCGGCCTGGGCCGCGCACGCGCCGCATTCCAAACCGGAGGTGCGGGTGGGTATCGTCTTATTCGACGGCGTGCAGATCATCGATTTCGCCGGGCCGTACGAGGTCTTCGGCACCGCCGGTTTCGGGGTGACGACGATGTCGGCGGACGGCAAGCCGGTCAAGACCGCGATGGGATTGACGGTCACGCCGGACACCCGTTTCGCCGACGCGCCGGCCTTCGATGTGCTGCTGATCCCCGGCGGCGACGTCGAGGACGCGCAGAAAAATACCGCCGTGCTCGACTTCATCCACGCGCGCTCGGCGCCGTCGCGTTACGTGCTGTCGGTCTGCACCGGCGCGTTCATCCTCGGCGCGACCGGATTGCTCGACGGACTCAAGGCGACGACATTCCGGCCGGCGATCGAAGGCTTGGCGGCGCAGTTCCCGAAGATCGAGGTGATCTCCGACGTGCGCTGGGCCGACAACGGCAAGTTCATCACCGCCGCCGGCCTGTCGTCGGGCATCGACGCGGCCTTGCACGTGGTCGAGAAAGTGCGCGGCGAACAGTTCGCCCGTGGGACCGCGCTGCACCTGGAGTACGACTGGCAGCGCGAGCACGGCTTCGTGCGCAGCAAGATGGCCGATCGCTATTTCCCCAAGCAGTTTTCCACCGTCGTCGCCTGGCCGAAAGACATCAAGTTCGAAGGCCTGATCTCGGTCGGCGACGCGCGGCAATGGCGCATCCGCTACCGGGTCACCACCGCGACCTCGGCGAAGGCGCTGTCCGAGTTGATCGATGCCGGCGTCGACAAGACGGGCGGGTGGACGCGCGAACCGGCGTCGAGTAGCTTGCGCTGGCGCGGTGAGCAGGAAGGCCATCGGATCGTCATGGCGTTGGGCACGTATTCGTCCGATGTGGCTGGCAGCTACGAGATCGAGATGACGTTGGGGGTGGACGATGCATCTGTGCCGGGTGCGGATGAGTAATGACCGAAGGGCAATCAAAGCTTGATTTGCCGCCGATGATCGGACTTCTTCCATTGAAGAATCGAGTCCCGGAAAAGGTGGCTGGCCTGAAAAATTTTGTAGTAATTTCTTCAGGGGTCGAAGTTCAGTGCAAAAAAAGAGCCCGCATTCGGGCTCTTTTTCAGCGCGTCCGAGATTTACGGGTTACTCGCTGTAGCCGGCAAGACGAATGCACCTGCCAATCGCTCAGAATAGTCGCCGGTTTCTAACTTCGGTTTATAACTCCAAAAAACCACCAGATCGCACTTTCCTAGGATGTCTCCGATATTTGAATACCGATCTGAAAGCTTGACCACTTCCCGCATTGACTGGCCGGGCTGTATCGTAGCGGTTCCTAGCAAACCGTCATTTATAAAAATTTTTTCCACCGGTTCTGGACAGGGGTGAAAATTTTCGCCGGACACTGGAAAGAAATCGACACCAATCCAGATGGCATCCTTCTGCACTCCTGGGATCGAGCTTCTCGCAAGCACGATTGGTTTCGACCCTGAAAATGCAAGGTCAAAATTTAGTGTTGCATCGCCCCTGCTTATGTCGATATTTGAGCTCGTGGTCATGGTGAATCTTGATTCCATGGCCGCTGCCTGCAGAGAGGGTATTAGAAAAAACAATAGCAGTAACTTCTTCATGCGATTGTCCTTATTTGAAGACGCATCTCTTGGCGCTTGCTTCGCATTGGGTTCTGTTCTTCTGAACGTCTTTAATTCGTTCATCGATCTGTTTTCTACAGGTGCTGCTCTCCTTTCTCCTCAGTTTTTGTAGGCATGCAAGTTCCGCTGCGGTGCCACTGAGTTCAAGGGCCTGCTTTTGTGGCCATTTGCCAAAATCCATAAGGTTGATGGCTTCTCCTTCGTTAGCTGGGACCGAACAGAATTCTACGATGCCCTGGTCGGCTGCCATCTCCTTCGCATGGCACTGCTCATGTTCGATAAGGCAAGCCTTGATCCCGCATTGTTCAGTCTGACCGCCATCGACTTTAACAACAAGGGTGCCATCTCGACCGCACACAACCGTGTTGGATTGCAGGCCGAAAAAATCAGTGTGGAACAATGGTGAGCTACCAACATAGCTAAAAAGGTTTAGCCCACCTTTGAGCCCGATTGGGTCAGCCTGAATATAACGCCCTACGCTTGGATCATAATCGCGATAGTAGTTGTAGCTCAGCCCCGTACTCGGGTCGTGACGCTGTCCCGGAAACCGCATATTAAACACGAACGCGGTGCCGTCCTGGTCCGGGTCCTGATTAGGCGGACTGTTGCCGAACGCCTCGCTCTTCGCATCCCACGTCCATATCGCAACACCGGTCGTGCCGCGGTTCGGATCGACGACCGCACGCGGCGTACCCAGGTGGTCGGGTTCGATGTACTTCAATGACTGCGCGGTTCCCGCACCGTCCAACAGACCGACGGGCAGGTTGCCCATCCAGATCGCCTGCTGGATCGTGGCGCCCGTGCTGTCGTAGTCGCCGATCCACTGGCCGCCTTCGTCGTACAGCGTATAGGTTGTCACCGGCCCGGTATCGCCGTTGATCGCCGCGACCCGCTCGCCCTTGGCGTTGTAGCGATAGCTCCTAGTCACCACGCCGCCTTGCTTGACCTGCTTCATGCGGTCGTTGGCGTTGTACACGTACTCCTTGGCGGTGCCGCCGATGGCGATGGTGTTGCCGATGGCGTCGTAGCTGCGGGTGATATTGCTGCCACCAACGGTATTGATACTGGTCAGGCGATGACTGGTGGTGGGATAGACATAATCCTCCTCAACCGTGCCGTGCGTCAGTTTCTTGCGGTTGCCGGTTTTGTCGTATTCATAGCTTTCCAACGCGTCATTACTGGTCCCGTCCCGGGTCACAGTAAGGCGGCCCAGCGCGTCGTAGTCGTACTTCGCCTGGAAGGTGCTGAGCAAGCCGTCCTTGAGCTCGGTCAGGTCGCCGACCGTGTTGTAGCCGTAGCCCAGCGACAGGCCGCCACTGGCGGTATCGAGGATGGATTTAGGCCGATAGTCAAGGTCGTAGTCGCGCTGGAGGAGTCGGCCATTCCCGTACGTCCAGCCCAGCGTCGGGCCGAACGGCTGGTATATCGCATCCCTGAGCAGAACGGTGGCCGGACCGACTGCCGGCGTCACGTTGATTTTCCCAATGCGTCCGTGTCCGATGTACTCATATTCAGCAATCGCCCCATCGGGGTAGGTCACCGACTTCGGACGGCCAGTCGGGGTGTAGGCGTAGCGCAGAGTGAAGCTCTGGCTGCCGATGCTCTGCACCTTGCGCACCACTTGGCCGAAGCGGTCGTAGCAGTACTTCAGCTCCGTACCTTCCGTGCGCATTGCCGAGACTCGGCCCAGCGCGAAGGTTTCGCCCGCTGCACAGGTGCTGTTGACCGTGTCGTAGTCGTACTCCACATCCGCGGCGCCCGCGGCGGTATAGAACACAGCCGTAGGACGGTTCAACGCATCGTAGACGTAACGATGCGGCGCAGCGTCATTAGCGTCTTGCTTGGTCGCCAGCAGGCCGGCGCTGTTGTAGGTGTAGTTCGCGATGCCGTTGTCGGGACTGGTCAGCTGGGTCTGGTCGCCGAATCCGTTATAGGCGTACAGCGTGTTCAGGCCGTTGGGATCGGTCACCTTCGTGACTTGGTCCAGCATGTTGTACTCAAGCTGAGTCTGGACGGATTCTCCGTTGATCTGCTGCAAGGTGCTGGTGAGGCGGTTCAATGAATCGTGGTCCTGGTTGACTACGCGGCCCAAAGCATCGGTAGTCAGGTCGGGATTGCCGTCGACGTCGTAAGTAAAGCTGGTGGCGTTCTGTGAAGCGTCCTTTAGCGCGGTCAGCTGCCCAAGCGTGTTGTAGACCCGCGACAGGGTACGTGTCAGCTGGCTGCCAACGGTCTTGGTATCTTCCTTCTTGCGATTGCCTGCCTTGTCCAGGGTGTAGACGATTTCGCCTTCACCGTTAGAAATGACTGTCAGGCGCTGCGCCGCGTCGTAGAAGTAGGTCGTCTGTACATCGCCTGGCGGAAATAACGATTGGATCAGATCGTTCGCCCAATAGCTGATTCGGGTGATCCGATCGTCGCTTTCAGCATTGTCGTCAGCGCCGCGTTCCTTGACAGCTTTCAGTCGGCCACGCGGGTCGTACTCGTAATCGGTGACCACGCCATTGGGGTCCAGCACCGATAGCGGTCGGCCCATCGGGTCGTAGCCGAGAGTCTCAACGGAACGGCCCAGCGCATTGGTGACCTTGCGCAGGTCGCCCTTGCGATACGTGCATAAGGCAGGCGTGCTGGCGCAGGTGCTGTCGTCGCTGCCGTAGTAGACGAAGGTCGTGACATCGTTGACGTCGGTGCGCGGACCGTCGACCGACTTGAGCATGCCCAGAATCGGGCAGGTGCTGTTGCTGGCTGCGACGTCTGCCGCTTCGCAATAACTGTAGGCCGTGGTGCGCGTTTGATTGGTGGTCGTGTCGCGTATGGTCACGCTCACCGGTTGCAGGCGGGCGTTGCGGGTGATACGAGTCTCGCGATTGCCGACTTTGGTCAACAAAGTACGATTGCTGGTACTGTCGCGGCGTTCTTCACGGGTGCGCGCCAAGGATGTTTCGTACGCCTCGGTGATGGCATGCGTCCAGGCGGGCTGGCCGGTGACTGGATCGTTGGCGTCCGTGTAAGTGTGCTTGGTCGTGGTGCCGTTGCGGTCTTTGACTGTATTGATTCGGCGTCGAAAGTCCGATCCATCGTCATAGTATTTCCGTTCGACGGTGCCCTTGCTGTCGGTCAGGTCGCCGGCCTTCCGCGGCTTAGTGGCGGCCCCAGCGGTCGTCAGGCTGTAGTCGGTCGCATCGCCCAAGGCGTCGGTGACCACAGCGCCGCCCTGTGCCGAATAAGCCACGGTCACGCCATCGGCGCCGCCGGCCAGTTGAGCGCTGATCGACCGACCCTGCGCGTCGTAGGCGAAGGTGCTGTAGCGCTGACCATCCCCGACGGTAACACCGGTCAAGTTGTACGGAAAATTCGGGTCTTCGTAGTGATAGGTGCGGGTGCCGCCGAAGTATTGGGCTGTCTGAACCTGGCCGTTGGTGTTGTAGCCATAGCTGACCTCTACCTCGCCTGCCGATGAGATCGAAGCGATCGAAGCGTTGGCCGAAACGCCGGAATAGGCGATGACCAACGAACGTCCGGTCGAATGAGTGATCGTGATCAGACGGCCGACAACATCGTAGCCATAGGTCAACGAGGTACCGTTGTCCGCGCGCTGCTCAAGCAACTGGCCTGCGGCATTGAAGGTCAGGGTGCCGCTGGACTGTTGCAGCACCCAATTGGTCCCGGACGCGGTGATCCGGTCGCCGCTGCCGTCAACAGCTTCGTAGTAGGTGCTGAATTTACGGAACGGCAGGTGCGAGCCGTTGGCCTGGACCAAACCGAGGGTCGGATCGGTAGTGCCCTGGATCGCCAGCCGGATATCGTGTGAATGGGTCCAGCCGTAGCCGAACCCTGCCGCCGCGTTGGACGTGACCGAGTGGTAATAGCGATCGAAGCGAATCCAGCTCAGGTCGATATCGTTCTCGGTCTCGTACTGGTCGCCGGTGGAGAAATCGACCGGGTCGCCGACCAAGGTGCAACTGTCGCAGTAAAGCGGTGGCGCGGTCAGGCGGGCGACGTAAAAATCATCCGAGCAGGTGTTGTTCGAAGCATTCCAGGTCACGTATTGGTTTGAGCAGCGCGTGCGCAGCCGCACCGCGAACTCGATATCGCTGTAGAGAGAACAGGTTCCCGACGATTTGCGGTTCCATTTGACGTTGTATCCGGCCTGCTGACGCTGGCTTACGCCATCCGACCATTGATTCAACGTCGCCCATTCGGCGCCCCGGGTAATGGTGGTGTTCGGGGTGCAGCCGCGATCGGTGCTCTGCTGGTCGTACTTGGCCTTGAGTGCGTCTACGAAGGTCTGCTCGGGGCCGGTAACATCAATGCCGACGACCGTGTACGTCCACTCGTTGACCTGGGATATCTCGGTCGGAATCCCGTAGGTCAACTCGACTTCGGTTTCCGTGATCGCGCGCTTCTTGATCGCGGTCATGTACTGATAGCCGCCGCCGGATTGTGCCCGAGCGGAAGCCAGCGCTTGCTGCTGCGTGTTGTGCGTGGTTTCCAGTTCGTAGTGCGTCCACTTGTGCCCGCTTTCTTGAGCGAGCACGGGGGGCGACAGGAGTGAGGCCAGCAGGATCGCGGCCGCCGGCCATAGCTGTCTGATGCGATAAGTGCTTACGGAACGGTCGGGCCGGGGGGAGCCCGGTCCGACCCGCGTCCTTGTGGGTTCTTTCACGATGCAACTCCTTTTGTCACGGATGCTTAGGTCAGGCGGTAACGCCTGATGCGGCTGATCGCGTCAGCGCGGTGATGGCGGTGCGGTGCGCGCCGCGCCGGCATCAGGGGCCGGGCGGAGCGGTCGAACGGGAGAAGGGTGTGCCACGGGCGACCTGTCCTTGGCGGGTGGGGCGGCCCGACTGTCCTTGCGGCCGCTACGGCGATCATTCTGCAGAAACAGTGTCATACGCAAGCGTATCTATGTACGAGATTCTGCCAATTCTGGCGACTGAGGGCTTCGAGGCGGGGGCTGAATCTGGTTGCCGCTCGTGCGCCAATCTGGCGTTTGCAGACGGCGGCTGTCACGGCCGGCCGCGCGGCACAGTTACGATGAGTCAACCATCGAGGAGCCCCCGGCCCCATGAGCACCGAGATCGAATCATTGCAATCCGACCTGCGCCGCTTCGCGGACGAGCGCGAATGGGGGGCGTTCCACACGCCCAAGAACCTGGCCTGCGCCTTGTCGGTGGAGGCGGCCGAGCTGCTGGAGCATTTCCAGTGGCTGACCGAGGCGCAAAGCTGGGCGCTGGACGAGCCCAAGCGGTCCGAGGTGGCCGCGGAAATGGCCGATGTCTTCCTGTATCTGCTGCAGTTGTCGATGCGCCTGGACATCGATCTGGTCGCCGCCGCGCGGCGCAAGATGATCGCGAACGCGAAGAAGTATCCGGTCGAGCATACGAAGGGGCGTATCGCCAAGATTACCGAGGGGTGAGCCGCGCCGCCGCCGCGGGCTTCGACCATTCCGGTCCCGGGCTTCGCCGCTGTTGTCGTTCAACTCGCAAACGCGGCCCATGAAAAAGCCGCCTTTTCACGGGGCGGCTTTTCAATGCTTGCGACGATGATGCGCGCCGCGAGACCCAAGGCCTCACCGCAACCCGACGATCACTCCACCGCCAGCCCTTCGACCTTCTGCCAGCCGCGCGGCAACAAACCGCCGCGCGTCGCGCGCGCGCCCAGGTACGGCTCGAGTTCCTTGAACGACAGGCTCATCGTGCGCGCGCCCGACTTGATGCTGAGCGTGGTGCCCGGCGCGACCACCGCCACCGCGACCACGCGCTCGGTGCCGAGCTTGGCCTTGGGGATGTCGATGATCTTGTTGCCCTTGCCCTTGTCGAGTTCCGGCAGTTCGTTGACCGGGAAGGCGAGCAGGTGGCCGACGTTGGTCACCGCGACCACGCGGTCTTGCTCGACATCGCCGATCTGCGCCGGTTGCAGGACCTTGGCGTTCGGCGTGAGCGACAGCATCGCCTTGCCGGCCTTGTTGCGGCCGGTGAGGTTTTCGAAGCGGGTGACGAAGCCGTAGCCATGCGAACTGGCCAGAACGAAACGCATGTCGTTGTCGCCGGCCGCCAGCGCCTGGAACGAAGCCCCCGCGGCAGGCGCGAACCGCCCCGTCAACGGTTCGCCGTTGCCGCGCGCCGAAGGCAGGCTGTGGATCAACGCCGAATACGAACGACCGGTCGAATCCAGGAACGCGACCTGCTGCGTGCTGCGACCGCGCGCGGCGCCGAGCAGGCTGTCGCCGTCGCGATAGCTCAAGGTGGCCGCGTCGATCTCGTGGCCCTTGGCCGCGCGCACCCAGCCCTTTTCGCTGATGACCACGGTCATCGGCTCGCTGGCGACCAGTTCGGTTTCCGACAGCGCCTGCGCGGCGCTGCGCGAGACCAGCGGCGAACGGCGCGCGTCGCCGAACTTTTTCGCATCGGCGATCAGTTCGTCCTTGATCAGCTTCTTGAGCTTGGCCTTGCTGCCGAGCAGGGCGATCAGCTGTTCGCGTTCTTTCTGCAATTCGTCCTGCTCGCCGCGGATCTTCATTTCCTCCAGGCGCGCGAGCTGGCGCAGCCGGGTTTCCATGATGTAGTCGGTCTGCTCCTCGCTCAGGCCGAAGCGCGCCATCAGCACCGCGCGCGGTTCGTCCTCGGTGCGGATGATGCGGATGACTTCGTCGAGGTTGAGGAACGCGACCAGCAAGCCTTCCAACAGGTGCAGGCGGCGCTCGACCTTGTCCAGGCGATGGGTCAGGCGGCGGGTCACGGTGTCGGTGCGGAAGCTCAGCCACTCGCTCAGCAGCGCCTTGAGGCCCTTGACCTGCGGGCGGCCGTCCAGGCCGATGATGTTGATGTTGACCCGGAAGCTCTTCTCCATGTCCGTGGTCGCGAACAGATGGCCCATGAGCTGTTCGACATCGACGCGGTTGGAGCGCGGCACCAGCACGATGCGGGTCGGGTTGGCGTGGTCGGACTCGTCGCGGATGTCCTCCAGCCACGGCAGCTTCTTGGCCCGCATCTGGGTGGCGATCTGTTCGATCACCTTGCCCGGCGAGGCCTGGTACGGCAGTGCGGTGACGACGATGTTGGCGCCGTCCTTCTCGAAGATGGCGCGGGCGCGCACGCTGCCCAGGCCGGTTTCGTACATCTGCAGCAGGTCGCTGCGCGAGGTGATGATCTCGGCCGGAGTCGGGTAGTCCGGGCCGAGCACGTGCTCGCACAGGTCGCGGGTGGTCGCGTCCGGGTCGTCGAGCAGGCGCACGCAGGCGCTGACGATTTCGTTGAGGTTGTGCGGCGGCACGTCGGTGGCCATGCCGACCGCGATGCCGGTGGTGCCGTTGAGCAGCAGGTGCGGCAGGCGCGCCGGCATCCAGGTCGGCTCTTCCAGGGTGCCGTCGAAGTTGGGCGTCCAGTCGACCGTGCCGTGGCCGAGTTCGCCCAGCAGCACTTCGGCGATCGGGGTCAGCTTGGATTCGGTGTAACGCATCGCCGCGAACGACTTGGGATCGTCGCTGGAACCGAAGTTGCCCTGGCCCTCGACCAGCGGATAGCGGTACGAGAACGGCTGCGCCATCAGCACCATCGCCTCGTAACAGGCGCTGTCGCCGTGCGGATGGTACTTACCGATCACGTCGCCGACGGTGCGCGCGGACTTCTTGGGCTTGGCCCCGGCGTTGAGGCCGAGCTCGCTCATCGCGTAGATGATGCGGCGCTGCACCGGCTTGAGGCCGTCGCCGATGAAGGGCAGGGCGCGGTCCAGGACCACGTACATCGAGTAGTCGAGGTAGGCGCGCTCGGCGTACTCGCGCAAGGGAATCTGTTCGAAGCCGTGGAACACCGGACGTACGGGATCAGTCATGGAACCTTGAGGCGGGTAGGGCAGACCGGGGATTCTACCCGCGGACGCGTTTCACCGGGTGCGACGGCGAGCCGATGCAGGCCGCACAAGGCTTTGGCGGTATCCTCGGCGGCCTGTCGATGGCCCGTCGCGGGCCTGCAAAGGGAGTCGCCCATGCCCGTGAGCCTGTTGTGGATGCGTTCGCCGGCCGTCGCCGCGGCGATCCTGGCCTTCGCCGCCGCCTGTTCGCAGGGGCCGGCGCAGGCGCGCGGCCATGTCCCGGTCGATTCCTACCGGGTGGTGGCGAGCTATCCGCACGACCCGCAGGCCTTCACCCAGGGCCTGATCTTCAAGGACGGCTTTTTGTACGAAAGCACCGGCCTGAACGGTCACTCCTCGGTGCGCAAGGTCGAGCTGGACACCGGCCGGGTCCTGCACAAGACCGACCTGCCGGCGTCGGTGTTCGGCGAAGGCATGACCGACCGCGGCCAGCAACTGCTGGTGCTGACCTGGACCTCCGGCTTCGGCTACGTGCTGAATCTGCCCGGTTTCGACCAGGCCGGCACCTTCGCCTACCCGGGCGAGGGCTGGGGCCTGACCCGTTCGACTGAGGCGCTGTACATGAGCGACGGCAGTGCGCAGATCCGCGTGCTCGACCCCAAGACGCTGAAGGAGCGCGCGCGCATCGACGTCAGCGACGAGGGCCGCCCGATCGACCAGCTCAACGAGCTGGAGTGGGTCAAGGGCGAGCTGTACGCCAATGTCTGGCAGACCGACCGGATCGCGCGGATCGATCCCAAGACCGGCCACGTGCTCGGCTGGATCGACCTGAGCGGGCTGCTGCGCGAGCACGGCCGCCCGCACCGCGGCGCCGACGTGCTCAACGGCATCGCCTACGACGCCGCGCGCGATCGTCTGTTCGTGACCGGCAAGCTGTGGCCGGACCTGTTCGAGATCCAGCGGGTGCCGGCGGCGAAACCGACCGACAAGCGCTGAGCGCCGCGCCGCGCGGCGTTGTAGTGCTCGCTGTGGTGGGAGGGGCTTGAGCCCCGACGCCTTTCGTTCCGATCGCGATGCGGTCGCATGGCGAGTCCATCCAAGCGCCTCGGGAGCGCCTCGGGCTCGACGATGCATCGCGCAGCGAGCGGAAACAAGAGCATCGGGGCTGAAGCTCCCTCCCACAAAAAACCTGCGCCTGATTCGCCGCGCCATCGGCGTTACCTGACGAATTTGTCAGCCAGGCGACAGCGTGGCGTAGGCCGCGCCGGCCTAGAGTCGCCCGATGGCCCCTGTCCTCCCCACGGGCGCCATCGGCGGCGTTTCCCCAGGGGCGCCGCCACCTATTCCGTCCGCCGCCTGGCGCGGTTGTACGATGGCTCATGCCGGGCCACCGCCAGGACATCCACGCCGCAATGAAGCCGCTGCAATGAAATTGCTGATCGTCGAGGACGAAGCCAAGACCGCCGACTACCTGCGCGACGGTCTGGCCGAGCAGGGCTGGGCGGTCGACGTCGCGCGCGACGGCACCACCGGCCTGCACCTGGCGCGCGAGCTCGACTACGACGTGATCGTGCTCGACGTGATGCTGCCCGGCATGGACGGTTTCGCGGTGCTGCGCGAACTGCGCCTGCGCAAGCAGACCCCGGTGATCATGCTGACCGCGCGCGACCGCATCGACGATCGCGTCCACGGTCTGGGCGCGGGCGCCGACGACTATCTGGTGAAACCGTTCTCCTTCATCGAACTGCTGGCGCGGTTGCAGGCGCTGGTGCGGCGCGGCCGCCAGCAGGAACCGACCGAGCTGCAGATCGGCGACCTGCAGATCAACCTGCTCGCGCGGCGCGCCTTCCGCGACGCCACCCGGCTCGACCTGACCGGCAAGGAGTTCGCGCTGCTGGCCCTGCTGGCGCAGCGGCGCGGCCAGATCCTGTCCAAGACGGTGATCGCCGCGCAGGTGTGGGACATCAATTTCGACAGCCACACCAACGTGGTCGAAGTGGCGATCAAGCGCCTGCGCGCGAAGATCGACGGCCCGTTCCGCAACAAGCTGCTGCACACCGTGCGCGGCATGGGCTACGTGCTCGAAGCGCGCGAAGGCGACGAGGACGACGACGCGCCGGTCGCGGGACGGACCAGCGCATGAGGCCGGCATGAAGCGCGTGCGCGATCTGTCCATCGCCCAGCGCCTGGCGGCGATGTTCGCGCTCGCCGCGCTGCTGGTGTTCGCGCTGGTCGGGGTGGCGCTGTATCACGTGCTGCAGACCCAGATCGTGCGCTACCAGCACGCCGAACTGGCGACCAAGCTGCGTTACGTCGTCGGCAGCGTGGCCTTGTGCGAATCGCGCGAGCGCTGGCTCAAGGTCGAGGACAAAGTGCAGAACCTGATCTCCAGCGACCGCAGCACCAAGGTCTGGGCCTGGAGTTCGAACCCGGACTACCGCATCGGCGACGGCGAACCGACGATCAGCGCCGCGACCAGCCGGCGCGACCTGGGCATGGGCCGCTTGCTCCTGCCCGGCGCCGAATACCCGTATCGCACCTTGCAGGAACAGGTGCCTGCGCTCGGCAATCGCCCCGCGGTGCGGGTGTCGGTCGCCATCGATTCGAAACCCTACGTGTCGGCGCTGCGCTGGTTCACCCTGATCATGCTGGCGCTGGGCGTGTGCGGCATCGGCCTGGTCGCGCTGCTCGGGCACTGGATCGCGCGGGTCGGCCTGCGCCCGTTGCAGCGGCTGTCGAACGAAGCGCAGACCCTGAGCCCGAGCAATCTGTCGCAACGCTTGCAGCCGGCGCAGCTGCCGCCCGAACTCGGGCGCCTGACGGGGACCTTCAACGGCGCGCTCGATCGGCTGGAAGCGGCCTACACACGGCTCGATGCGTTCAATGCCGATGTCGCCCACGAACTGCGCACCCCGCTGACCAATCTGATGGGCCAGACCCAGGTGGCGCTGTCGCGACCGCGCGAGGCGGCGCAACTGGAAGACGTGCTGCAATCGAACCTGGAAGAACTCGAGCGCATGCGCGACATCATCAACGACATGCTGTTCCTGTCGCGCGCCGGGCAGGGCGATATCGCCCTGGACCGGGTGTGCGTGCCGCTGGCCGAGGAAGTCGCCAAGACCGGGGAATTCCTCGAATACCTGCTGGAGGAAGCGGGCATGCAGTTGCGCATCGACGGCGCGGTCGATGCGTGGATCGACACGTCGCTGTTCCGCCGCGCGATGACCAATCTGCTGCACAACGCGGTTCAGCACGCGACCCCGGGCTCGGAAATCGTGGTCGAACTGCGCGGCGGCGACGCGGCGCACAGCGACTGCGGCAGCGGCGCGCGCGTGGCCGTGCGCAACCACGGCGCGGGCGTGCCGCCGCAGCATCTGGCGCGAATGTTCGACCGCTTCTATCGCGTCGACGCCGCCCGCGAACATCGCGGCGAGCGGCATCACGGCCTGGGCCTGTCGATCGTCAAGGCCATCGCCTCGCTGCACGGCGGAACGGTGTTCGCCGACAGTCGCGAAGGCCGCACCACGGTGGGTTTCAGCCTGGCGACGCCGCAACCGCACTCGCCGGCTTAGCGGCCTGCGCGACTTCGCGAAAGCGGTGGAGTCGGCGAGAGAGCTTCAGCCCCGGCTCCCGAAGCATCGCCAGCGTAAGACCATGCGCCGCGGCAAAAAACCGCGAAACACATGCTCAGCGATGCAGGTCGCCCGCCGCCTCGGGCTGATAACGCAAGCCCAGCACGCGCAGGCGCGCGCTGCGTCCGCCCGGCAACGGCCAGGCGATATGCGCGCCGACCCGCAGGCCGAGCAACGCGCTGCCGACCGGGGCCAATATCGAAATACGTTCGGCGCTGCCGTCGGCATCGCGCGGATACACCAGCGCGGCTTCGCGCTCTTCGCCGCTGGCCTCGTCGACGAAACGGATCACCGAGTTCATCGTGATCGCATCGGCGGGGACCTGCGCGGGTTCCACTACTTCGGCGCGGTCGAGTTCGCGGCGCAGGCCGGACGCATCGATGCCCGCCGGCAAGGCGTGTTCGAGCAGCGCTTCGAGCCGCTCGCAATCCAGGCGTGAAATCACCAGCGGGGGAGGCAGGCCGGACGGGTGGGGCAGATGACGGTCGTTCATGGTGGAACTCCAAAGCAAGAACGGGCGACGCACCGTGTACGCCACCCGTGGACTGAGAGTAGCTGCGGACCATAGCCCGCACGCCCGGCTTCATCAAGCTGGCCGCGTCGCGCCGCCGCGCGTTCGGGCATGCGCGCATCCATCGCCGCGCACCGCCCGTATCAATCCGCGTGGGCCGAACAGCGGCCGTTTCGTGAATCGCGATGGATGCCGTCGTCTACAACGCAAATCCGTTCCGCACCGCGCGCCCGAAGGCCGATGCGCGGGATTCGTCGACGCGTTCGCGGCGGCCGACCGGGCCGCTGCCGCCGGGCCGGGCCGGCCGGGCCGCGCGGTCGCGTCTGGCGGGCCCGCAACCGCGCGCTGGCGCACGCTTCGCTCATGCCGACGGCGGGTATTTGCCGAATCTGGCCGCAGCGCGACTAGAATCCCAGCCAAAGTGTGCCGTTTTGGCACGCACGACCGAGACGCAGATGACCGACTACACGGCCGCGCAGTCCCCCGAATTCTCCGGTGGCTCCGATCCGATCAGCGAATTGCTGACCGCGGTGGGGCGCGGCGACGCGAGCGCGTTCGAGCGCCTGTATCGCGAAACCTCCTCGCGCTTGTTCGGCGTGTGCCTGCGCCTGCTGCCCGAGCGCAGCGAGGCCGAGGACGTGCTGCAGGAGGTCTACACCATCGTGTGGCGCAAGGCCGGGCAGTTCGACCCCGGCCGCGCCAGCGCGATCACCTGGCTTGCGATGATCGCGCGCAACAAGGCGATCGATCGTCTGCGCGCCGCGCCGTCCTCGCTCAAGCGCGCGCCGATCGAGTTGATCGACGAAGTCGCCGACACCGCGCCGAGTCCGTCGGCGCAGGTCGAAAGCGCCGACGAAAACGAACGCCTGCGGCTGTGCATGGAGGAACTCGATGCGCGCCGGCGACAGCTGATCCGCACGGCGTTCTTCGACGGCGCCACCTACGAGGAACTGGCGCAGCGCAGCGGCTCGCCGCTGGGCAGCATCAAGAGCTGGATCCGGCGCGGCCTGATCCAACTTCGCGCCTGTCTGGAACGGTGAGGCGCAGCCATGACCATTCGTGAACACGATATCGATGGCGAGCCGCCGAGCGCGGATGTGCATGCCGGTGAGTACGTGCTGGGCGTATTGAATTTGCGCGAACGCCGGCTGGCGGAGGTGCGGATCGAGACCGAGCCTGCGTTCGCCCGGTTGGTCGCCGATTGGGAGCGCCGCCTCGCCGCGCTGCTCGCCGAGATCGACCCGGTCGCGGTGCCCGCGCATCTGTGGCCGCGCTTGCGTACGCGCCTGGGCTGGTCGCCGGTCCAGGGCGCCGCGCCGCGCGGGCTGTTCAACAGCGTCGGCTTCTGGCGCGCGACCGCCGCGCTCGCCGCCGCATTGGCGGTGGTCGCGCTGTTCGTCGGCCGCGGGCCGGCGCCGGTCCAGCCGCCGGTGATCGTGCAGCAACCGCCGGTGCAGCCGCCCGACGAAGCCGGGCTGACCCGTCCGGTCACCCTGCTGGCGCGCGACGACGGCAGCACCGGCTGGCTCGCCACGGTCGACCGCGGCCACGGCAAGGTGCTGATGGTGCCGGTGCCCGGTCCGGCCGACGCCCAGGGCCGGATCGCCGAGCTGTGGATCATCCCGAGCGGCGAAGCGCCGCGTTCGCTGGGCATGGTTTCCACCCAGGTCGCCCATTCGGTCGCGGTTCCGTCTGAGTTGATCGCCAAGCTGGTGGCCGGCGCGACCCTGGCCATCACCCTGGAACCGTCGGCCGGCGTGCCGCATGCCGCGCCGACCGGTCCGATCGTCGCCAAGGGCGGAATCTCGCTGTAATGGCCGCGATCGCGCGGCGCCGGGCCTGACGCCCGGCGCCGCCCACGGCAGACGCAGGCGGGGCTGCCGTTGCGGGTTCTGGCGATCGAGTGAAAAAGTTGTGACACAACCGTTGACAGCCGCGCCGCCGCAACGCAACATACGCCTCCTCGCAGCGGCGACGGTTCATCGAAACCGCAGCGATTGGCCCAGGTGGCGGAATTGGTAGACGCACTAGTTTCAGGTACTAGCGGGTAAAACCGTGGAGGTTCGAGTCCTCTCCTGGGCACCACTACATCGGTCATCGCCACGGCGATGATCCAACGAGAAACCCCGCTCACGCGGGGTTTTTTGTTGCCCGCGATTCCTGCGTCCGCATCGCGCCCGCCCACACAGTGCGCCCATCCGGGCGCCGCCGCCTGCCCGACTTTCAGCTGAAGACCGCGCCGCGCGAGCGCCGCTGATCGCGCCGTCGCGGGCAATAATTGACCGAATCACGCCTCAACAGCGGCTCCGGCGATCACCGACGATCGTGCCTCGGGGTCGGCGGCGTACCGCGAGCGTGCTGCGCCATGACCGACATTCTGCTGATCGAAGACGACGAACGCCTCGGCGCGCTGGTCGCGCATTACCTGGGCAAGCACGGTTACTGCGTCGCGGTCGAGGCCGACGGCGCGCGCGCGGTGCAGGCGATCCTCGATCGCGGGCCGGCGCTGGTGCTGCTGGACATTTCCCTGCCCGGGCAGGACGGCTTCGAGATCTGCCGCGCGGTGCGCGCGCGTTACGCCGGGGTCATCTGCATGTTGACCGCGCGCACCGACGATATCGATCAAGTGCTGGGCCTGGAACTGGGCGCCGACGATTACATCGGCAAGCCGATCGAGCCGCGGGTGCTGCTGGCGCGCTTGCGCGCGCACCTGCGCCGCGACAGCGCCGCGCGCCAGGGCGGCAACCTGCTGTGCTTCGGCCAGCTGCGCATCGATCGCGGCACCCGCGAGGCGACCTTGCACGCGCGGCGCATCGAACTGACCACCGCCGAGTTCGACCTGCTGGTGCTGCTGGCCGATCGCGCCGGCCACATCCTCAGCCGCGACGACCTGCTGCAGTCGCTGCGCGGGATCAATTTCGACGGCCTGGACCGTTCGATCGACGCGCGCATCTCGCGGCTGCGGCGCAAGCTCGGCGATCTGGCCGAAGAGCCCGAACGGATCAAGACCGTGCGCGGCAAGGGGTATCTGTTCAACCGGGCGGCCTGGGAGTGAGCGCCTGGCGCGGCTTTGCCTGGGGCGATCGCGCCCGGCGCTGGCTCGGCCCGGCATCGCCGCTGCGCCGCATGTTCGCCGCCGACGGCGCGGGCTCGGCCGGCAAGTCCCGGCACGGCCATTTCGGCCTGTTCGTGCGCTACTACCTGATCGTGCTGCTGATCTACGCCGCGGTCATCATCGGCGGCGTCTCGGCCTGGATCTACGTCACCGACGAAAACAGCCGCGACTACTCGCAAGCGCAGATGCGCGGCACCCACTACCTGATCGAACAGCGCTATCTGCACACCGACCCGGCGCAGTGGCCGGCGCTGACCGACGAGTTGCGCGCGCATTTCGCCTATCCGCTGAACCTGGTCCCGCTCGCCTCGTTGCGCGAGGGCTTGACCACCGCCGAATGGCAGCGCCTGCAACACGGCGCGCTGGTCATGGAGAGCGAAAACGAGGCCTACACCTACCAGCGGCTGCCGGGCACCGACCGGGTCGTGGCCTTGGGCGATTTCGACGACGTGATCGTGCAGGGCGTGCCCTGGCGCGACCTGGATTTCGTCGATTCGCTGGTGATGCTGGCGATGTATTTCCTCGCCATCGCCTTGCCCTTGTACTTCCTGGTCTACCGATTCTGGCGCGACCTGCGCAAGCTGCGCGCGACCGCCGAAGCGCTGAGCGCCGGCGACCTGGAGGCGCGCGCGCCCGAAGTGGTCACGCGCCTGGTCAATCCGCTCGGCCACGCGCTCAACCGGATGGCCGAGCAGGTGCAGCAGGTGCTGGAAAGCCAGCGCATCCTCGCCCAGGCGGTCGCGCACGAGATCCGCACGCCGCTCACGCGCATGCGTTTCGCCCTGGAAATGCTCGAGTCGGCCGACGACGAGCGCGAGCGCGCGACTCTGCAGCACGGGCTGGAGGCGGACATCCAGCGCCTGGAGCATCTGGCCGCGAACAGCGTCACCTATGCGCGGATCGGCCGCATGGTCGGGATCGAACGCGGCGAGATCGACCTGCGCGCGCTGTTCGCCGACCTGGCCGACATCTTCGCGCCGCCGGCGACGCTGCATCTGCGTTTCGACCGCGGCGCCGTCGACAGCGTCATGGCCAATCGCGACGCGCTGGAGCTGGCTTTGCGCAATCTGATCGCCAATGCGCTGCGGCATGCGCGTTCGGCGATCGAGGTCAGCGTCGTCCGGGAAGGCGACTGCACCGTGTTCCGCGTCGAAGACGACGGCGAGGGCGTGCATGAGGACTTGAGCCAGCAGGTGTTCCTGCCATTCACCCAATTGCGCAAGAACCCCGACGGTTTCGGCCTGGGCCTGGCGTTGGTGCGGGTGGTCGCGGAGAAACACGGCGGCCGCGCGACGGTAGTGCCTTCATCGCTGGGCGGCGCGTGTTTCCGGATCGAACTTCCGACCCATCCGCTGCATCCCGCGGCTTCGTGCTGAACCGCGCGGTCCGGCGCCGGCGCGGCCGCGCGCCGCGCAAGCCGGTTACACAGTGTTACGCACGGTCTAGAACCGTTGCGCAGGCGATCAACTACTGCAACTGAAGTCGCGTTGTCGCTGCCGCAGCATGGTGCCGTCCTCAATGACGGAAGCTGTCCATGCCGCACCCCGCCCGCCGCGCGATCCATCCTTGTTCATCGCGCCCGCGGGGCAGGGCATGAGCGGCCTGGCCGGGCTGTGGCGCGCTCACGACGATTGGAACGCCGAACGCCTGGAGCATTGCGCGCGCTCGATGATCCACGCGCTGCGCCATCGCGGCCCGCACGACTACGCCGTGTGGAGCGACGCCGCCGCGTCGATCGGCCTGAGCCATTGCCGTCACGCGAACGGCGCCGCCGCGCAGCCGGCCGCATCGGCCGACGGCCGCTATCTGCTGAGCTGCGACGGCAGCCTGTACAACCGCGAATCGCTGTATCACGAACTGGCCGCGCTCGACGAAGTCGCCGACGGCGCCTGCGATACCGCGCTGCTGCTGGCGGCGATCTCGCGCTGGGGCCTGCAACGCACGCTCAGCCGCTGCAACGGTGCCTTCGCTCTGTCGCTGTGGGACCGGCGCGAGCGCAAGCTGTGGCTGGCGCGCGATCGGGTCGGCGAACGGCCCATGTATTACGGTTGGGTCGGCGGCGATTTCGTGTATGCCTCCGAACTCAAGGCGCTGCACCGGCACCCGCGCTTCGATGCGGCGATCGACCGCGACGCGCTGACCCTGCTGTTGCGTTACGACTACATCCCCGCGCCGCACAGCATCCATCGCGGCGTGTTCAAGCTCGCGCCGGGAACGCTGCTGTGCCTGAGCCCGGCGGCGATGCGCGCCGGCGCGGCCGCGCACGATCCCGAGCGCGACACTTCGACCTATTGGTGCGCGCGCCAACGCATGACCGACGCGATCGGCCAGCGTGGTCCGATCGCGCTCGACGAAGCCGTGGATCAGCTCGAAATCCTGCTGCAGCAAGCGGTCGCCACGCGCATGCGCGCACCCGCGCCGGTCGGCGCGTTCCTGTCCGGCGGCACCGATTCCTCGTTGGTGACGGCGATGCTGCAGGCGCAATCGCCGGTGCCGGTCGACAGCTACACGATCGGCTTCGACGACGGCCGTCACGACGAAAGCGATTGGGCGCGCGCGGTGGCCCGGCATCTGGGCACTCGCCACACCGAGCACCGCGTCGACGGACGCGAGGCGCTGAGCATGATCGAGCGCCTGCCGCAGGTGTGGTGCGAGCCGTTCGCCGATTCCTCGCAGGTGCCCACGCTGATCGCCAGCGGCATCGTCGCCAAACGCTCGCCCATTGCCCTGACCGGCGACGGCGGCGACGAACTGTTCTTCGGCCACTGCGCCTACAGCCGCGCATTGCGCAACGCGCGCTGGAACGCGCGGGTGCCGGCATCGCTGCGTCGCTTCGCGCGCTCGCGCAACCGCGACGATGCCGAGCGCGCGCGCCTGGGCGGCCTGCGCGCGGTCTGGGCCGAACTGGACGCGGACGACGTCGAAGGCAGTTATCTGCAACGCGTCTCGCGCTGGCGCGACCCGGCCGCGGTCGTGCTCGGCGCGCGCGAGCCGCTCAGCGTGTTCCAGGACCGGCAACGGCATCTGCCGCTCGGCGACGCCGCCGACCGCGTGCAGTCCCTGGATTTCCGCATGGACCTGGCGCACGGCATCCTGACCAAGATCGATCGCGCCGGCATGGCCTGCGGGCTGGAAACGCGTTCGCCGCTGCTGGATCGGTCGGTGATCGAATTCGCCTGGTCGCTGCCGACTCAGCTCAAGCACCATCGCGGCGAACACAAGCGGGTGCTCAAGAAGCTGCTCGAACGCTATCTGCCGGCCGAGCTGATCTACCGGCCGAAGCACGGCTTCGGCGCGCCGGTCGCCGGCTGGCTGCGCGGGCCGCTACGCGAGTGGGCCGAAGCCTTGCTCGATGAATCGCGGCTGCGCCGCGAGGGCCTGTTCGATGCCGTGGCCATCCGTGCGCTGTGGAACGAATTTCTGGGCGGCCAGCGCAAATGGCATACGCATTTGTGGAACGTGCTGATGTTCCAGGCCTGGCTGGAGCGACGCCAGTCGGCGCTGACCGTGGTGCCGTTGCCGCTTGGGCCGCTCATACCGCTCGCAGGGCGTACTGAGGTATCGGCGGCGGCTCGTATCGACTTGCCCGAGATCGACGCCGCCTGAGCGGATGCGCGGGCCGGGGCGGTGGCCGACGCCCGGCCGGTTGCCGAAGCATTGCTTGGACCGCCGCGTGCCTGGCTCGTGCAGTTGGATGCATGCGGCGTAGCTGAATCCACGGTGCGCCCGCATCCGCTCCGTCTTGCCTCGTCGCCAGACCGATCGCGCATGGCCGGCTGCATACGACGCCTGTCGTGTCGTGCCGGTGTTGTGAGCGCCAATTTGGGTGCGGATCGAATCCGGCTTCAATGAATCCGCGCGCGACCAGTCGCTCCTGGATGGCTGCATGCCGTTCGCCGGCACGAAACGATTTACATATTTATTGCGCTCGAATGCGTTGAAGCTGTCGCATCGCGATGGTGCCTATTGCGCCTGATTACGTTTTGAAGGTCGGTCGGATGAGGCGGTATTTTTATAATTACGTATTTATTGTGCAATTTATGTGCGCTAAATGCGAGTTATTAGCCGTCGCTTGGCGCCGATATTTATTCGCGATCCATTTTGACGTTGTGAAGCGGGCTGGCGTGGTGCTAGCCTGATTTTAATTGGGGTATTCGGTGCGCGCCCGTGCCGCACTCGAAACAGTGGCCTGTAGCCGGTTCATGCGGTTCGAATGCATATGGGAGCAGTTCCATTTGTTTCGGCATCGCCACGCATCACGGCCGCCCAGGCAAGCGCTGCATTCAATAAGGAGATGGAATGAGCGGGATCAGTATCGATGGCGCGCGCGCGGCCGTGCTCGCGCTCGGCAACGTCGCAGTGCTCGTTTGCGGCCTGACCGCAGGTCAAGCATTCGCCCAGAACACCTGGGAGGTCAACGACAGCCAGGCCGGCAAGTACCTGGAGGAAATCCGTGATGGTCTCGGCACCAAGGGCTCGACCGACAAGGAAAATGTCAACGGCAAGTTGAACAACATGATGAAGATCGGCAGCGCCAAGAAAAGTGGCGACGCCGCTCCGGAGCCGACCGAGGTCCTGCAGAAGGACAAGCCCAGTATGGTTAAAAAGGAAGTGGCGGATCGCTGTCCCGCGAGTTCGACTACATCCGACAAGTCGCTTCAGGACTTGCACACCATCTGCGAGGAACTGGTCAAGACCGAGACCGCGCAATACAACTATTCGCTGGCGATGTACGAGATCTTCAAGAAGCGCAAGGAGCGGCTTGACGAGATCGAATCCAATCGCGGCAACCTGAGCGCGTCCGACCAGGGCAAATTGCAAGACAACACCAATGCCTTGCTGGCGCTGATGGCGCGCATGGAATTGGACATGAACCAGTACCGGTTCTACATGGAGGCTTACGCCGCGCGCACCACCTATCTGAAAACGGTACGCGATTTCGTCAGCAATCAAGTCGTCAATGGGAAAGGCAAGGACAATAGCGCGCTGGGTTCGATAGGTCGCGAGGCGATCGGCGCGGGCGTGCTGAAAACCGCATTGGATGAGATGAAGAGCGATCGTATCAAGTCCCCCTGGAAGTCCCGGGACTGATCATGGATATCTTGCATGTCGCGGGAGCAATCCCAGGTGCGCTGGCGGCCACCGGTTTCGAACAGATCGGCGAGTGGGCGTTTTTCAAGCTGATCTTCGAGTTCATCGACAACGAAATCGCGGTGCTTCAGGACAATATGCTGACGCGCATGGCGTTCTGGATCGGCTCGGTCGGAGCCACGTTGATGACGTTCTGGATCATCTTCAACGGCTTCCGCATTCTGACCGGCCAGTCGCGCGACTCGATGATGGGACTGGTGGTCACCACGCTGCGTTCGACCCTGATCATCGTGGCCGCGTCGACGCTGACGCTCGGCAACGCCAATATCTACAGTCTGTTGACCAGCGGACTTCAGGAAGAGGTTTCCTACTTCGTCACCGGCAAGCGCTCGTCGCCGGCGGATTCAATCGACAGCAATCTCGCCAAGATGCAGATCACCATGGCGGCCATCGAGACTTTGCCCGCGCTGGAAAACCAGAGCATCAAGAATGACATCGACAAGGCGGTGCTGATGACCGGCATCGGCGTGGCCGGTCCGGCGGTGATCGGCGGCGCCTTGCTGCTGATGTACAAGGTCGCGCTGGCCTTGTTCGTCGGCTTGGGGCCTTTGTTTATTCTCAGTCTGCTGTTCGAGCAGACCAAGAGCCTGTTCAGCCGATGGCTGTTCTACGGCATAGGCACGATGTTCTCGATGGCGGTGCTCAGTTTCATGGTGACGATCGCGATGAAGATCGTCGGCGCGGTAGCGCTGCAAACCGCGATGAAATACACCACGGCGCTGGCGCTCAACGGGATGGGCGTACCCGTGGACATGCCCAGCGTGAGCTCCCTGGCCATGCAGCAAGGCGGCCTCGGATTGGTGCTCACCGTACTTCTGGTCACCATTCCGCCGATGGCCGCCTCGTTCTTCCAGGGAGCGTTGGGTCAGTTTGGTGCCACTTCGGTGTTTGGCTCGGTGGGAGCGCGTGGGCAGGGTGGTGGCGGGGAACAATCAGGTGGGCGGACTAGCGAGGCGCATGGTAGTACTGCACCGCCTCGCAATGAGGGGAGTAGAGGTGGTCTTTCCGATACAGCTGAAGGAGCAAGACGCCCGGCGCAGTTGGGTGGTAATTATGGCTACGCCACAGCCCAGAACGCGCAGCCTCCGGCCAACGACAGGGTGAAGAAGGCGCTGGCAGTGGACGGAGAACAACCTGTTCAAGGTCCATCGAATCGGCCTCAACGACCAGATTCAAATCTGTCGTGAGAGAGCAGAGCGAGTATGGGAGATTTGCAAAGATGAGATCCTTGCTTTTGATTGGGTTGCTTGTAATTTACGCTCCAGCACTGGCTCAGTGCCCTGCGGGCATACCCGCGGGAAATAATCCTCTGTGTATTCCGCCCGACAACCCGAACTCTCCCTATTATCAGCCAGATTCTGGCTTACCCAACACGCCCAGTGTCCCAGCTCCAAAATGGGCAGATCGATGGGGGGCCATTGCAATGGATACCGCACGAGATAGCGTGGGTATTGGTGTCGCGGAAATGATGTCTAGCGAACGTAAGGCCAAAACGACGGCCTTGCAGGACTGTCGAAGAAAAGGTGGCACGCAATGCAAAGTCGCTTTGTCTTTCTACAACCAATGTGGAGTGCTGGTCTGGGCGGAGTCTGGCTATAACACTATGCGCGCTGGGACCGTCGAACAGGCAACCAAGTTAGGCATGGAAAAATGCAATAACGACGGTCTAAAAGACTGCAAGGTCTATTACTCAAGCTGCAGCTATCCCGTACGTGTCCGGTGAGATAGGTGTACCAGTTGCTGGCTATAGCAGCGATGTTGAGCTTGAGCGAGCTGGCGGCAGCGCAAGAATGTCCGGCGGGAATTCCTGCTGGAAACAATCCGCTTTGCATCCCGCCCGACAATCCAAGCTCTCCTTATTACCAGTCGGGTCTAAGCGCCCCGACTGCGCCTAGCGCACCGATTGTTCGCTGGGCAGATCGTTGGGGCGCTATCGCTATCGACAATCGCGACGGTGGTGCTGGGCTTGGTGTGGCTCAGATGAGTAGCTCAGAGCGCAAGGCTAAGCGTGTGGCTATGGATGAGTGCCTGGCTAAAGGAGGGCAGCGCTGTAAAGTCATTTTGACCTATCGCAATCAGTGCGGTGTCGTCGTGGCTGGTGACGCTGGCTGGAACTCAATGAGCGCCGAGTCCATCGACAAGGCTTCGGAGTTAGGAATTGAGAGGTGCGAGAAAGATGGCCTAAAAGGCTGTCGAGTCTATTATTCGAATTGCAGTTTTGCCGAGCGGGTTAGGTGATCGGCTTTGGGTATTGCGTTGTCGGATACGGCTGAGCACGCGACTGAGAATGGTAAAGGAATTTGTAGCAGCGCAAGAAGCTAAGGTTGCAAGGCGCGCTTCTTCGATCGCAAAATTTTTCAGGCAGTGACTAATTGGCGTGATATGCGGCGCGAAAAATGCGAGCTGGACATTTGATGAAACTCCTATTTTTGGCGATGTTTATGATAGCTAGTTCACCAGCAATGGCTCAATGCCCTGCCGGAATCCCAGTGGCGAATAATCCCTTGTGTATTCCATCCGACAATCCGAACTCGCCTTACTATCGAGACCCGGGGGGCGCGGCTGATTCAATAGCCGTTGAGCGTTGGGAGAATCGTTGGGGCGCATTCGCTATTGATCTAAAGGCGGGCCTGGGTGCTTCCAAGAGCATGCGTAGTAAGCGTGCTGCTCAAACCGCGGCAATGTCGGAATGCCGGAGAAAGGGTGGCACATCCTGCAAAGTGGAGCTCACCTACTTCAACCAATGTGGGGTGATTGTTGCTGGGGCAAAGACCTTTAGCACTTCAGCCGCTCCAAAAGTTGCGCGTGCGACTGAGATCGGTATGGATACATGTCGGAGGTCTGGGGACCAAGGTTGTTATGTATATTTTTCGGATTGCAGCCCTGCTGAGCTTGTAAGGTAATGAGAGGCTTTTTTTTAGTCAGCCTAATGCTGGCTGGGGTGCCGGTATTTGCGCAGTGCCCCGCGGGAATTCCTGCGGGCAACAACCCCTTGTGTATTCCACCCGGCAATCCAAACTCTCCTTACTATCAGTCAGGTGGTTCCACTGAAACCGTACCTGTTGGTCGATGGGAAAAACGTTGGGGCGCATTCGTCATTGATGACAAGGTCGGGCTGGGTGTCTCTAGAGACATGCCTAGCAAAAAAATAGCTCAGAGTGCGGCAATGCAGGATTGTCAAAGGAAGGGCGGCACGCAATGCAAAGTGCAACTGGTTTATTCAAACCAATGCGGTGTAATTATTGAAGGCGATAGGGGTTACAACACGGCAAGGGCCCCTACGGTGGAGAAGGCAACTGAAGCGGGTATGGAGGTCTGTAATCGTTCAGATAGGAATTGCCAGATTTATTTTTCCGACTGCACTCATGCGGTGCTGGTGAAGTAGGTGATATTAAGGCTGGTTAATTCGTTGCTGCTTTTTTGTTGCGCTGGGGCTGGGGTTACTGGCTTCGCGGTCGCTCAGGGCTGTCCGGCGGGAATTCCTGCGGGAAACAATCCGCTTTGCATCCCGCCCGACAATCCAAGCTCTCCTTATTATCAGTCGGATTCCAGCGCTTCGACTTCGTCTAGTACGCCAATTGTTCGTTGGGCAGATCGTTGGGGCGCAATTGCTGTAGACAATGCGAAAGACAGCGCTGGCATCGGTGTCGCCGTGGAGATGGCAAGTCAGCGTAAAGCGAAAGCGGCTGCCATGAACGACTGTCGTTCTAAAGGTGGGGCACAGCGCGAGGTTGTTTTTGTTTATTGCAACCAATGCGGCGTTCTTGTTGCAGGAAATGCGGGATATACGTCGATGAGGGCTGCGACGGCTGAGCGAGCCGCTGATCTGGGCTTAAAACAGGGTATTAGTGACGGGCTGGAGAACTGCAAGGTTTACTACTCCGGTTGTAGTTATCCGGTGCGGGTCAGGTGAGATAGATGTGCCGGCGTTCGGCTATCGCAGCGATATTGGGCTCGAGTGGATTGGTGGCGCTTCCAAGATAATTCTTGCTCGTTATCCGTGTTCAAAATCAGGTGCGGTATTCACAAGGAGAGTTGCATGAAACGTTCAATCGTGGCGTTCGGTCTGGTGGCGTTGTTCGCGGTCGCGCCGGCGATGGCGCAGGGCAAGCGCGGTGTGTACGAGGAAGTGCCGTACAACAACAATCCGGACAAGTTCTGCACGATCGGGTATCCGGCGCATAACTGGATGGCGATCAACGGCAAGATGGGGTTGTGGACGGTCATCAACCCGTATTACTCGGTCAATTACCAGTACATCAACACCTTCATGTACGTCTGCATGGCCGGCGGCCGGCCGATGGTGCCGAGCCATGGCGCGGGCAAGAAGGGCGGCGGTTCGTCGGACCCGGCAGCCACCTTCTGATGGCCACGCGATTCCACGGATGGGAGCGCGTCGATTGGGTCGGCACGCTGCAGCGGATTCGCTGGACGGGGGCGATGGCGTTCTGCGCGATGATGTCGGCGTTCGTGCTGGCGGTGTATTGGCTGAAGACCGGTATCGGTGCATTGCTGATGCTGGCGCAGGCCGCCGCGGCGTTAGCGGCGTTGCTGAGGCTGCGCGAAGCGGTGCTCGAAACCGGGCTGGTGTTCAAGGCGTGGCGCTACGTCAAGGCTTCCTGGAGCGGCGTACGGCGCGACGACATCCGGCAGCTGCGCGGTTACATATTGGCCTCGCTCGTGCCCGCGGTCGGCGCTTGGCCGGTGGTGTTCAGCATGGCCTGCCTGCCGTTCGTGATGCATTTGCCGGGCCTGGTGCCCGGCGGCGAAGTCTTGTTCGCGATCACGACCTTGCTGTTCGTGATGCACTTCGCCACCGGAGAGGTGAGCTATCGCCGCTTGGCCGGCGCGGTGGTCGACAGCCTCGATTCGCGTCATGTCTGCGCGGTGAAAGTCTGAGGCGGCGATACGGCGCCGTTGCGGCTATGGCGACATCGACGCGCTGACGATGCGCTCGTTTGCCACCGGTTTCCACAATCGACATAACGCCGGGCGCCATGCGTCCGGCGTTGTCGTGTCCGGGGTTCAGCGATACGCAAGGCCGACAGATCGCGCAGCGGTTCGAACGTGGTGCGTCGGCGGTGGGCAGGGCAGGTCGTGTTTCGCCGACTGAGTCCTGAGGTCGCTGCCTCCGCAACCCGTCATCGATTCGAAGCCACGTCCATACCCCGCAGTGACGTCCATCGCGATATCCGCCGCCATTGCGCGCAAACACGGCATTCGACAGGTCCGCGACAGGCCCGGCCGATACAACACGGCCACGGGCGCCGCCCGTTCGAATCACGACGAAGCGGGGATAGGAATGAACAGCAATCGTATGCATGGGCGTGCCGGTCGCGTCGTCTCGCGGCCGGGTCGCGTCCTCGGGGTGTCGCTGGTGGCCGGCGCCTGCGCGCTGGCGATGGGCGCGGCGTTGGCCGGACAGACTCTGGCGGTGGGCAAAGCCGTCGGCGCGGGCAAGATCGCGCTGGCCGCGGATGCGAAGCGCGCCGCGATCGATATCCGGGTGCGCGACAGCGTCACCGGTCGCGCGATTCAGGCCGATCTGAATGTCGCGCCGCTCGGCGATTCGGCCGCGCGCCAACGCCTGTCGCTGGCCGCGCAAGGCGGGCGGGTGAGCGGACTGACGAAGGGCGATTACCAACTGATCGCCAATGCGCCGGGTTATCAGGCCTTGAGCACGCGGGTGAGTTCCGACGGCGCGATCGGCCTGCCGACAACCTTGTGGCTGACGCCGCAGCGCGAATCCGAAGCGCTCGATCTGCTGGCCTTGAAAGCGGCCGAATGCGCCGACTGCTCGGTGTACAGCGGCTACGTCTACGACAGCCGCGACGGCAAGCCGCTGGTCGGCGTCGCGGTGCGCAGCGGCGACGGCGATCGCACCGTGACCAACGGCGAGGGCTATTTCGAACTGCGCAGCAAGCACCCGCGCGCCGCCGCGGATCAGGACGCGCTGCCGTCGACCACCACGCTCGAGATCAGTAGCGCCGGCTATCGCACGCATCGCCTGGTCGGCGTGTCGCGGGTCAACGACAGCGCCGACTTCCTGATCGATCTACAGCCCGGCAGCGGCCGGGTCGACGACAATCGCACTCACGTGCAGGTGTTGTCGAAGCAGCGCGCGCTCAAGGAGCGCGAGGACAACGCCGCGCGCCTGGACGCCGCCAACGCGTATCAGGCGCAAGCGCCCGGCGCGATGCCGAGCGCGGCGCAGGTCGGGGCGACCGCGGTCGCGGTGCCGTCGAGCATCCGCGTCGGCACCGGTTGCTCGGGGCGTTCGTGCTCCGGCGTGTCGGTGTACAGCCTGGAGGACTACGTCGCCAAGGGGCTGGACGAAGAGTGGATCGCGTCGTGGCACGCCAATTCGCTCGCGGCCGGCGCGGTCGCCTATCGCACTTATGGCGCGTACTACGTCGCCCATCCGATCAGCAGCCGCTACGACATCTGCAACACGACCTCGTGTCAGGTGTTCAATGCCGACTCGGTATCGGCGACGGTCGCGGCGGCCAAGGCGACCAAGGGCGTGGTCCTGAGCCGCGACGGCAAGAGCGCGGCCTTCAGCGAATACTCGTCGGAAAACAACGCCTGGGACGATCCCGGCGACAACCTGTCGTGCAGCAACAACGACCTGAGCTGCGGCAACGGCAACAACGGTTCGCCGCGCAACAACTGGCCGTGCCTGGGCGATTCGGTCGGCAGGGGCAAGGGCTGTTTCGGCCACGGCCGCGGCATGAGCCAGTGGGGCACGCAGCGCTGGGCCGCCAACAACGGCCGCGATTGGAAGTGGATCACCGATCACTACTTCAACAACAACAACAGCCCCGGCGGCATGCGCAACGCGTATCGCTCGAGCTCCAGCGGCAATCCCGATCCCGGCAGCATCAGCGGCACGGTCAACACCAACGGCACGCCGCTCAACGCGCGCTCCGGGCCGGGCACGAGCCATTCGGTGGTCGATACGCTGGCCGACAACACCAACGTGACGATCCAATGCCAGACCAGCGGCAGCTCGGTGACCGGCACCTACGGCACCAGCAGCGTGTGGAACCGCATCGGCAGCGGCCGCTTCATTCCCGACGCCTACACCTACACCGGATCGGACGGACGCGTCGCGCCGGATTGCTGAGTCGAGGTGGACGGGCGCGGCGGCGAGCGGTTAGCGGCGTCGCGCCCGTTTTTATTCGCCATGGTTCGTTCGCGCGGGTGATCTTTCGCCGTGGTCGTCATTGCCATCGCGCGGTCGCAAGCGTCACGCGGCCGTGACCGTCGTCGAGCTTCCAGCTGATGGATCGCATGACCCGAGCCTCGCGTTTCTGGCGAAATCTGTTCACATTCGCACCCTTCGCATCGCCATATCCGGAACGAAATCGCATGTTGTCCGACCCGGTCGCTGACTTACCATGGACTGCGTATCGACCTTTCAAGGCGCAGCTCATGGATCGTTTCTACAACCATCCCGGCGATGTGGTCCGGCAGGTGCTCGCCAGCACCGCGACCGGCGCGGCGGTGGACGTCGCCGATCCCGCGTCGGGCATGCGCATTCTCGCGCGCAGCGATCTGGATCGTGCGCAGGTCGCGGTGTTGTCGGGCGGCGGCGCGGGGCATGAGCCTTCGCATGCGGGGTTTATCGGTCGCGGCATGCTCAGCGCGGCGATCTCAGGCGAAATCTTCGCCTCGCCCAGTGTCGCCGCGGTGCTCGCCGCGATTCGCCACTGCACCGGCAGCGGCGGCAGTTTGTTGATCGTGAAGAACTACACCGGCGATCGCCTCAACTTCGGGCTCGCCGCCGAGCAGGCGCGCAGCGAAGGGCTGGACGTGCGCATGTGCATCGTCGCCGACGACATCGCGCTGCCCGATACCGCCCGGCCGCGCGGGATCGCGGGCACGGTGCTGGTGCATAAGTACGCCGGGTATCTCGCCTCGCAAGGGCTGGCCTTGAACGAGGTCGCGACGCGTACGCAGGTCCTTGCGGATCGTTTGTTGTCGTTGGGGTTGTCGCTGTCGAGTTGCACCCTGCCGGGCCACATGCCCGAGCCGCGCGGCGCCGAACTCGGGCTGGGCATTCACAACGAGCGCGGCGCGCGCGCGATCCGTCCGCGCGATGCGAACAGCGCGGTGGACATGGTGCTGACACTGCTGCTGGAACAGGCCGATCTGCGTTACGGCCCGGGTACGCCGTTGATCGTCATGCTCAACGATCTGGGCGGATGCTCGACCCAGGAACTGGCGCTGCTCGCCGATGAAGTGCTCAATCGTATCGGCCTGCCGCGCGTCGCCTTGATGGTGCGTCCGGCGCCTTTGATGACCTCGCTCGACATGCACGGTTTCTCGGTGACCTTGCTGCCGGCCGAAGCCGAATACCTCGATGCGTTGCGCGCGCCGGTCGAACCGCTGGCCTGGCCGGGGACCTATGTTCCGCGCGAACCGCGCGTGTTCGAAGTCGCGCTCGACGCCGCCGATCGCATCGCGCCCGGCACCCAGGACGATGCGGTCGCGGCGAAGATCGAGCGGGTGGTGTGGACCTTGCTCGATGCGGAAAAAACCTTGGACGAATTCGACGCGCGCATCGGCGACGGCGACGCCGGCAGCACCTTCGCGACCGGCGCGCGCGCAGTGCAGGCGCGATTGCAGCAAAATTCCCTGAGCACGGGTGAGGCCGCGCGGCTGTGCGACGAACTCGGGCGCCTGCTCGCGCATGCGATGGGCGGGTCCAGCGGCGTGCTGTTGTCGATCCTGTTCACCGCCACCGGGACCGCGCTCGCCGCCGGCCGCGACTGGCCGGCCGCCTTGGACGAAGGCATCGCGCGCATGCGGCATTACGGTGGCGCGGGGCCGGGCGATCGCACCATGCTCGATGCGCTGATCCCGGCGGTGCAGTCCTTGCCGCAGGGCTTCGTCGAAGCCGCGCGCGCGGCGCGCGAAGGCGCCGATCTCACCGCGACGATGGCCCGCGCCGGCGCGGGTCGCGCGTCCTACGTGCCCGAGCACGCGCTCACCGGCGCGATCGATCCGGGCGCCGAAGCGGTGGCGCGGGCGTTCGAGGCGTTGGCGGCGGTGAGCGATTGATGGTGATCGGGTGTCCGTCATGACGAAAACCCCGCCGGGGCGGGGCCTGTTATCCGACACTTTTGGCGCTGATCAGTTGACTTCTTTGCAGCTCGCAGCTTGGCACTGCATGATGATCGAGCGTCCAGTGGACAGGCGGCTTGTGCGATAAACACTCTCGCTGAAGAGTGACACGCCGCCAGCGTCGCAGCCGCGTTCTGCTATGTAGCGGCGGCTACTCATCTTCGGCTTGTTCCTGTTGCAGTTCTTCAGCGTAGTCCCGGCAGCCCTCGATAAAGGAATTCGAATTTCCCCCACAGTCGTCCGGATCATCGATGCCTTTTCGTTGCGCCCATTCGCGACCGGCATCATGCCCGGAGCCTCGGGATGATCCCCAGCCACTGAAGTACTGCGAGACCTGAGAGGGCGGGGGTGCCGCATAAGCAGGGCGTGTTGCGGCCGTGGATGGCTGCACGGAGTATTCGGTGACGAACACGCAACCGGCGCGCGGATAAGAGACATAGTGGCGCAAGCCGTCGGCCCCGTCGCATCGGTATATTTCGTGCGGGGGCGAGCCTATGGCCATGTTCGATGAAGACCGATAGCGCGGTTGTTCGATCTGCGCTGGAGCGACATATCGGTAGGCGGACGCGGGCGGCTGAATCTGCGTCGGTGCGGAGTAATACCGCGGCGCGCTGCGGACAGTGGGAGCGCTCGGAACGCGATAATAGCCGCGACCCGAGGGATAGGCGTCCTGTGTGCCCGACTTGCCGGTATAGGGGTTGTAGTTGCCCTTGGTCGAATAGTTATCGAACGAGCTGTTGTTGGGTGAGCTTCGGTAATGAGGCGCTACATAGGTGCCATTCTTGGTGAGGTGGCCTCGAACATACACTGGCCCGCCGGCATTGGCCGTTGCGCACAGCGTGGCGATAACCCCAGCGACGACGGCCTTGTTCATGACGCTTCCCCCATCCGCGGCTAGCCGGTGCAAGAACTGGGGAATGCATCTTCCGCCACCGTGGGCGCTCGCCGCGTGCGCGACCCGATAGCTATAACGTCGTTGCCGGGTGCAAGCGGCAATGATTGGGTCGGGACGGATTCGGCCGGATTCGCGCAGACACAAAAAAAAGGCCGGGAGCCCGTGATTCCACGGATTCCCAGCCTGTTTCGTTACTTGAAGCGATGGTGGAGCGGAGGGGGATCGAACCCCTGACCTTCGCGATGCGAACGCGACGCTCTCCCAGCTGAGCTACCGCCCCACATACTTCAAGGGGACGAAGTTTAGCGGGATGAAACCGCTTGCGCTAGCCCCGGCCGCTCGATGCGTTCGCCGGCGCGGCCAGCAACGGTGCGAGATCGGGTTCCAGCGCGACGCGGCGCCAGCCGGACAGGGCGTCGGGCCAGTCGCCGTGATCGAGCAGGGCTTCGAGCCAACGCCGCGAGGCGAGCACGCCGTCGGGCAGGCCGAGCGCGGCGCTGCGGCCGGCGACGGCATCCTGCAACAGGCGCAGGCGCTGTTTGTCGCGGGTTTCGGCGACGCCGGCGTCCGGGGTCTGGTCTTCGTCGGGCTGAACCGCGGCCAGCGCGGCCCAGATCGTCTCGCCGAGCTTGCGCGGCGCCTTGGGATGGGCGTCGAGCTGGCGCTGCAATGCGTCCAGGTCGGCCGGCGCCTGCCGCGCGATCGCTACCGCCAGTTCGTTGTCGAGAATCCAACTGCGCGGCTTGTCGCTGTCGCGCGCGTACACGTCGCGCCAGCGCAGCAGCCGCACCAGCCGGCGCTGCGCGGCCTGATCGAGGAACTGGGCGCTGCGCATCGACAGGTGCGGCCAGCGCTCGGGGCCTTCGTTCTCGGCGTTGATCACGGTGCGCGCGGCGTCTTCGGCCAGCCACTCGCGGCGGCCGAGCTGGCCGAGCATGCCGTCGAGCGCGTCGTGCATCGCGAACAGGTGCAGCACGTCGTCGGCGGCGTATTCCAGTTGCGACGGCGACAGCGGCCGGCGCATCCAGTCCGAGCGGGTTTCGCCCTTGGCCAGGGCCACGCCGGTCAATTGTTCGACCAGTTTCTGATAGCCCAGGCCGCTGCCGATGCCGGCCAGGGCCGCGGCCTGCTGGGTGTCGAACAAGGGCTTGGGCACCACGCCGCAGGCGTGCTTGAACGCGACCAGGTCCTCGCTCGGGCTGTGCACGATCTTGAGGATCCCGGTGTCGGCCAGGATCGGCGCCAGCGCGGCGGCGATGCCCGGACGCAGCGGGTCGACCAACAGAATGGTCGGTTCGGCCTCGCCCTCGCGTTCGATCGCGATCTGCACCAGGGCCAGTTGCGGCCAGTAGGTGCGTTCGCGGATGAATTCGGTATCCAGCCCGATGCGCGCGGGCTTGACCTCGAAATGCGCTTGCAGCGCGGCGGGCGTGGTGATCCAGTCGGGCATGGTCCGGTTCTTTCGGGTCGCGGCCGTAAGCTTGGGCCGGGCGGGCGACAATAGCTTAAAGGGCCGGGATTGGGGGGCGGGAATCGGGAATGGGGAATCGGGAATCGTAAAAGCGGCCCACGTCGCGGCGTCCGGCACGCGGCCTTGGCTTATTCCGATTCCCGATTCCCCATTCCCGATTCCCGGCCCGTAAGCGATATGCTGCATCGATCGCTCAGTTCATCCGGGAGAGGTTGCAGTTTGCGCGCACTGATGTGGACCAGCATCGTGGCCCTGGGGCTGTTGAGCGGTTGCGGCGACCGCGCCGGCAAGGCGGCCTCGACCGAGGCGGCCGCGCGCAAACCGATCGTGACCGTCAGCGCCGATCAGGCGGTGTCGCCGGTGCCGCCGTGGCGCGCGCCGGCGATCGCGGTGAGCCCGGACAACGCCGAGGACCTGCGCAAGCGCGCCGAAGCCGCGTTGAGCGCGGGCAAGCTGTACGCCGATGCCGATTCGGCGATCCCGCTGTTCGTGGCCTTGCGCGGGTTCGCGCCCAACGACCGTCGCATCGCCGCCGGCCTGGATCGGGCCATCGCGCTGCTGCTGATCGAGGGCGACGCCGCGCTGAAGAAGATCGACGACGAGCCGCTGTCGCTGCGCGACGCGCATCAGGTGGCGGCGGTGGCGCGCGCGGTCGCGCCGGAGCATCGCAAGGTCGAGGCCTATCTGGAACGCGTGGATCGCGCCGATCAGGCGCAGGAGGCCGATCGGCTGGGTGAGGAAGACCTCAACGCCGGACGGATCGGCGAGGGCGCCCAGGCCGGCCAGAACGGCGCGCTGGCGCGGTTCCGCGAGGCTTTGGAACTGCGGCCGGGCGACGTGCGCGCGCTGCAGGGCATCGCCGCGGCCGAGAGCGCGCTGATCCGCCGCGCCGAGGTCGCCGCCGACCGCGACGATTACGCCGGCGCCGAGCGCTGGCTGGCCAAGGCCGCGCTGGTGCGGCCCAAGCTGTCGACCGTATCGGATGCGCAAGGGCGCATCGCCGAGCAGCGTCGGGCGCGGATCGGCAGCCTGCGCGACCAGGGCATCGCCGCGCTGCCCAAGCTGCGCGGCATCGACGAAGCCCGCGGCCTGCTGGCGACCTTGCTGCGGATCGCGCCGGCCGGCGACCCGGCCGCGGCCGAACTGCGCGAGCGGATCGAACTGGCGACCCACTACGGCCTGTTCCGCCCCGGCCAAGTGTTCACCGATGCGATGAACTTCGGCGGCCGCGGCCCGGCGATGGTGGTGATTCCGCACGGCGCATTCCGGATGGGCGCGCCGGTCGGCGAGGCCGACTCCAGCGATGCCGAGCGGCCGCTGCGCAACATCCGCTTCGAGCGCGGCCTGGCGGTGTCGCGTTACGAAATCACCGTCGGCGAGTTCCGCCGCTTCATGAATTCCAGCAAGCACCGCGCGCGCGCCACCCGCCGCGGCTATTCGACCGCTTACGACGAACGCAGCGGCAATCTGGTCCGGCGCGGCGGCGTCGACTGGCAGTCCGATTACGCCGGCCAGCCGGCGGCCGACAATCTGCCGGTGGTCCACGTCAGCGCCAAGGACGCGGCGGCCTACGTGGAGTGGCTGTCGGCGATCACCGGCCAGCGCTACCGCCTGCCGAGCGAGGCCGAGTACGAATACGCGCTGCGCGCGGGCAAGCAAGGTCGCTATCCGTGGGGCGACGGCGCGCCGACCAACAAGATCGGCAATCTGACCGGCAGCCTCGACGTTTCGCCCAGCGGCCGGCATTGGCGCAACGCGTTCCAGGGCTACGGCGACGGCGCCTGGGGGCCGATGCCGGTCGGCAGCTATCTGCCTAATGCATTCGGTCTTCACGACATGGGCGGCAATGTCAGCGAATGGGTAGCCGATTGCTGGCACGACAACTACCGCCGCGCGCCGCGCGATGGCGCGGCCTGGTTCAATCCGGGCTGCCGCACGCGCGTGTTTCGCGGCGGTTCGTGGTCGAGCTCGCCCGCGCAGACACGCGCGGCGTGGCGTCAGGGCACCAGCGCCGACACCACCAACGGGCGTCTGGGTTTTCGCGTGGTGCGGGATATTTGAGATCGGCGGCCGGCGGTCCATGATGGGCCGCCCGCGGCGGGTCGGCGGCAAGGCGGGACAGGTTGGCGAAGCGAGGGCGGTGCGGTTCGCGCAGGCGGACGCGGCGCCCGATGGCAGGGCGATTGACGTCCGCGAGCAGGATTCGGGAGTGTGCAGATGAGTGTCTACGGCAACCAAGTGCAGGGCGGGCGGCGCGGCTTCGGCATCGGCGGCGGATTTCGCTGGCTGATCCTGCTGGCGTTCGGCATCTACGCGCTGGTGTCGTGGTTCGGCGGCGCCAAGACCGACCCCTACACCGGCGAGAAGGCGCATTACGGCGCCAGCGCCGACGAAGAGGTGCAACTGGGCGCGCAGGCGTTCCAGCAGGTGCTCAGCGACGCCAACGCGCAGCGCGCGCTGCTGCCGTCGAATTCGCCGCAGAGCCAGGACGTCAGCGAGATCGCCCAGCGCCTGATCGACAAGGTGCCGCAGGTGACCCAGACCTTGGCGCAACAGAATCAGCAGGCCGCGCCGGAGGACTACAAGAACTTCCAGTGGAGCGTGGCGGTGATCAATTCGCAGGAGGCCAATGCCTTCTGTCTGCCCGGCGGCAAGATGGCGGTGTACACCGGCCTGCTGCCGGTGACCCAGAACGACGATGCGCTGGCGGTGGTGATGGGGCACGAGATCGCCCATGCGCTGCTGCGCCACGGTTCGCAGCGCATGGCCCAGCAGAAGCTGGTGCAGATGGGCCAGATGGCCGCCGGCGTGGCGATGGGCGGGATGGACCCGCAACAGCAGCAGATGATCATGGGCGCGCTCGGCGCCGGCGCGCAGTACGGGCTGGTGCTGCCGTACGGGCGCAACCACGAGACCCAGGCCGACAAGGTCGGTCTGATGCTGGCCGCGGCGGCCTGCTACGACCCGCGTCAGGCGATACCGCTGTGGGAGCGCATGTCGCAGCTCGGCGGCGGCCAGCGCCCGCCCGAGTTCGCCTCGACCCATCCCGATCCGGCCAACCGCATCCAGACCCTGCAGGCGCTGATGCCGGCGGCGATGCAGTTCTACCAGGCCAATTGCGCGAACAAGCCGCTGGCTAGCCGCTGATCGCGCAGCTACGTTCCAGACTGTAGGAGCGGCGCGAGCCGCGACTGCGAATCCGCAGAGATGTCGTCGGCATGAAGGCGAGCAAGCCATCGACGCGCTACACACACAGCCGCGTTTCAACACGCGTGACCGCGTTTGCGACTGTAGGAGCGGCGTGAGCCGCGACCGCGCCCCACGCTTACGGCGTAATTGCGGATTCGCGGTCGCGGCTCGCGCCGCTCCTACAGTCGGGAACGAACCTGCGACGCGAATACGAAAAACCCGCCGGAAGGCGGGTTTGTTCGTTGCCGGAGCCGTAATCTTTTCCCGAATCCCGAATCCCGAATCCCGAATCCCGAATCCCGAATCCCGAATCCCGAATCAAAAACTCATGAACAACCCACCATTCACCGGAACATTCGCCCCGGTGATGAACCCCGCGTCGTCGGCGGTCAAAAACTCCACCGTGCGCGCGATCTCGCTGGGCTGGCCGAGCCGGCCGACCGGCACCGAATCGATGATCTTGCTGCGGATATCCTCGGGCACCGCCATCACCAGCGCGGTCTCGCAGTAACCGGGCGACACCGAATTGACGGTGACGCCCTTGCGCGCGACTTCGCGCGCCAGCGCCATGGTGAAGCCGTGCATGCCGGCCTTGGCCGCGGAGTAATTGGTCTGGCCGAACTGGCCGGTCTGGCCGTTGACCGAGCTGATGTTGACGATGCGGCCGAAGCCGCGCTCGGCCATGCCGTCGACCGCGTGCCGGCACAGGTTGAACACGCCGTCGAGGTTGACGCTGAGCACCTCGTCCCAGGCGCGCTTTTCCATCTTGCGCAGGCTGCCGTCGCGGGTGATGCCGGCGGCGTTGACCAGGATGTCGATCGCACCGTCGGCGCCGACGATGCGTTCGATCGCCGCGCCGCAATCGTCGAAGTCGGCGACGTTGGCCGCTTCGAAGCGGATATCGAAATCGCCGGTGAGTTGCGCGAATTCGGCGATGCGTTCGGCGCGCGTGCCCAGGTCCAGCGCGATCACGCGGCGGCCGGCGCGGGCCAGGGATTTGCAGATCTCGGTGCCGAGACCGCCGATGCCGCCGCTGACCACGGCGATGCGTTTGCTCATGGAATCGTGCCCCTGCCTGGATCGCGCGGATGCGATCGTGCTGATTGGATCGGAATGGGTTCGTGGCGCGCGAAGCGGCGCGGTCGATGCACGCGCCGCGAACCGTCCCCGCGGTTCGTCGACCGGATGTCGCCCGTTGCGCGCCGTTTCAGGCGCGCAAGAAAAAAGCGCGGGTCAACCGCGCTTGTCGGGCTCGCGCTTGTCCGGTTCGCGCTTGTCGCTCTTGGGCTTGGGCGTGGTTGGCTGGCCCACGCTGCCGGACAGGTTCTGCTGGAATTCCTTCCACAGGGTCATGTTGCGCTCGGTGAGCTGATTCATCATCGCCCACGGGGTCTGTCCGAGCATGCCGCCCATCTGGTTGCGGAACTGCTGTTGCTGGTCGAGAAAGACCTGCATCGAGCGTTCCAGGTAGTTGCCCATGAAGCCCTGCAGCGAGTCGCCGTAGAAACGGATGATCTGGCTGAGCAACTGGGTCGAGAGCACCGGTTCGCCGTCCTGTTCGTGCTCGGCGATGATCTGCAGAAGCACCTGACGGGTGAGGTCGTCGCCGGAGCGCGCATCGCGAACTTCGAACTCCTCGCCGTCGACGATGAGCTGGCGTACGTCCTCGATGGTGATGTAGCTGGAGATCTCGGTGTCGTAGAGACGACGGTTCGGGTACTTCTTGATGATGCGGGTCGAGGCCATGGAGCTTTGGCTCTAAAACGTGGTGCCTTGCAGCATGGCGCAGGCCGTGAGGCCTTGCAACTGGGGCGTGTCGCCGGACGCGGGCGCCGTGCCGCGCATGTCCGGCGGCAGCGCACGAAGCGATCCGGCGCGAGCGCCGGCGATCGCGCGATATCGCGAAAAACCAGCGGAAAAGCGCGGGCGACCCAAGCGCGCGGCGCGAGCGGAGCGCGCCGCGGAAGCGGCGGCGAGGGCGTGGTCGGAGCGTGAACCGGTCAGTGTCGGATGCGGCCGCGCGGGTGATGGCGGACGCCGATGCGCGAACGCCGGAGACCTGAACAGGGCCTCCGGCGCGACGCGTGCCGGGTTTACCAGCCCATGTACTGGCCGCCGTTGGCGGACAGGTTGGCGCCGGTGATCCAGCCGGCTTCGTCGGGCACGAAGAAGCTCACCGCGTAGGCGATTTCCTCCGGCGTGCCCAGGCGCCCGGTCGGGATCTGGGCGACGATCTTGTTGCGCACGTCCTCGGGCACGGCCATGACCATGTCGGTGGCGATATAGCCCGGCGACACGGTGTTGACGGTGATCCCGAACTTGGCGTTTTCCTGCGCCAGCGAAATGGTGAAGCCGTGCATGCCGGCCTTGGCCGCGGCGTAATTGGCCTGGCCGTACTGGCCTTTCTGACCGTTGATCGAGCTGATCTGCACGATCCGGCCCCACTTGCGCTCGCGCATGCCCTCGATCACCGGACGGGTGACGTTGAAGCAGGAATTGAGGTTGGTGCCGATGACGTCGCTCCACTGATCGGAGGTCATGCGGTGGAAAGTGGAGTCGCGGGTGATGCCGGCGTTGTTGACCAGGATGTCGACCGGGCCGAGCTGGCGTTCGATGTCGCGGATCAGTGTTTCCGCGTGTTCGGCCGAGGACACGTCGCCGTGGGCGATGGTCACGTCGATGCCCTGTTCCTTCAACTGCGCCTGCCAGGCGCGCCCCTTGGCTTCGTCCCGATAGTTGGTCGCGACCTTGTGCCCCATCTGGGCCAGGCGCTTGACGATCGAGGTGCCGATGCCACCGGTACCGCCGGTGACGAGTGCAACGCGTGACTGCATGCTGAGCTCTCCTTGACCGCGGGGGGCGGTCTCGGCCCGATTCTAGACAGCATTTGCGCCAGGATCGTTGTGCATCGCGGCGAGACCGGAAACGTGGTTCGGAATCTGTGCCGGATTGAACGAAACACGTGCGGCATCCAATGCTTCGGTGACACTCGCCACCGCATCGAGCGCCTGCGTCGACTGGCCCAGCGCCCGCCAGGCGGCGCGCAGCGCGGGCAGCGGGTCGGCCGGGTCGAGCGGCCGCGCGGCATCGGACTTGGACAGCTTGCGGCCGTGCGCGTCGAGCAGCAGCGGCAGATGCGCGTAGGCCGGCGTCGGCAGGCCGAGCGCGCGTTGCAGCAGGATCTGGCGGCCGGTCGAATCGAGCAGGTCGGCGCCGCGGACCACGTCGGTGATGCCCTGATCGGCGTCGTCGACCACCACCGCGAGTTGGTAGGCCCAGTAACCGTCGGCGCGGCGCAGCACGAAATCGCCGACTTCGCGGGCGAGGTCCTGCGCTCGCGGGCCCTGGATCGCATCATTGAAGGCGACGATGTCGCCGTCGTTCACGCGCAGCCGGATCGCGGCCTGCGGCGCGGCGGATTTGTGCTCGGCCGCTGAGGTCACGCAACGGCGATGGATGCCGCCGACCGCGGCCAGGTCGCTGCGGCTGCAACGGCAGACGAAGGCGCGGCCTTGGTCGATCAGACGGTCGAGGGCGTGCTGGTACAGCGCGTGACGTTGGCTTTGCCGGACCACGGTTTCGTCGCTGTCCAGGCCGAACGCGGCCAGCGCGCGCAACTGCCGTTCAGCCGCGCCCGGAACTTCGCGCGGCGGGTCGAGGTCTTCGATACGCACCAGCCAGTCGCCGCCGTGGTGACGCGCCAGCAGCCAACTGCCGAACGCGGCCAGCAGCGAGCCGGCATGCAGATCGCCGGTCGGCGAGGGCGCGAAACGGCCGCGGTAGCGGCGGGTGGCGGCGGCAGCATGTCCGGACAATGAACGAAGGCTCGGGCGGCGGTGTGGGTGGTGGCGATTCTCGTTGAATTAACGGCCGCTTCGCCACATTTACAGCTGACGACGCGGCGAATACGCCGCCACTGGACACGAAAACCGGACACGGAGGTTCGCCTGAAGCCGCGCGCGGTGCGCGGTACGACAAGCAAGCCACGACCATGTTCAAACGCATAGCGCTTTTCCTCGCCACCAATCTGGCCGTGCTGATCCTGCTCGGCATCGTGATGTCGGTGCTGCAGAACGTTTTCGGCATCCGCCTGGGCAACAACGGCGCGATCCTGGTGATGGCCGCGGTGTTCGGTTTCGGCGGCTCGCTGATTTCGCTGCTGAGCTCCAAGTGGATCGCCAAGCGCACCACCGGCGCCTACGTCATCACCCAGCCGCGCAACGCCGACGAGCAATGGCTGCTGGCGACCGTGCGCGCGCAGGCGCAGGCCGCCGGCATCGGCATGCCCGAGGTCGCGATCTACGATGCGCCGGAAATCAACGCCTTCGCCACCGGCGCCAATCGCAACAATTCGCTGGTCGCGGTGTCGACCGGGCTGCTGCGCGCGATGACCCGGGACGAGGCCGAGGCGGTGCTCGCCCACGAGGTCAGCCACGTCGCCAACGGCGACATGGTGACCATGGCGCTGATCCAGGGCGTGCTCAACACCTTCGTGCTGGTCGCCGCGCGCGTGGTCGGCGGCTGGATCGACGCGATGATGAGCGGCGGCCGCGAATCGCGCGGCCCGGGCTTGTTCTACTTCGTGACCGTGTTCGTGCTCGACATCGTGTTCGGCCTGCTCGCGAGCATGATCGCGATGGCGTTCTCGCGTTATCGCGAATTCCGCGCCGATGCGGGCGGCGCGCGTCTGGCCGGCCGGCCGAAGATGATCGCGGCGCTGAAACGTCTGTCCCAGACCTATGGCGAAAGCACGCTGCCCAAGCAGGTGCAGGCGTTCGGCATCAGCGGCGCGGTCGGCCATGGTCTGTCGCGTCTGATGCGCAGCCATCCGCCGTTGGAGGAGCGTATCGCGGCGCTGCAGAATGCGGTCGATGAGCCGGTGCGTGGTTCGGGGCGCGTGGTTACGCGCTGAGACAGGAGCAAGAGCAAATCCCCCCTGGCCCCCTTTTTCAAAGGGGGGAACAGCAAGAGCAGGGGTTTAACGAAGAGCCGGGGTGCAACGAAAAAGCCGCCAGATGGCGGCTTTTTCGTTGGCGAGTGCGAATTCCGAAGCAAAACGCATGAGCTCCTGATTGGCCGGGCTGTCTCGTTTCAAACTGTAGGAGCGGCGCGAGCCGCGACCGCGAATTCGCAATTACGTCGTCGGCGTGGATTCGCGGTCGCGGCTCGCGCCGCTCCTACAGTCGCAAACGCGGCCTACGAAGCGAATACAAAAAACCCGCCGGTCGGCGGGTTTTTTGTTGCCGAGGTTTTAGCCTTTCCCGATTCCCGATTCCCGATTCCCGATTCCCGATTCCCGGCTTTACCCCGAATCCCCAATCCCGAATCACGAATCACAAATCCCCAATCTCCAATCCCGAATCCCCGCCTCACTGGAAGTCGTAATCCATCTCCGGCCCCGCCGCGGCCAGGAAGTGGCCCTGGGCGTAGTCGATGCCGGCGGCGAACAGCAGGCTCATGCTGGCCGCGTCCTGGACGAATTCGGCCACGGTCTGGCGGCCCAGTTCGCGGGCTTTTTCGGCGATCTCGCGCACGCGCTGCTGGTGGTCGGGGTTGGAGGTGAGGTCTTCCATGTAGCTGCGGTCGATCTTGAGGAAGGCCGCATCGAAGTGGGTCAGCAACTGGAACGAGTTGAGGCCGGCGCCGAACTGCTCCAGGCCCACGCGCACGCCGTAGTGGTAGACGCGCGACTGGAACTCCTGCGCCGCGCGCAGGTTGGTGAACACCTTGGATTCGGACAACTGCAGCACCAGCAGCTTACCGTCGGCGCCGTGCTTGGCCAGTTGCTCGACGATGTGCTGTTGCAGGCTTTCGTCCTGCAGCGAGGCCTGGGTGATCTTGACCAGCAAGGTGGTCTGGCGGCCCTGGCGCATGCGCTCGCCGATCACCTGGATCGCCTTGCCCACGACCCAGCGGTCGATTTCCCACAGCAGGCCGTGTTCTTCGGCGATCTGCAGGAACGACAGCGGCTGCACCAGCTCGCTGCTGTCGTCCGGGCCCAGGCTCTGCATGCGCAGGTAGGCCTCGTACATCTCGATCGGTTCGCCGTGCAGGTTGATCAGCGGCTGGTAGTTCATGACGAAGCGGTCGGCATCGAGCGCGTCGCGGATGCGCGCGACCCAGGCGGCGATGCGCTCTTCCTCGGCGCGATCGACCGCGCCGGGATCGAACAGTTCGGTGCGGTTGCCGCCGATGTCGCTGGCCGACTGCAGGCACTGGCTGGCCTTGCCGAGCACGGCGGTGACGCTGGCGATCTTCTCGCCGATCTGCACGCCGCCGACGCTGGCGGTGGCGCTGAGCGAGAGGTGGTCGGTTTCCAGCACCCGCCCGGCGAAGGCTTCGCGCAGCTTGTCGGCCAGCTCGGAGGTGTGGGAGTGATCGCTGTGTAGGGTCAGCACCGCGAACTGGTGCTCGCCGAAGCGCGCGGCCACGTCGTCCGGGCCGATCGCCTCGCGCAGGCGCTCGCCGCAGGCCTTGATCAGCTGGTCGGCTTGGTCCAGGCCGATTTCCTGCAGCAACTGGTTGTAATGATCGGGCTCGATCAGCAGCAGGCCGTGATGGGCCGAGTTCTGCGCCGCGTCGGCGACCGCGTCCTCGAGCGAGCGCAGGAAGGTCGCGCGGTTGAACAGGCCGGTGACCTGATCGCGCTGGCGCATCGCTTCGACTTCGCGCGCCAGTTCCGGATCGATCTCCTGGCGGCGCAGCACCACCTGCAGGCATTGCTCGCCTTCATAGGTGGCCGCGGTGAATTCCATGACAGCCGGGAAGGCGTTGCCGTCGAGCGCGCGGGCCTGGGTCTCGTAGCTCGGCGGCGGCGCGTCGCCCTTGCTGAGCTGCTTGAGCAATTGCTTGAAGCCGTCGACCTGGCCGGGCGCGACCAGATCGAGCAGGGACATGCCCTCGATGTCCTCGAACGATTCGAAGCCGAAGATCTCCAGGTACGCGGCATTGGCGCGGATGTGCATGCCTTCGTGGATGTAGGCGATCGGATCGCGCGAGGAATCGATCAGCGCGTCGCAGCGGCGCTCGGTCTCGCGCACCTGGGCTTCCAGGCGGCGCAGCGAGCGGCGCGCTTCCAGGTCGGCCCATTCGGCGCGGACCACGTTCTGCAGATGCACGATGTTGGAGCGCAGGACCACGCCGCGCGCGCCGATCTCCATCACCGCGAGCAGGGCGGCTTCGTCGACGGTCTCCATCAGCACCAGCACCGGCAGGTCCTTGCCGCTGGCGTCGACGCTCTGCATCAGCTTGTGCATCGAGACGTTGCGCGAATTGCGCGCGGCCAGCACCAGATCCGGCGGATGCTGCAGGATCAGTGCGGTCAGTTCCTGTTCGTTTTCCGGCCGCGTGGGCCGTACCGCGATGCCGCTGTTGCGCAGCGCGCTGACGATGGCTTCGGCCGCCTCGACGCTGTCGTCGACGATCAGCAAGCGCAACACCATGTCTTTGCCGAATTGCATTGACCACCTCCGTGGGCCGGTTTTATGACACGAAGCGCCGGCCTCGTCCATGTAAGGACGAAAATGTGTGACCCGTTGTTGGGTTCGATCACGCGGCCGATGCGCTTTGCCGGCGCATGTGCTTGCGCCCGCGTGCGGTCATCGGACCACGCCCCCGATCAAACCCCAGACAGATTACAACCTTACAACGGACGCTTGCCCGGGTCGCCTGCCACTTCTCGCACCAGCTTGGGCACGAGGTAGCCGGAGATGCGCGCGGCGAGCCGGCGATGCAGCGCGCGCGCGGCGTCGTCGCCGATTTCGAAATGGGCCGAGCCGTGCACGCGATCGAGCTGATGCAGGTAGTAGGGCAGCACGCCGGCGGCGTAGCTGCGCTCGCTCAGCGCGGCCAATGCCTCGACGCTGTCGTTGACCCCACGCAGCAGTACCGCCTGATTGAGCAAGGTGGCGCCGCTTGCGCGCAGGCGCTGCATCGCGGCGTCGACGTCGGCGTCGAATTCGTTGGCGTGATTGGCATGCAGCACGATCGCCACCGGCCACGGCAGGGCGCGCAGCCATTGGGTCAGGGCGGCGTCGACCCGCTCGGGCAGTACCACCGGCAGGCGGGTGTGGATGCGCAGGCGCTTGAGGTGCCCGACCTGGGCCAGGGCGTGGCTGAGTTCGGCCAGCTTGGGGGTGGCGAGCGACCACGGATCGCCGCCCGACAGGATCACCTCGTCGATATCCGGATCGGCGGCGATCGCCGCCACCGCCTCGCGCCAGCCGGCCGCCGCGGCGGTTTCCTCGGCATAGGGAAAGTGGCGGCGGAAGCAGTAGCGGCAATGGACCGCGCAACTGCCGGTCGCGATCAGCAGGGCGCGGCCGCGGTACTTGCGGATCACCCCGGCGCCGGCCTTGGCCGCGCCGTCGCCGACCGCGTCCAGGCTGAAGCCCGGCATCGGCCGCATCTCGTCGTCCAGCGGCAGGACCTGGCGCAGCAACGGGTCGGTCGGATCGCCATGGCGCATGCGCGCGACGAAGCCGCGCGGCACCCGCAGCGGGAACTGGGCCGCGGCCGCGTCGCTGATCGCCAGGCCGGCCTCGCCCAGGCCGAGCAGGGCCAGCAGCTCGCGCGGGTCGCGGATGGCGTCGCGCCACAACGCCTGCCAGCGCGCGGGTGCGGCGGCCGTGGGGGCCGGGTGTAAGGCGAGTGGTGCAGCAGGTATCATGCAGGGCTAGCCTTCAGGGTTCCGAATGCCGTCATGGGTTCCGGCGCCCGGGTCCCGACCACGCGGAGTGCCGCTGCGGACGGGGCCGGCGCAGCCCGACATTCTAGCCTTCCGTCGCCGATCCGGCGGTCCGGGCGAGCCCGACCCCGGCGCTCCACCGACCCCGTCGCGCAGCCGCAGGCCGGTCCGGGCGGCGCCGCCACGACGGCCAGCGGCAGCCTGCGGACCCCACGGTCGCGGACCACCGGCACCCTCATCGCCTCAATACTTTCATTTCGCAGGAGTTTCAGCATGGCCAGCCTAGGCATGAACGACGTCAAGACCGGACAGAAGATCCTGGTCAACAACGACCCGTGCATCATCACCGAGACTGAGTACGTCAAGCCGGGCAAGGGCCAGGCGTTCACCCGCATCAAGTACCGCAGCATCAAGTCCGGCCGCGTGGTCGAAATGACCATGAAGGCCACCGACAACGTCGAGCAGGCCGACGTGGTCGACACCGACATGCAGTACCTGTACTCCGACGGCGAGTACTGGCATTTCATGAACCAGGAATCGTTCGAGCAGGTGCAGTCCGACAAGGCCGGCATGGGCGGCGCGGAGAAGTGGCTCAAGGGCGAGGAAGAGTGCGTGGTGACGCTGTGGAACGGCGTGCCGATCGCAGTCCAGCCGCCGAACTTCGTCGAGCTCAAGATCACCGAGACCGACCCGGGCGTGCGCGGCGATACCTCCGGCGGCGGCGGCAAGCCGGCGACCCTGGAAACCGGCGCGGTCGTGCGCGTGCCGCTGTTCGTCGGCCAGGACGAGACCATCAAGGTCGACACCCGTTCGGGCGAGTACGTCAGCCGCGTGAAGTGACGCATCGGCCCGTGGCCGCTTTGGCGGCCACGGCTTTGCCGATGCGTCATCCCCGCGAAAGCGAGGGGTGAGCGCAAGCGCTTGCGAGCCACCGGCTCGCGCTTGCGCGAACGCCCGGGCGACCAGCCCGGGCCGGGCGAGCGCGACATCCGCAGACCCGACGCAATGCCTTCGCTTCGAACCACCGGCTTTACCCGCGCCGCCGCGAATCACACTCCCGGCGTCGCCCAGCAGTAACCGGCGCATGCCAGCTTGATCGCCGGTCCGCCCGCGCCACGCGCCGGGCTTCCTTACACCCGCATCGAGACGCGCATGATGACCGAGAACGCCCCTGTTCCCTGCGACCTGTTGATCGAGGCAGGCTGGGTGGTACCGGTCGAACCGCATGCGGTCGTGCTCGAAGACCACGCCGTCGCGGTCAAGGCCGGCGTCATCGTCGACCTCCTGCCGATCGCCGACGCCCGCGCGCGCTACGCCGCCGCGGAAACCGTCAGCCGTCCCGAGTCGGCGCTGATCCCGGGCCTGGTCAACGCCCACACCCACAACCCGATGACCCTGCTGCGCGGGATCGCCGACGACCTGCCGCTGATGGAATGGCTGCAAGGCCACATCTGGCCGGTCGAGGCGGCGGTGATCGGGCCGCAGTTCGTCGAGGACGGCATCACCCTGGCGATCGCCGAGATGCTGCGCGGCGGCACCACCTGCGCCAACGAGAACTACTTCTTCCCCGACGTGCAGGCCGCGGTGTACAAGCGCCACGGCTTCCGCGCCCGGGTCGGCCTGCCGGTGATCGATTTCCCGACCGCCTGGGCCAAGACCTCCGACGAATACTTCGACCGCGCCGGCGAGGTCCACGACCTGTGGCGCGACGACGCGCTGGTCGCGACCGCGTTCGCGCCGCATGCGCCCTACACGGTCAGCGACGCCAACTTCGAACGCGTGCGCATGCTGGCCGATCAGCTCGACCTGCCGGTGCACCTGCACACCCACGAGACCGCGCAGGAAATCGCCGACTCGATCAAGCAGCACGGCCAGCGCCCGCTGGCGCGGCTGGACCGCCTGGGCCTGGTCACCGACCGCCTGATCGCGGTCCACATGACCCAGCTCACCGACGCCGAGATCGAGTTGTGCGCGCAGCGCGGCGTGAGCGTGGTGCATTGCCCCGAATCCAACCTCAAGCTGGCCTCGGGCTTCTGCCCGGCCTGCAAGCTGCACCACGCCGGGGTCAACCTGGCGATCGGCACCGACGGCTGCGCCAGCAACAACGACCTGGACATGTTCGGCGAAACCCGCACCGCGGCGATCCTGGCCAAGGCGGTCGCCGACGACGCCTCGGCGCTGGACGCGTTCGCCTCGCTGCGCGCGGCGACCCTGGGCGGGGCCAAGGCATTGGGCTTCGACGCCAAGGTCGGCTCGATCGAGATCGGCAAGCAGGCCGACCTGGTCTGCGTCGACCTGGGCCAGATCGAGACCCAGCCGGTGCATCACGTGGTCTCGCAGCTGATCTACGCGACCGGCCGGCATCAGGTCGGCGACGTGTGGATCGCCGGCCGCGCCAAGCTGCGCGAGCGCCGGCTGATCGACATGGACACCGCGGCGCTGATCGCCAACGCGCGTCAGTGGCGCGAGCGCATCGCCGCGATCAAGCGTTGAGCGCGGGCCGCGAAACACGGCACAAAACACAGGCCGCGCCGCTGCGTCATCGCGTCGCGTTAACACCGCCGCCGACGCGCTTGCCGCACACTATCGACCCCACCTCGACGCCTTGCGCGACCCCTGCGCAGGCGCTCGACGGACACCACGAGCAGGACTCATGAGCGCAGCCAGCAACGCATCGACTTCCTCCGGCGATTCGTCCGGCACCGGCGCGAGCCACGACAATTTCAGCCAGGCCGAACTCGACAAGTTCGGCGCCCTGGCCAACCGCTGGTGGGACCCGCAAGGTCCGCAGAAGCCGCTGCACGCGCTCAATCCGGTGCGCCTGGACTATGTCGCCCAGCGCGCGGCGTTGCGCGGCGCGCAGGTGCTCGACGTGGGCTGCGGCGGCGGACTGCTCAGTGAGGCGCTGGCCGGCGCCGGCGCGCAGGTCAGCGCGATCGACCTGGCGCCCGAGTTGATCAAGGTCGCCAAGCTGCATCGGCTGGAGACCGGCGTGGCGGTGGATTACCGGCTGCAGTCGGTCGAATCGCTGGCGCAAGAGCGGCCGGAAAGTTTCGATGCGATCACGTGCATGGAAATGCTCGAACACGTGCCCGATCCGACCGCGATCGTGCGCGCTTGCGCGAAGCTGCTCAAGCCCGGCGGCCGCCTGTTCGTGTCGACCCTCAACCGCACCCCGGCCGCGTTCGCGCTGGCCATCGTCGGCGCCGAGTACCTGACCCGGCTGGTGCCCAAGGGCACCCATCAATACCGCGACTTCATCAAGCCCTCCGAACTGGCCGCGTGGTTTCGCGAGACCGGCCTGCAGCTGGAAGACGTCAGCGGCCTGATGTACGAGCCGTGGCGCAACACCGCGCGGATCACCTCGCGCACCGAAATCAACTACCTGGCCTGCGCGTTCAAGCCGGAACTCAGCGCATGAGCGCGGCGATAGCGGCCGAAGCGGCGCAGGCGTTTCCCAAGGCGGTGCTGTTCGACCTGGACGGCACCTTGCTCGACAGCGCGCCGGACATGCTCGCGGTCGCCAACCTCATGCGCGCGCAGCACGGGCTCGGCCCGATGCCGCTCGACGACTTGCGCGCGCACGTGTCGAAGGGCTCGCGGGCGATGATCGGCGCGGCCTTCCCGCACGTCGAGGCGAGCGAGCGCGACGGCTGGGTGCAAGAGTTCCTCGACCTGTACGAACGCGAGCTCGGCCTGCACGGCGCCCCGTTCGACGGGGTCGAACCGATGCTGGCGGCGCTGGAAGCCGCGGGCCGGCCGTGGGGCATCGTCACCAACAAACCCGAATACCTGGCGCGCAAGCTGATGCCGCTGCTGGGCTGGGAAACCCGGTGCGCGGTGCTGATCGGCGGCGACACCCTGGCGGTGCGCAAGCCCGATCCGCTGCCGCTGACCGTCGCCGCGCAGCAGATCGGCGTCGATCCGGCCGATTGCGTGTACGTCGGCGACGACGAACGCGACATCCTCGCCGCGCGCGCCGCCGGCATGGCCTCGGTGGTCGCGCTGTGGGGGTATCGGCTGGCCGAGGACGACCCGATCGCGTGGCAGGGCGATGTCCTGATCGACGCGCCGTCGGAGCTGATCGAGGCAGGCGCATGGCCGGCGACGCGATGAGCGCGACCGCGGCGCCCGCCGGGGACGAGCAGGCGCTGCACGATTTCGCGGGCAAATGGCGCGCGCGCTGGCCGGAATGGTCGGTGGCCGAAGTGTTCGTGCCGCGCGCCCAGCGCGCCACCGCGGTGGCCTGGGCGGCGCTGCAACAGGAGCTCACCGATGCCGCCTGGGGCGGCAGCGACGCCTTGCCCGGCGAAGCCAAGCTGGGCTGGTGGATGGAGGAACTGCAAGGCTGGCGCCAGGGCCGCCGGCGTCACCCGCTGGGGCTGGCGCTGCAACGCCAGGCCGCGCCCTGGCAGGCCTTGGCCGCGGCGCTGCCGGCGCTGCGCGACAGCCGCGAGCGTCCCGGCGATCGCGGCGAAGCCTTCGATCATCTGTTGCCGGTGGCCGAGGCGATCGGCGCGATCGACGCGGCGCTGTTCGAACCGGTGCCCGGGCAGTTGGCCGAAGCCGCGGTCCCGGCGATCCAGTCGTCGTTGCTCGAAGCCCGGCTGGTGCTGCAGGGCGACGCGGCGGTGCCGCTGAGCGTGGTCGCGCGCGCGATGGCGCGGCCGGGCGAGGGCGCGGCGGCCGAATGGAGCCGCGAACTGCTGGCGCAATGGCCCGACCGCGGCGGCGCGACCGTGCCGCGCCGGCTGTGGACGGCGCTGGCGCACACCCGCCTGCAGCGCGGCGACGCGGCGCGGCCGCTGTCGCCGTGGACCGCGCTGCTGGCGGCCTGGCGCGGCGCCCGCAACTGACCGTTGCAGGGCCGGGCAGGGGGCCGCCGGCCCCCGGCCGCTAGAATGGCCTTCGTTGCGTTCCCCCCACGCGCCCCCATCTTCGTCGCCGTGACTACATCTCATCTGCCCCACCGCTCGACCCTTCCCGACGTCGCCTTCGACGCCGCCGCCGCCGCGCGTCCGCTCGACTGGGTCGGCATGGCGAACATCGCCCTGCCACTGCGCATCGCCACGGCCGACGGCGGCGCGATCCAGGTCGCCGCCTCGGTCGACGTATCGGTCGACCTGCGCGACGCCAACGCGCGCGGCATCCATATGTCGCGCATGTACCTGCAACTGCAGACCGCGTTCGCCAGCGAAAGCCTGACCCCGGCCGGCCTGCGCCGCGTGCTGCAGGGCCTGGTCGACGGCCAGGGCGGCATTTCCAGCGCCGCGCGGGTGGTCCTGCGTTACGAACAATTGCTGCTGCGTCCGGCCCTGGCCAGCCAGAACGCCGGCTGGAAGCGCTACCCGGTCGAGATCGACGCGCGCCTGATCGACGGCCACCTGCAACTGGGCCTGCGCTTCGCGGTCGAGTACTCCAGCACCTGCCCGGCGTCGGCGGCGCTGTCGCGCCAGCTCAATGCCGAACGCTTCGCCGCCGATTTCGCCGCGGTGCATCCGCTGTCGACCGCGGTGGTCAGCGACTGGCTCGCCTCCGAGCGCGGCCTGGCCGCGACCCCGCACGCACAGCGCAGCCGCGCCGACGTGCGCGTCGACCTGCGTCCGGCCTTCGACGAACTGCCGCTGACCGCGTTGATCGACGCGATCGAGCAGGCGCTCGGCACGCCGGTGCAGACCGCGGTCAAGCGCGAGGACGAGCAGGCCTTCGCCCGTCTCAACGCCGAGAACCTGATGTTCTGCGAAGACGCCGCGCGCCGCGTCGCCGCAGCATTGGCGCGCGATCCGCGGATCGAACGCTTCGATGCGCAGGTCTCGCACTTCGAAAGCCTGCACGCGCACGATGCGGTGGCCCGGGTCACCGGCGAGGGCGCGCGCGACTGATCCGCGCGTCCGGCGTTTCGCGCCGAAGGCTCGGCTTGGGGCCGGGCCGGTACGTCCGGCAACGAACAGTCGATCTTGCGTCGGCTTTGCTCTACGTGTCGGTTGGTACGGCGCAGCGTCTGTGCCTGGCCGAACCGCGCGCATCGGTGACGTGAATCGATAGCCGACGATGCCGCGCGAACGCGGCACAGCACGCAACCCGGCGCGAAGGCACCGGCCCATCACCCAAAGCGTGACGGCCCCCTCCATCGGAATGCGCGGCCCTTGGGCTATGCTCAGGTCAGCAGACTAGTGACCGGAAGGGGCATGGGGAAACCCTGGCGTCGTGGCTGGCAGAGCCTATTGGTTCTGCTGGGAATGTGGGTGGTGGCGGCGATCGCGTCGGCGCAGGCCGTAAGCCTGTCTTCGGTGGCTCAATCCGCATCGCAAGCCGCATCTTCCTCCTCCGGCCACCTTCCGTACGATCCCTCCGGTTACCGTCCCCCGTCGCTGAGCCTGGCGCGGCTGGGGCAGGACCCGGTGCCCGCGCGCGTGCTCGCGGGCGAATTCGACAGCCGCTTCGAAGCGGTGTCGGGGCACGAAATCTGGGCGCCCAAGCGCCAGCCGGTGTGGTGGCGGGTCACCCTCAACGAGGACGTGGCCGCGGTCGATTCGCCGCAGCTGACCATCAACCGCCCGTACCGGCGCGAGATCGAGTTGTGGCGTCCCGGCGACGACGTGCCGCTGCGCCGCTCGATCTACGGCCCCGACACCGACCTCAACCATTCCACCCGCATGATCGTGTTCCCGTTGCCGCACGGGCTGCACAAGGGCGATTCGCTGTACCTGCGCGTGCTCGCCACCGACGTGCTGCCCTCGGACGTGGTGATCCAGCCGCTGGCCAAGGTCCAGCGCGAGGACATGCTGCATGTCGGCCTGCGCAGCGTGGTGCTGACCGCGATGGGCGTGGTCGCGGTGCTCGCGTTCGGTTTCTGGGCCGGCCTGCGCGAACGCGGCTATGCCTACCTGGGCCTGACCTTGGTATTGCAGATCCTCACCCTGACCGCCGACGGCGGCGAGATGCGGGTGATCCCCTGGCTCAACCAGATCGCGCCCGACAGCCGCACCAACATCGTGCTCAACACCGCCGCGGTGCTCGCGAGCATCCGCTTCCTGGTGTTCTTCCTCGGCCTGCGCACCACCCAGCCGAAGGTCGCGCAGATCCTCGACTGGCTCAGCGTCTCGCTCGGCGGCCTGCTGCTGGTGTCGCTGTTCCGCACCTGGAAGTACAGCGCGCTGTACGGCAACCTCAACCTGCTGCTGGTGATCGCGCTGGTGCTGTACTGCGCCGCGGTCGCGGTGTGGCGGCGTCAGCGCGAAGCCTATTTCCTGCTGCTGGCGTGGTTGCCGCTGATGTCGCTGCTGGTCGCCCTGGTCGGCGCGCACCATCAGTGGTGGCCGGAGTACCACTGGCTCGAATACGCGTTCCCGGTCGGCCTGGCGTTCGGCGGCCTGGGGCTGCTGCTCGGCCTGACCTCGAAACTGCAACAGCTGCGCCGCGACCGCGACACCGCCAATCGCCTGGCCACCTACGACAGCCTGACCGGCGCGATGACCCGCGCGGCGATTTCGCAGAGCCTGCGCCAGGCGGTCGAGAGCGCGCAGCGCTCGCGCCGGCCGTTGTCGGTGGTGTTCTTCGACATCGATCACTTCAAGCGCATCAACGACGAACACGGCCACCGCGTCGGCGACGAAACCCTGCGCATCGTCTCGCTGCGCACGCGCAACCGCCTGCGCGCCTACGACCTGTTCGGCCGCTACGGCGGCGACGAGGTGCTGGTGGTGCTGGCCGATACGTTCCTGCGCGATGCGGTGCGGGTCGCCGAGCACCTGCGCGAATCGGTCAGCGGCAGCCCCTTGTCGATCGATGGCCGCCTGCTGCCGGTCAGCCTGAGCCTGGGCGTGGCCGAGCTGTTGCCCGGCGAAACGCCCGAGCAGTTGCTCGAACGCGCCGACGCGGCCTTGTACGCGAGCAAGTCGGCCGGTCGCGACCGGGTCACCGGACACAGCCCGGAAGCCGAGCGCGAGGTGGTGACGTGACCCCCGACGGCGCCGGATCGGTCGCGGTCGCCGCGGCGCAACTGCGTACCGGCGACCTGCTGCTGATCCGCCGGCGCGGCGCTCTGGCGGCATTGACCGCCTGGTTCGGTGACAGCGATTACGACCACGTCGCCCTGATCGGCCGCGCCGGCTGCGTGCTCGAATTCGCCGCCGACGGCGTGACCGAGCCGGGCTTGAACGATTACCTGCGCGCCTCCGACCTGCTCGTGGTCGACGCGCGCCGGCCGTTGGCCGGGCAGGGCGAGGTGTTGCAGGACAACGATCGCATCGCGGTGCTCGCGCATGCGCTGTCGCTGCGCCGGCCTCACTTCGCCGGCGATCCCTTGCGCGCGCTCGGCGTGCTCGCGGCGCTGCGCGAGCGCGAACTGCCGCCGCAGCCGCCGTTGCGGCGAGTGCTGCACGAAGCCTTGCTTCGCGTCGCGAGCAGCGGCGCGGAGGCGATGACCGCGAGCGAATTCGTCTACCGCTGTTTCGCCGAAAGTCCGGTGCAGCCGCGCGGGCGGCTCGCGCCGCAGTTGCTGCCGTCGTCGCCGCGCGCACTGGTGTTTCCGGCGATCGATTGGGCGGCGTTGTGGTCGCAGATCGCGCCGTGGTTGCCCGAAGAACGGCGCGATGTGCCGGATTTCGAAGGCGATGTGCCGATCGATGAGGCGGCGTTCGAACAAGCCTTGATCGCGGCGCGTTCGCGCCTGGGCCTGTTGTCCCGCGGCGCGGGGTTGCTGGCCGCGGCGCCGCGCGCGGCGAGTCCGAAATGGCTGCGATTGCGCGAACTGGAATTGTCGCCTTCGCAGCAGCCGTTGGGGCGGTTGTTTCAGGCGGCGGAGCCTGCCGGCTGAGGTTGGACGCGCGGTGGCGGGTCGTCTGGCTTCGGCGACAGGCGATCGCGCGTGCGGAAAGTCGCTTCGGGTGTCGGGGCTGAAGCCCCTCCCACAAAAGACCTCGCGGCTTGCGATTCAGTTCGAACGGCGTAGGCCTGCAACCATGCAGCGCACCCACAACGATGCAGCGCGGCTGCGAAGTCTTTTGTGGGAGAGGCTTCAGCCCCGACACGCCGCCTCACGCGGCAACGCGGATACCGATTCCCCGTGCGATCGCAACGGCATGGCGCCCCCGCAACGATGCAGCGCGACTGCGAAGTCTTTTGTGGGAGGGGCTTCAGCCCCGACTCGCCGCCTCAAGCGGCAACGCGGTTACCGATTCCCCGCGCGATCGCAACGGCATGGCGCACCCACAACGATGCAGCGCGACTGCGAAGTCTTTTGTGGGAGGGGGGCTTCAGCCCCGACTCGCCGCCTCAAGCGGCAACGCGGTTACCGATTACCCGCGCGATCGCAACGGCATGGCGCCCCCGCAACGATGCAGCGCGGCTGCGAAGTCTTTTGTGGGAGGGGCTTCAGCCCCGACCCGCCGCCTCACGCGGCAACGCGGTTACCGATTCCCGGCGCGATCGCAACGGCATGGCGCCCCCGCAACGATGCAGCGCGGCTGCGAAGTCTTTTGTGGGAGGGGCTTCAGCCCCGACTCTCCGCCTCAAGCGGCAACGCGGTTACCGATTTTCCGCGCGATCGCAACGACGCCAATCCGCTGACAACCCGACTCAAGGCTCGCTCTTGCCCGCCTGCGCCGCCTGCGCACGCTCCAGCACCAGCAGCGGATCGATCCGCACGTCGAACCAGTTCATCCCCCAATGCAGATGCGGCCCGGTCGCGCGGCCGGTGGCGCCGACCGCGCCGATCACTTGGCCCTGCGTGACCCGGTCGCCGACCTTCACGTCGATCCGCGACATGTGCAGGAAATTCGAACTCACGCCGTGGCCGTGATCGAGCAACACCGTGCCGCCGGTCAGGTACAGATCCGGGCCGACGAAGGTGATCACGCCCGCGGCCGGGGCCTTGATCGCGGTGCCGGTGGGCGCGGCAATGTCCATGCCCGAATGGCCGGAGCCTTTCTGGCCGTTGTAGACGCGCTGGTTGCCGAAGCGGCCGCTGATGCGGCCCTGCACCGGCCAGATGAAGGGCTGGGCGAAATCGGCGCGGTCGTCGTCGCGCGCGCGCGCGGCCACTACCTGCGCCTGCTCGCGTTCGATCCGCGCGGCGATCTCCGGCGGCGGATTGACCGTTTTGGGCGGCACGCCGTTGATGTATTCGGTCGGGAAATCGCGCTTGGTCACCGCGATGGTCGCGGTCTGCACGCGGCCCGGGGCGATCTCGACCTGCACGCTCAACGGCCCGGTCGCATCGCGGCCCACGCCGAACACCACGGTGCCGTAGGCAGTGGTGCGCAAGCGGCGCTCGCCGTAACGCACCACGCTGCCCGGCGGCACCTTGCCGATCACCAACCCACCTTGCGATACCGACGAAGGAAAAACGATTCTCGCATCGGCCGGGGTAGAACCCGCGACCGCAGACGTCTGCTGCGCAAACACGATCTGCACCGGCGACAACAGCATCGTCGCGGCAAGCGCCGCGAGCGCGGCGAAACCCAACCTCATCGTGCGAACGCCAATCGCTGTCCGTTAGGCGCGCCGACCAGGGACGTGCCGTCCCACGCGAGCACACCGTTGACCCAGGTCGACGCGATGCGGCTGTGGAAGGTGCGGCCCTCGAACGGCGACCAGCCGCACTTCGACAGCACGTCCTCGCGCTGCACCGTGTACGGGGTGTCGTCGATCAGCACCAGGTCGGCGGCATAGCCCTCGCGCAGGAAGCCGCGGTTTTCCACGTCGAACAGCTTGGCCGGCGCGTGGGCGAACTTGTCGACCACCTGGGCGGTGGTCAGGCGGCCTTCGTGGACCAGTTCCAGCGCGGCATTGAGCGCGAACTGCACCAGCGGCAGGCCGCTGGGCGCCGAGGTGTAGGGCCGGGCCTTTTCTTCCAGCGTGTGCGGCGCGTGGTCGGTGGCCAGCACGTCGATCACGTCTTCGGCGACCGCGCGGATCAGCGCCTCGCGGTCGGCCGGGTCCTTGATCGCCGGGTTGCACTTGATCAGGTGGCCGAGCTTTTCGTAGTCGTCGCGATCGAAGCGCAGGAAGTGGATGCAGGTCTCGGCGGTGATGCGCTTGCCTTCGATCGGGCCGGCCTGGAACAGCGCCAGTTCGTCGGCGGTGCTGATGTGCAGCACGTGCAGGCGGGTGTTGTGCCTGCGCGCCAGCGAGATCGCCAGTTCGGTCGATTTCTTGCACGCCTCGCGCGAGCGGATGTCGGGATGGAATTGGGCCGGGATGTCGTCGCCGTACTTCGCCTTGTACCGCGCCAGCTCGGCGTCGATCATCGGCGTGTCTTCGCAATGGGTGATGATCGGCGTGGGCACGTCGCGGAAGATCGCATCCAGGGTGACCGGATCGTCGACCAGCATGTTGCCGGTCGAGGCGCCCATGAACACTTTCACACCCGGCGCGGTGCGCGGGTCCAGCGACTGGATCGCGGCGAGGTTGTCATTGCTGGCGCCCAGATAGAAGCCGAAGTTGCCCCAGGCGCGTCCGGCCGCGCGGCGGTATTTGTCTTCCAGCGCGGCCGCGTCGAGCGTCGGCGGGCTGGTGTTGGGCATGTCCATGAACGTGGTCAGGCCGCCGGCCACCGCCGCGGCCGACTCGGTGGCCATGTCGGCCTTGTACTCCAGGCCCGGTTCGCGGAAATGCACCTGGTCGTCGATCATCCCCGGCAGCAGCCGGCGGCCGTGCGCGTCGATCACGGTTTCGCCGCCGCGCGCGGACAGGCCAGCGCCGATCTGGCCGATGCGGCCGTCCTCGATGCGCAGGTCGCCGTCGTATTCGCGCCCTTCGTTGACCAGGCGGGCGTTGACGATCAGTGTCGATGACATGAGTGGTTTCCAGGCTCGGAGGAGGGCGGGTCGGAGGATGGATCGAGCGGCGGCACCGGGTCGAAGCCGCCTGGATGCAGAGGATGGCAGCGGCCCAGTCGCTTGAGCGTGAGCCAGCTGCCTTTGAGCGCGCCAAAGCGCCCGATCGCCTCCATCGAATAAGCCGAACAGCTCGGATGGAAGCGGCAACGTTGGCCGAGCAGCGGGCTGATCCAGCGTTTGTAGCCGCGAAGCAGGGCGATGAGCAGGCGGTCGATCACGTTTCCTTAATGCCGGCATCGGTAGTGACGGATGCGGGGACTCGATGTCGCAAGCCCCGTTGCAGCCGCTATTTTACGCCGCGATCGGCCGGTTGTCGGTGTGGTTGCCGCAGGTGTCGCAGCAGGGTATAACAGCGCGCTTTCCCCAAACAAGGCAAGTGCAAGACGAAGGTCCGCAGCGGCTTGGAAGCCAAGCTGCCGTGCTGCGCGGACCGGGCGAAAACCGGCGATCGGCCGGATTTCACTTGCGGTCATCGAACGCATGTGCATTTGATGGCCGGGTGGGTCATGCTTGACCCGCGATGCTTCCGGATCGCATCCGGAGGCGCCCTCAGGGAATAGAAGGACAAGCCGCTCGTGGCAGTGAAAAAACCTGCGAAGAAGGCCGCCAAGGCCGCCAAGAAGACCGCCAAGCCGGCTGCGAAGAAGGCGGCCACGCCTGCGGCCAAGCCCGCGCCGAAGAAGGCTGTCTCCAAGAAGCCGGTGGCGAAGAAGGCGGCGGCCAAGCCGGCCCCCGCCAGCAAGTCCACGGCGGGCAAGGCGGCCAAACCGGCGCCGGCGGCAAAGAAAGTCACCCCGGCGCCCGCCAAGGCGGCCGCGGTGAAGAAGCCGGCGGCGGCGCCTGCGGCGAAGAAGCCAGCGGCGCCCGCGGCGAAGAAGCCAGTCCCCGCGCCGGCCAAGCCGGCGGCAGCGAACAAACCCACGGCGAGCAAGGCCAGCGGAACAAAGAAGCCCGAGCTTAAAAAAGTTGAAGTGAAAAAGCCCGAAGCTGTGAAGCCCGCAGCCAAGCCTGCCGACAAACAGCCCGTCCCGCCCAAGCCCGCCAAGGCTTCCGCGGGACCGGCCGACAGCATCATCTCCGACCAAAGCAAGAACACAGTGACCCAACCAGTATCCAGCAAGACACCCGCGGCCAAGCCCGCGACAACGACCCCCGCCCCGGCCACGCGCCCGGCCGGCAAGGTCGCCGTGGCCATTACGGCCAAGACCCAGCAGACGCCCGCGCCCAAGACCAAGGTCAAGGTCGTGGCCTACAAGAACGATCCCGCAACCGGTCGTCCGATCGTGCCGGACGGTTACAAGCCGACCTCGGACGAGGAGTACATGAGCCCGTTGCAGCTCGAGTACTTCCGTCAACGCCTGCTGCAATGGCGTACCGACCTGGTCGAGGAATCCAAGCAGACCATCGAGAACCTCAAGGACGAAGTGCGCGACGTCGGCGACGAAGCCGAACGCGCGACGCGTGAGACGGAGAACTCGCTCGAACTGCGTACCCGCGACCGCTATCGCAAGCTGATCAGCAAGATCGACAGCACGCTCAAGCGGGTGGATTCGGGCGATTACGGCTTCTGCGTCGACACCGGCGAAGAAATCGGCCTGGAACGCCTGGAAGCGCGTCTGACCGCCGAACGCACCATCGACGCGCAGGAGCGTTGGGAGCATTTGCAGAAGCAGATGGGCGATTGATCCCTCGCTTCGGTCCGCAATTCGGATCGATGCCTATGAGAGCCCCGCGCAAGCGGGGCTTTTTTGTTTCCGGGATGAACGAAAGGCGAATCCCCTCGGCCCCTTTTGAAGACCTGGAAGACAAGCAAGCCCGTGTTCGAAGTCAAACCAAGGCAGTGACAAGGCCGTATCCGACCCAAGCCGGCGCCAACCGATCCAGACATCGCCGACCAAAAGCCCCGGTTGAACCGACCGAAGCTTCCCCGGTTTTGCAAAAAAGGAGGGTAGGGGATTTGCTTCTTCCCGCCCGCCCTATAGCGTAGGCCGCACCCACGCCACGCGAACCCACCATGGAAGGCTTCCTGCTGCTGCTCATCCCGATACTGACGATCTGCCTCAATCTCGGCCTGTGGCGGCTGTCGCGCGGCTACACCCGTTTCGCCGGCGCGGCGATGTTCGTGCTGCTGAGCGGGCTGATCGCCTCGCCGCTGATCGGCGTGCTGTGCTGGCAGGCGAGTCAGCTCGAACGCAGCTTCGGCAACACCCAGGGCGACGCCCTGGTGTCGGTCGCCGCGGGCGCGTTCAACGTCGCGCTGGCACTGATCGGAGCGGTCGCCGCGGCCGTGCGCAAGCCGGCGGTCGCGCCGAAGCAAGCGCCGGAGAGTGAACGGGTCAGGTTGCGCAGCGATTGAGCCGTGGCTCGCCGCTGGGGCGACGCAAGTCGCGTGAGTTGAAGATGGCGGACAAGTTAAAGATTGCGCTTGGTTCGGCGCAGAGCGATCGCTCGACCGCCCAGATCGAGCCCGCGCACCGCTACTGCAAATCGCGCAGATCCAGCCGCCGCAGCTTCGGCGCCAGCTTCGCGGTCGCGCCGACCACGGCCAGGGTCATGCAGCCGCCGAAGATCACCGACGGCACCAGTCCCATCAGCCTGGCCGCCAGGCCCGATTCGAACGCGCCCAACTCGTTCGACGAGCCGATGAAGATGCCGTTGATCGACGACACCCGTCCGCGCATCTCGTCGGGCGTGGACAGTTGCAGGATGGTCGAGCGCAGCACCACCGACACGCCGTCGCACATGCCCGACAGCATCAGCATCGCCGCCGACAGCCAGAAATCGCGAGACAGCGCGAACCCGATGATGCACGCGCCGAACCCGGCCACCGCGTACAGCAGCAGGCGGCCGGCGTTCTTCTGCGGCGGCCGCCTCGCCAGCCAAAGGCCCATCAGCACCGCGCCCGCGGCCGGCGCCGCGCGCAGCACGCCGAGCGCTTCGGGCCCGTAATGCAGGACGTCGTGGATGAACGCCGGCAGCAGCGCCACCGCGCCGCCGAACAGCACCGAGAACATGTCCAGCGCCTGCGCGCCGAGCACGACCTGGTTGTTGAACACGAAGCGCAGGCCTTCGCCGATGCTCTTGAACACCGGCGCGCGCTCGGCCTGCGGCGCCGGTTCGCTGACCCGCAGGGTGATGATCGCGATCGCCGCGGCCAGGGCGAAACCCGCCGCGACCAGATAGGCCGAAGTCTTGCCGCCCCAGGCGATCAGCGCGCCGCCCATCGCCGGCCCGAGCACCAGCCCGGTCTGCATGACCACGCTGCTGACCCCGGCGCCGCGCGCGAAATGCTCGCGCTTGAGCACCCGCGCGAACAGCGACATGTACACCGGCGACAGGAACGCGCGGACCACGCCGTTGACCGCGATGGCCACGTAGATGGTCAAGGTGTCGAAGCCGAAGCCGCCGGTGGGCAACACGCCGCTGGCGACGCCGGCCAGCATCAGCGTGGTCACCAGCAAGCCGTTGCAGGCGAACATGCCGAGCTTGCGCCGCGGCAGGTGATCGACCGCGTAGCCGGCGAACAGGGCGAAACAGAAATACGGGATGACCTCGGTCAGGCCGATCAGGCCCAGCGCGAACGGGTCGCGGGTCAGTTCGTAGATGTGCCAGCCGACCGTGACCGCGACGATCTGGTACGACAGCATCGCCAGCAGCCGGTACACCAGCAGCCCGGCGAAACCGGGATTGCGCAGCAGGCGCAGGGCGCTGATCGGTGGTGGGTTGGCGGCAGACGCGCCGTCGGTGCCGGTCTCGCTGGCGTCGCCGGCGCTCACAGCCGGCGCTGCGCTTGCTCGCGGATGAAGGCCAGCAGCGAGGCCAGGCCGTTGCTGCGGGTCGGCGACAGGTGCTTGGCCAGGCCGATGTCGGCGATGTAGTCGGCCGGGCTGGCGACGATCTCGGTCGCGCTGCGGCCCGAATACACCCGCAGCGCGAGATAGATCAGGCCCGAGACGATGGCCGAATCGCTGATCGCGTGGAAGGTCAGCCGCTCGGCGTCGCCTTCGACCACGATCCACACCATCGACTGGCAGCCGAGCAGGCGATGCTCCTCGGTCTTCCACTCGACGGGCAGGTCGGGCAGCTTGCGGCCGAGGTCGATCAGGTATTGATAGCGCTCGGACCAGTCGCCGAAGAACGCGAATTCCTCGCGGATCGCGGCCTGGGCTTCGACGGCGGTGGCTTCGATCGGGAACGGCGAGGTGATCGTGGCCTCGCTCATCGCGAACGCTTCCAGCGCACGCCGGCCGGCGTGTCTTCCAGCAGGATGCCTTCGTCGGCGAGTTGCTGACGGATCGCATCGGCGCGGGCGAAGTCGCGGTCCTTCTTGGCTTGATTGCGTTCGTCGACCAGGGCCTGGATTCGGGCGTCGTCGTTGTCGCCGCTCGCTCCGGCGAACCAGGCCGCGGGGTCTTGCTGCAACAGGCCCAGCGCGAGACCGGCGCCGAGCAGCTCGCCCTTGAGGCGGGCCTGCTCGATCGGGTCGGTCGCCTTGCGCGCTTCGCCCGCGATGCGCGCGAGTTCGGCCAGCGCCTGCGGCGTGTTGAGATCGTCTTCCAGGGCGGCCTGGACCGGTTGCGGTATCGACAAGGGCAGTTCCAGCGTGCCGGCTTCGCGATCGAACACCGCGTAGGCGATGTCGCCCAGGTCGCGCAGGGTGCCGTACAGACGATCCAGCGTGCGTGCGCTCTGCTCGATCAACCCATCCGACCACTCCAGCGGCTGCCGGTAATGCGCCGACAGCAGCGCGTAACGCAGCGCCTCGGGCGGATGCTTGGCGACCAGGTCGTGGACCTTCTGGATATTGCCGATCGACTTCGACATCTTGCCGCCATCGAAATTGAGCATGCCGTTGTGCAGCCACCAGCGCGCGAACACCTTGCCGCCGTGCGCGCATTCGCTCTGCGCGATCTCGTTCTCGTGGTGCGGGAACTGCAGGTCGACGCCGCCGGCATGGATGTCGATCGTCTCGCCCAGGTGCGCGGCGGCCATCGCCGAGCATTCGATGTGCCAGCCCGGGCGGCCGCGGCCCCACGGCGACTCCCAGCCGGGGAGGTCGCCGGTGGAGGGCTTCCACAGGACGAAGTCGCCCGGATCGCGCTTGTACGGCGCGACCTCGACCCGCGCGCCGGCGCGCATGTCGTCGATGTCGCGGCGCGAGAGCTTGCCGTAGTCGGCATAGCTGCCGATCGAAAACAGGACGTGGTTGGCGGCTTCGTAGGCGTGACCGCTGTCGATCAAACGCTCGATCATCGCCACGATCTGGCCGATGTGGCCCGTCGCGGTCGGTTCCAGATCGGGCGCGCGCACGCCCAGCGCCGCCATGTCCTCGCGGTAGGCGGCGGCGAAGCGGTCGGTGATCGCCGCGATCGGCACGCCTTGTTCGGCGGCCGCGGCATTGATCTTGTCGTCCACGTCGGTGATGTTGCGCGCGTAGGCCAGGGCGCCATAACGTCGCCGCAGCAGGTCGGCGAGCACGCCGAACACCACCGGGCCGCGCGCGTTGCCGATATGCACGTAGTTGTAGACCGTGGGGCCGCAGACATACATCGTCGGGCGTGCCGGATCCAGCGGAACGAAGGCTTCGACCTGTCGCGACAGGCTGTTGTAGAGATGCAGGCTCATGGATAGGCGGCTTGGGGTCGGGTTCATTCTAGCGGGCCGCGCGGGCCCGCGTCCGCGATCGCGCGGTCGCGATGGCCGATCCGCGCAACACGGCGGCCGATTCGCCACGGCCGGCAACGCCCGACGTCCGATCGGGGCCGTGGCCGCGCCCGGGCGAAGCCGCGCAAGCGCGCGCGAAAGCCGAGCGCGCGGTCGCAATCACGCATGATCGGGGCGCTTGCAAGGCCTGGACGGACGGGGCCTAAAGGCGGGATTCAGGCCATTAGCGGACACTGCTCTTACACTTTATTCACGAATCCACTGCGCGAGCCCGATGAACCGAACCGTCCTGCAGGTCTCGATCCTGGTGCTGATCAGCGCCGCGGCCTCGCTGTGGACGGCTCCCGCGGCGGCGCAGCAGCACACCACCGTACTGCAGGCCGAGAACGTGCGGTTCGACTATGCCCAGGTGCTGCGGGTGACCCCGATCTACCAGACCCTGCGCGCGACCACGGTCGAGCAGCAGTGCGAACCCGAGCCGGCCGACAAGTCCGACTCGCGGCTGTCGCGGGTGGTCGGGGCGGTGCGCGAGGCGCTGGGCCGCGAGCGCGACCCCAAGCCCAGCACCGGCGAAAACTGCAAGCCGGTGCCGGTGGAACGCGAATTCCGCCGCCCGATCGCCTACGACGTGGACTACGTCTACAAGGGCAGCCGGTTCCGCTCGCGCCTGCCCGAGGACCCGGGCAACAAGCTCAAGGTCCGGGTCGCGGTGACCCCGGTGATCACCCCGATCAGCACCTCGCGTTGAGCGCCCGGCCGCATCCGGCGCCCGGCCCAGGTCGCGTTTCCCGATTTTGCGGCTTGCGCCGTGCCCCCGCCCATGCGAGCATTCGCGGCCTCATGAATCCGAACTACGCCGACGCCGACGTGTTGACCTCTGCCTACATGGCGGCGGGAATGACCTCGCGTGCTCGTCGACCGTTGCCCTGCCAATCCGCTGGGTGACGGCCCGCGCCGTCGTTCGTGTAACAAGCCGCACACACGAAAAGCCCAGCCTAGCGCTGGGCTTTTTTGTTTTTCGCCACGGGAATCGGGAATGGGGAATAGGGAATCGTCAAAGCCGTAGCGACGCTTCCCGGTTTCTCTCGCGACTTCCACGCCAACGCCGTCACCCGCTGTTCCCATTCCCGATTCCCCATTCCCGACTCCCGAAAAATGACCAAACACTTCCTCAACACCCAAGACTGGTCGCGCGCCGACCTCGACGCGCTGCTGGCGCAGGCCGCCGTGTTCAAGCGCAGCAAGCTCGGCGATGAGCTCAAGGGCAAGTCGATCGCGCTGGTGTTCTTCAACCCGTCGATGCGCACGCGCACCAGCTTCGAACTGGGCGCGTTCCAGCTCGGCGGGCATGCGGTGGTGTTGCAGCCGGGCAAGGACGCGTGGCCGATCGAGTTCGACCTGGGCACGGTGATGGACGGCGATACCGAGGAACACATCGCCGAAGTGGCCAAGGTGCTCGGCCGCTACGTCGACCTGATCGGCGTGCGCGCGTTCCCGAAGTTCGTCGACTGGGCCAACGACCGCCAGGACAAGGTCCTGGCCAGCTTCGCCAAGTACTCGCCGGTGCCGGTCATCAACATGGAGACCATCACCCATCCGTGCCAGGAACTGGCGCATGCGCTGGCTCTGCAGGAGCACTTCGGCACCTCCGACCTGCGCGGCAAGAAGTACGTGCTGACCTGGACCTACCACCCCAAGCCGCTCAACACCGCGGTGGCCAATTCGGCGCTGACCATCGCCACGCGTCTGGGCATGGACGTGACCCTGCTGTGCCCGACGCCCGAGTACATCCTCGACGAGCGCTACATGGGCTGGGCCGAGCAGAACGTCGCCGAAAGCGGCGGCTCGCTGCGCATCAGCCACGACATCGAAAGCGCCTACACCGGTGCCGACGTGGTCTACGCCAAGAGCTGGGGCGCGTTGCCGTACTTCGGCAACTGGGGCCCGGAAAAGCCGATCCGCGACCAGTACAAGCACTTCATCGTCGACGAAGCCAAGATGGCGCTGACCAACAACGGCGTCTTCAGCCACTGCCTGCCGCTGCGCCGCAACGTCAAGGCCACCGACGGCGTGATGGACTCGCCGCAGTGCATCGCGATCGACGAGGCCGAGAACCGCCTGCATGTGCAGAAGGCGATCATGGCCGCCTTGATAGGCGGCCGGGAATCGGGAATTGGGAGTCGGGAATCGTAAGAGCGCATCTCCTCGTTCGAACCATCATCAAGACATCACTTTCAATACGAGACGTCCCCACATGTCGCAGCAAACTGCTTCTTCGATTCCCGACTCCCGACTCCCGAATCCCGGCTCCAAAGCCATCGTCCTCGCCTTCTCCGGCGGCCTCGATACCAGCTTCTGCGTGCCTTACCTGCAAGAGCGCGGCTGGGCCGTGCATACCGTGTTCGCCGACACCGGCGGCGTCGACGCGGAAGAACGCGACTTCATCGAACAGCGCGCGGCCGAACTCGGCGTCGCCAGCCACGTCACCGTCGACGGCGGTCCGGCGATCTGGTCGGGCTTCGTCAAGCCCTTCGTCTGGGCCGGCGAGGGCTATCAGGGCCAGTACCCACTGTTGGTGTCGGACCGCTACCTGATTGTCGAGGCCGCGCTCAAGCGCGCCGACGAACTGGGCTGCAAGGTCATCGCGCACGGCTGCACCGGCATGGGCAACGATCAGGTGCGTTTCGACCTGGCGGTCAAGGCGCTGGGCGACTACGACATCGTCGCGCCGATCCGCGAAATCCAGAAGGAACACACCGAGGTCCGCGCCTACGAGCAGAAGTACCTGGAAGAACGCGGCTTCGGCGTGCGCGCCAAGCAAAAGGCCTACACGATCAACGAGAACCTGCTCGGGCTGACCATGTCCGGCGGCGAGATCGATCGTTGGCAGGCGCCGGGCGAGGGCGCGGTGGGCTGGTGCAAGCCGCGCTCGCAGTGGCCGAGCGAAGCGCTCAAGGTCACGATCACCTTCGAAAACGGCGAAGCGGTCGCGCTCGACGGCGAAAAGATCGAAGGCCACACGATGCTGGCCAAGCTCAACGGCCTGTTCGCGCAGTACGGCGTGGGACGCGGTCTCTATACCGGCGACACCACCATCGGCCTGAAGGGCCGCATCATCTATGAAGCGCCGGGCCTGTTCGCGCTGCTGACCGCGCACCGCGCGCTGGAAGAAGCGGTGCTCAGCAAGCACCAGAACCGCTTCAAGCCCGAGGTTGCGCGCAAGTGGGTCGAGCTGGTGTACGAAGGCTTCTTCCACGATCCGCTCAAGACCGACCTGGAAGCCTTCCTGGCCAGCTCGCAGTCCACGGTCAACGGCGAAGTCGTGCTGGAAACCAACGGCGGCGTGGTCAACGCGGTGGCGATCAGCTCGCCGCACATCCTCAACGCCAAGGGCGCGACCTACGCGCAGGCGGCGGACTGGGGCGTGGAAGAAGCCGAGGGTTTCATCAAATTGTTCGGGATGAGCAGCACGTTGTGGGCGGAGATCAACCGCAAGAATTGACCGAGCTTCGAGCCCCTCTCCCGCACAGCGGGAGAGGGGTTGGGGTGAGGGAGCGAGCGCCGAAGGCAGCAAGCTGCTTTTGCTTTTTTGCGTGTGATTAAAACACCCGCAAAAGCTCCCTCACCCTAGCCCTCTCCCGCTTCGCGGGAGAGGGGACTCGACGCTCCATCGCACCGCAGTACCTCACCGCAACCATCACCGCCCGACACGACGAGCCCCCCACTCATGCTCCCCGACGTCCTCAACCACCTGCAGGCCCTGGTGTCCTACGACACCCGCAACCCGCCGCGCGAAATCGGCACCGGCGGCATCTTCGATTACCTGCGCAGCCAGCTCGACGGCTTCCGCATCGAAGTGACCGACCACGGCGCCGGCGCGGTGTCGATGCTCGCCGTGCGCGGCAACCCGCGCCGCTTGTTCAACGTGCATCTGGACACCGTGCCGTCCTCGGAAGCCTGGAGCGCCGATCCGCACAAGCTGCGGGTCACCGACGACCGCGCGATCGGCCTGGGTTCGTGCGACATCAAGGGCGCGGCCGCGTGTCTGCTGGCCGCGGCCGCGCAAACCACCGGCGATGCCGCGTTCTTGTTCAGCACCGACGAAGAAGCCAACGATGCGCGCTGCATCGCCGGTTTCCTCGCCACCGATCATGGGTTCGCCGAAGCCATCGTCGCCGAACCCACGATGTGCGAAGCCGTCCTCGCGCACCGCGGCATCAGCTCGGTGCAGATGCGTTTTCGTGGCGTCGCCGGTCATGCCTCCGGCGCCAATGCGATGCAGTCCAGCGCCTTGCATCAGGCGATCCGCTGGGGCGGCAAGGCGCTCGATCATGTCGAATCCCAGGCGCATCAGCGTTTCGGCGGGCTCACCGGCCTGCGTTTCAACATCGGCAAGGTCGAAGGCGGGATCAAGGCCAACATGATCGCCTCCAGCGCCGATCTGCGTTTCGGCTTCCGTCCGCTGCCTTCGCAGTCGATCGAGAGCCTGCACGAAATCTTCGCCAACCTGGTCGATCCGAGCGTGATCGAGCGCTACGAAGAAACCTTCAACGGCCCGTCGCTGCCGGCCGGCGATGTCGCCCGCGCCGAGGAGCGTCGCCTGGAGGCGCGCGATCTGGCCGACGCGCTGAACCTGCCGATCGGCAACGCGGTCGACTTCTGGACCGAGGCCTCGCTGTTCTCGGCCGGCGGCCTGACTTCGATCGTGTACGGCCCCGGCGACATCGCGCAAGCGCACACCGCCGACGAATGGGTCGCACTGGAACAATTGCAGCGCTACGCCGACAGCGTCGCGCGCATCATGGGGAGCAACGGGTAATGAGCGTGTCGATGGACAATCACCTGCAGACGCGACAGACCATCGTGCGGCTGCTGTCGAGCATGGCCAGCGCCAAGGAGATTTCGCAGTACCTCAAGCGCTTTTCCCAGCTCGATTCCAAGCGCTTCGCGGTGGTCAAGGTCGGCGGCGCGGTGTTGCGCGACGATCTGGCCGCGCTGACCTCGTCGCTGGCGTTCCTGCAGGACGTGGGCCTGACCCCGATCGTGATCCACGGCGCCGGCCCGCAGCTCGACGAGGAATTGTCGGCCGCCGGTATCGTCAAGCAGACCGTCAACGGCCTGCGCGTGACCTCGCCCGAAGCGCTGGCGATCGTGCGCCGGGTGTTCCAGGCGCAGAACCTCAAGCTGGTCGAAGCGCTGCAATCGGGCGATGGTCGTGCCACCTCGATCATCTCGGGTGTGTTCGAGGCGGACTACCTGGACCGCGACACCTATGGGTTGGTCGGCGAAGTGAAGAAGGTCAACCTCGCGCCGATCGAAGCCAGCCTGCAGGCCGGCTCGATCCCGGTGATCGCCAGCCTGGGCGAAACCGCGGGCGGGCAGATCCTCAACGTCAACGCCGACTTCGCCGCCAACGAACTGGTGCAGGTGCTGCAGCCGTACAAGATCGTGTTCCTGACCGGCACCGGCGGCCTGCTCGACGACAACGGCCGGGTGATCGACTCGATCAACCTGTCGACCGAGTACGAGCATCTGATCGAGCAGCCGTGGATCAACGGCGGCATGCGGGTCAAGATCGAGCAGATCAAGGACTTGCTCGACAAGTTGCCGCTGACCTCGTCGGTGTCGATCACCAAGCCGGCCGAGCTGGCCAAGGAACTGTTCACCCACAAGGGCTCGGGCACGCTGGTGCGGCGCGGCGAGCGCGTGCAGCAGGCGCAACGTTGGGATCAGCTGGATCTGGCGCGGCTGCGTTCGCTGATCGAATCGGCGTTCGGCCGCAAGCTGGTCGACGACTACTTCGAACGCACGGTGCTCAAGCAGGCCTATGTCAGCGAGAACTATCGCGCCGCGGTGATCCTGATCGAAGCCGAGGGCCGCACCTACCTCGACAAGTTCGCGGTGCTCGACGATGCGCAGGGCGAAGGCCTCGGGCGCGCGGTGTGGCAGGTGATGCGCGAGCAGAACCCGAGCGTGTTCTGGCGTTCGCGTCACGGCAATTCGGTCAACCCGTTCTACTATTCTGAATCCGACGGCTGCCTCAAGCAGGAGAAGTGGAAGGTGTTCTGGTACGGCATGGACGGCTTCGACGAGATCGCCGCCTGCGTCGATTACTCCAGCCGCCGCGCACCGACCCTGGAGGACTGAGATGAGCGAGCAGGGCAGCAGCGCCTGGAACGCGCAGCCGCGGTTGCGCGGCGAACACGTCGCGATGGAACCGTTGACGCGCGCACACGCCGACGGCCTGCGTGCCGCGGTGGCCGATGGCGCACTCGCGCGGCTGTGGTACACCAACGCGCCCGACGCCGACGGCGTGGACGCGTATGTCGAATCGGCGCTGACGATGCAGGCCAAGGGCGTCGCCTGGGCGTTCGCGGTGCTCGATGCGAACGGCGAGGTGGTCGGCAGCACCCGCTACTACGACATGGACGCGAGCGTTCCGCGGGTCCAGATCGGCTATACCTTCTATGCGTCGCGGGTGCAGCGCACCGGGCTCAACACTCAGGCCAAGTTGCTGTTGCTGACCCATGCCTTCGAGCAACTGGGCTGCATCAGCGTCGGCTTCGAAACCAGCTGGTTCAACCTGGCTTCGCGCGCGGCGATCGCGCGCCTGGGCGCCAAGCAGGACGGCATCATCCGCAACCACCGCCGCCACGCCGACGGCAGCGCGCGCGACACCGTCGCGTTTTCGATCATCGATGGCGAATGGCCGGCGGTGAAGCTTAATCTTCAGTACAAGCTGCAACACCATGGAGCCGGACAAGATGGCTAAGAGCATAGGCATCGTGGGCGCGCGCGGACACGTCGGCGCCGACCTGATCCGCCTGATCGCCGCGCATCCGCAGTTCGAGCTGGCGTTCGTGTCCTCGCGCGAACTGGCCGGGCAGAAGCTGGCCGATCACATCCCGCAGTACGCGGCCAAGAATCCCGAGCTGCTTTACGGTTCGCCGAGCCACGAGGAATTGCCGGGCCTGGGCGCCGACGCGGTGGTGCTGGCGCTGCCCAACGGCAAGGCCGCCGATTGCGTGGCCGCGTTCGATGCGGCCGGCGCCGAGCCGGTCATCATCGACCTGTCGGCGGATTACCGCTTCGACGACCACTGGTACTACGGCCTGCCGGAACTGACCCGCGCGGGTTATCACGGCCAGCGCCGGATCAGCAATCCGGGCTGCTACGCCAGCGCGATGCAGCTGGCGATCGCGCCGCTGCTCAACGTGCTCGAAGGCCCGGTGCAATGCTTCGGCGTGTCGGGTTATTCGGGCGCGGGCACCAGCCCGTCGGACAAGAACGATCCCGAAAAACTGCGCGACAACCTGATGCCGTACGCGCTGACCGGGCATATGCACGAGCGCGAAGTCACCCGCCATCTGGGCCATCCGGTCGAGTTCATGCCGCACGTGGCCGCGCATTTCCGCGGGCTGACGATCACCTCCAACCTTCACCTTTCGCGGCGTTTCGACCGCGAGGAACTGGTCGAGCACTATCACCGCCATTACGACGGCGAACCGATGGTGCGGGTGCTGGACGAAGCGCCGTGGGTCAGCAAGATCGCCGGCAAGCATCATGTCGACATCGGCGGCTTCACGATGTCGGAAGACGGGCGCCGGGTGGTGGTGGTGTCGACGCTGGACAATCTGCTCAAGGGCGCGGCGACGCAGGCGTTGCAGAATTTGAACCTCGCCTTCGGGTTTGAAGAGCTGGCAGGTATTGAGATCGAGGCTGCCTAAGCCGTTTTTGCTCTCGTTTTTTTGCTGTTGCCCCTCGCTGTTGCCCTTTGCTGTTGCCCCCTTTGACAAAGGGGGCGAACGGCCGCGAAGCGGACATGGGGGATTTGCTTTTGCTTTTGCTTTTGCTGTTGCCTTTGCTGTTGCCGTGAAGAGCAAAAGCAAATCCCCCCTAACCCCCCTTTTTCAAAGGGGGGAACTGCGGTGCGGCGATCGGGTAGGGCATCGCTGGTCTGAAGTTTTGGAGTCGTCATGCGTCTATCGCGTTATCTGTTGCCCACGTTGAAGGAAAACCCCGCCGACGCGCAGATCGCCTCGCATCGCCTGATGCTGCGCGCCGGACTGATCCGCCAGGAAGCCGCCGGCATCTACTCGTGGCTGCCGGCCGGCCTGCGCGTGCTGCGCAAGATCGAAGCGATCGTGCGCGACGAGATGAACCGCGCCGGCGCGCTCGAACTGCTGATGCCGACCCTGCAACTGGCCGACCTGTGGCGCGAAAGCGGCCGCTACGACGCCTACGGCCCGGAAATGCTGCGGATCAAGGACCGGCACGAGCGCGAGCTGCTGTACGGGCCGACCAACGAGGACATGATCACCGCGATCTTCCGCAACAACGTCAAGTCGTATCGCGCGCTGCCGATGAACCTGTACCACGTGCAGTGGAAGTTCCGCGACGAGCAGCGCCCGCGCTTCGGCGTGATGCGCGGGCGCGAGTTCCTGATGAAGGACGCGTACTCCTTCGACCTGGACGAGGCCGCCGCGCGTCGCTCCTACCAGCGCATGTTCGTGGCCTACCTGCGCACCTTCGCGCGCATGGGCATCCGCGCGATCCCGATGCGCGCCGAAACCGGCCCGATCGGCGGCGACCTGTCGCACGAGTTCCTGGTGCTGGCCCAGACCGGCGAATCGGCGGTGTACTGCGACCGCGCCGTGCTCGACCTGCCGATTCCCGCCGCCGACACCGATTACGACGGCGACCTGAGCGGCATCGTCCAGCAATGGACCACGCCGTATGCCGCCACCGAAGACGTCCACGACATCGCGCGTTTCGAACGCGAAGTGCCGACCGAACAACGCGTGCAGACCCGCGGCATCGAAGTCGGCCAGGTGTTCTACTTCGGCACCAAGTACTCCGCGCCGATGAAGGCGCTGGTGACCACGCCCGAGGGCGAGGAGCGGCCGATCCACGGCGGCTCCTACGGCATCGGCGTGTCGCGCTTGCTTGGTGCGATCATCGAGGCGAGCCATGATGAGGCCGGCATCGTCTGGCCCGATACGGTCGCGCCGTTCAACGTCGGCATCGTCAATCTCGATCCAACCGACGCGGCGATCGATCCAATCTGCACCGATCTGCAAACCAAGCTGCAAGCGCACGGCCTGGATGCACTCCACGACGACACCGACGAACGCGCCGGCGTGAAGTTCGCCCGCATGGACCTGATCGGCCTGCCGTGGCAGATCGTGGTCGGCAAGCGCGGCCTGAGCCGCGGCGTGGTCGAACTCAAGCGCCGCGCCGGCGGCGAACGCCTGGAACTGTCGCCGGCCGATGCGATCGCGTATATCGCCGCACACGTTTCTCCCTTGTCCTGATTTCCTATCGAGTCTTCCCCATGTCCGATCTGCTTTGGCAAAAACCCGGCGTCAAGGTCGACGCGCGCATCCAGAATTTCCTCGCCGGCGAGGACGTGATTCTCGACCGCGAGTTCTTCGTGTTCGACATCCAGGCCAGCCGCGCGCATGCGCAGGGCCTGCAGCAGATCGGCATCCTGACCAGCGAAGAGCTCGACGGCCTGTCGCGCGAACTGGACGTGTTGGCCGACGATTTCAGCGCAGGCCGCTTCGTGCTCGATGAGCGCTTCGAAGACGGCCATTCGGCGATCGAAGGCCGATTGATCGAACGCCTGGGCGACGCCGGCCGCAAGATCCACACCGGCCGCAGCCGCAACGATCAGATCCTGGTCGCCACGCGTCTGTGGCTGAAAGATCGCCTGGGCAAGCTGCACGCGCTGTGCCGCGAAACCGCGCAAGTCGCCCTCGCACGCGCCGACGCCGAACGCGCGCTGCCGATGCCGGGTTACACCCACCTGCAGCGCGCGGTCGTGTCCAGCGCCGGCATGTGGTGGGCGGCCTGGGCCGAGGGCTTCATCGACAACGCGGTGCGCGCGCGTCAAACGCTGGACTGGGTCGACGCCAATCCGCTCGGCAGCGCCGCCGGTTACGGCGTCAACCTGCCGTTGGCGCGCGATCACACCACCGCCGCGCTCGGCTTCGGCCGCATGCAGGTGTCGGCGGCCTATGCGCAGTTGTCGCGCGGCAAGTTCGAACTCGGCGCGATCGATGCGCTGTCGACCGCGGTGCTCGACCTGCGCCGGCTGGCCTGGGACCTGAGCCTGTTCACCAGCGCCGAGTTCGGCTTCGTCGCCTTGCCGGCCGAGTACACCACCGGCAGCTCGATCATGCCGAACAAGCGCAATCCCGACGTGATCGAGCTGATGCGCGCCAGTTACGCCAGCATTGCCGCCGGCCGCAGCGAGATCGAGCACCTGCTGTCGTTGCCGTCGGGTTATCACCGCGACCTGCAATTCTCCAAGGGTGCGATCTTCCACGCTTTCGGCCGCGGGCTGGGCGCGCTGGAACTGCTGCCGGACCTGCTGCGCAACCTGGAATGGAAACCGGAGAAACTGCGCGCCGCGCTCGATCCGTCGATGTACTCGACCGATCTCGCCGTCGACCTCGCGCGTCAGGGCCTGCCGTTCCGCGAGGCCTACAAGCAGGCCGCCGATCCGGCGCGCTGGGCGCAAGGCGATCCCGAAGCCAGCCTGGCCGCGCGCGTGTCGCCCGGAGCGGCCGCCGATTTGCGCCTGGATGAGTTGCAACGACGCTGGCAGGACCTGACATGACAGGCGCCGAGATGCATGGCGCGGCAGACGATTTTCCGGCGCAACCGTTGCCCGCGTGGCGCCGCGCCGTGCTCAAGGTCGGCAGCAGTCTGCTCGCGGGGTTCGCCGACCAGAGCGGCGGCGGCCTCGATCCGCGGTATGCCGCCGGGCTGGCGCGCTTCATCGCCGACGCGCGCGCGCAGCAGCGCGAAGTGGTGCTGGTGTCGTCCGGCGCGGTCGCCGCCGGACGCAGCCGCATCGAGGCCGGCGGCAACGGCATCGTGCTGCGGCAGGCGCTGGCCTCGCTCGGTCAGGCGTCGCTGATCGCGTTCTGGCAGGGCCTGTCGCCGGTGCCGGTCGCGCAGGTGCTGCTGACCCACGACGATCTGCGCAACCGCCGCCGTTATCTCAATGCGCGCGCCTCGCTGCGCGAGCTGTTGCGGCTGGGCGCGCTGCCGGTCATCAACGAAAACGACACCGTCGCGGTCGATGAGCTCAAGCTCGGCGACAACGACAACCTCGCCGCAGCGGTGGCGTCGCTGGTCGACGCCGATCTGCTGCTGATCGCGACCGACATTGGCGGCCTTTACAGCGGCCATCCGCAGCGCGATCCCACTGCGCGGCCGATCTCGCAGGTCGCCGCGGTCACGCCCGAGTTGCTGCTCGCCGCCAGCGGCGGCGCCGGCGCGCTCGGCACCGGCGGCATGCGCACCAAACTCGAAGCCGCGGCGAAAGCCGCGACCGCCGGCGTCGCCACCGCCTTGTTCTGCGGCCGCGATGCGCAGGTGGTGGCCGCGCTCAGCGAAGGCCGCCTGCACGGAACATTGGTCGCCGCGCGTACCGATCGCCTGCGCGCGCGCAAGCAATGGCTGCGGCATGCGCCGGCCAACGGCTGCCTGCGCATCGACGCCGGCGCGATCGCCGCGCTGCACGAGCGCGGCGCCTCGCTGCTGCCGGGCGGCGTGGTCGCGGTCGAAGGCGAGTTCCGCCGCGGCGACGTGGTTGAACTGCGCGCGGCGGGCGAGGGCAGCGCGGTACTGGCGCGCGGCCTGGTGCAATACAACTCGGTCGAGGTCGGCCGGCTCAAGGGCCGCCACAGTCGCGATATCGAAGCGCTGATCGGATTCCGCTACGGCGAATCGCTGGTGCATCGCGACGATCTGGTGCTGCTCGAACGCGCAGACACGACGGCGGCTTCGCCCGGACCGACCCAACCCTTCGACGACGACGCATCCGATGCGCCGGTCGCACCGTCACCGGAGCTGTCGCAATGAGCGGCTATGTACGAGCTTTGGCGGAACAGGCGCGCGCGGCCTCGGCGGTGCTGGCGTCGGTGGACGGCGCCATGCGCCGCCGCCTGATCGAAGCGATGGCCGCGCAACTCGACGGATCGAGCGAGCGCGTGCTCGCGGCCAACGCCGAGGACCTGCGCCGCGGCATCGAGGCGAAGCTCAGCGATGCGATGCTGGACCGGCTCAAGCTCGACCCGGCGCGACTGGGCGCGATCGCCAACGCCTTGCGCGAAGTCGCCGCGCAGCCCGATCCGCTGGGCGAAGTGACGCGTCGCGAGCAACGCCCGAACGGTTTGCTGATCGAACGCCAGCGCGTGCCGCTGGGGTTGATCGCGATGATCTACGAAGCCCGCCCTAACGTCACCGCCGACGCCGCGGCGCTGTGCCTGAAGGCCGGCAACGCGGTGTTGCTGCGCGGCGGCTCGGAGGCGCGTGCGAGCAACGCCGCGATCGCCGCCTGCCTGCATGCGGCGCTGCGCGAACACGGCCTGCCCGAGGCGGCGGTGTCGCTGATCGAAGACACCGCGCGCGAACATGTGCTGGAACTGTTGCAGTTGTCCGACCTGATCGACCTGGCGATCCCGCGCGGCGGCGAAAGCCTGATCCGCTTCGTCGCCGAGCACGCACGCGTGCCGGTGATCAAGCACTACAAGGGCGTGTGTCATCTGTACGTCGACCGCGCCGCCGATCTCGATCTGGCGGTGAATCTGTTGATCGACGGCAAGACCTCGCGTCCCGGCGTGTGCAATGCGCTGGAAACCGTGCTGGTGCATCGCGACATCGCGCCCGCTTTCGTCCCGCGTGCTCTGGCGGCCCTGGCCGATCGCGGCGCGCAAGTGCGCGGCTGCGAACGCATCCGCGCTCTGGCCCACGAGGCCGGCATCGACGTCGCCGCCGCCGATGAAAGCGACTACGCCGCCGAATACCTCGACCTCATCATCGCCGCTCGTGTAGTCGACGACCTCGATGCCGCGCTGGCGCATATCGCCCGTTACGGCTCCGACCACACCGAAGTCATCGCGACCGCCGACACCGCGACCGCCGAGGCCTTCGTCCGCCGCACCCGCAGCTCGGCGGTAATGGTCAACGCCTCCTCGCGCTTCAACGACGGCGGCCAGCTTGGCCTGGGCGCCGAGATCGGCATCTCGACCACGCGCCTGCACGCCTACGGGCCGATGGGCGTGGAATCGTTGACCATCGAGCGCTTCGTGGTGCGCGGGGAAGGGCAGGTGCGGCATGCGGAGTCGCTGACCAACCGGAGTTGAGAACGACGAGCGGGTCTGATCCAGCCTGAGCGGTTTCTCCCCGCGACGTTCGCCTTGTAACCTGCGGCATCGCCCCCTGGTGCTATTGCGGCGAAGACAGGGATACCGCGACTCCGTGTCGAGCCGCGATGGCCTCGGGTTCCGCTTTCGCCTCCAGCTTGCGTCGTATGCGAGGTCACGCGGTCGCGGCTTGCGCCGCTCCTACAGGGAGCTTGCCGCGAATGTGCGTATCTCCCTGTAGGAGCGGCGCAAGCCGCGACCGCACTCCCTCCCGTTCGCGCCGTATGCCGCAGGCAAGCGCTTACCAACGGCTATACCTGTCGAACAACACGCGACCGACCGACAGCCGTCGGCCGTATTTCCAACAAGCAGGCACCGCCTGCGACACGTCATGCATCGAAACGCTCCGTCGAATCCACCGTTCGTCGGCGTCAGCGACTTCACCCCAGGACGGCTGTCCTCATGGCGATCGTTCGCGCGTTACGTCATTAAAGGCGCTATCGGAGCCCCGCCGGGGTGCGGCATCCGCGCCTGCACGGTGAGAATCCCCGGTCGGCTTTATCACTCGTTGGGGGCACGACATGCAGCCAGCCTTTCGATCTCGTGAAGCAAAAACACGGCGCTCCGACACGGGCATCCGCCGAGGCGGCATGGCCTGCCTCGCAATAGCGCTGTTGGCGCTGGCCGGATGCGCCACGGCGCCGAAGGTCGACCAGATCCCGCAGTTCCGCCAAGGCGTGGTGGTCGCCGATCAACAAACCACGCAAGCGTTCGTGGAGATCAATTCGTTCCTGCGCGAACGGCAGATCGACCGGGTGGTGCTGCAGCCGTCGATCAACGAAACCCAGTTCATCACCGTGCTGGCGCCGGAAGACGTCGAGAAATGGCATCGCGCCTTCGGGCTCATGGACACGTACGCACAGTCGCTTCAGGCCCTGCTGGACCCGAAGATCCGGGCGGGCGTGGAAGACGAACTCGTCGGCCTCGGGGAAGCGATCGGCACCGTGAGCGACGAGCAACTGCCCAGCGGCGTCGCGGCGGGCTTCTCGACGCTCGGCGGCCTGCTGGTGCAGATCAAGACCGAGCGCGACGCGATGGCGGCCATCCGCAAGGCCGATCCCGGCGTCCAGGCCGTGTTCAAGACCATGATGGCCGCCATCGGCGAAAACAAGGACGACGCCATTCGCGGCACGGTGCGAAGCTCCTGGCAGGTGGTCCTGGCCGGCAAGTCGGTGGCGTTCCTGCGCGCCAAGAGCGAGGCCGACAAACGCGCGATCAGCCTGAGTTACGTCGCCACGCTCGATCAGCGCGATGCGCGCGATCTGTCGCTGGTGTCGCTGCGTCGATCCCTCGGCCTGCTGGCCGACGCGCACGCGGAGCTGGCGGCCGGGCGCGCCAACGGGGCGCGCGATCTGCTGGGCATCTTGCAGGCGGAGCACGCACGCTGGGCCGATCGGCAAAAACAGATCGAACAAGCCCGCAGCGAAGAAGCGGCCAAGCATGACGGAGCATCGCAATGAACAACCCCGCAACGACCGCGCCCCAGATCAACACCGGCGTAAAGGGCCTGCACAAGGCGCTGATCGCGCAACAAGAAGCGCTGATGGATCGTCTGGGTACGGTGCAGTCGGCGGACGAAGCCGATGCCCTGGTTCGCGAAATGCACGAGATCAACTTCCGCGTGATGATCTGCGGCAGCCTGCTGTTCAAGCAAACCAGCGCCCAGATCGACACCGAAGTGGGCAGCGTGATCGCGGCGACCAGCGACCTCGAATCGGCCATCGCGACCGCGAACAAGATCACCGCGGTGATCAAAGCGGTCAGCAAGTTCCTGGGGCTGGTCGACAAGGTGCTGGACAAGATCAAGCTGGTTTGACTTCTGTGCGTCTCCCCCTGTAGGCGCGCCGTAAGTCGCGGCCGCGAACCCTCCAGATCGCACGCATGTGCGTCTCGCCCTGTAGGAGCGCCGCAAGTCGCGACCGCGAACCTTCCAGATCGCGCCGAGCGCCACGTTTGCGACACCGCCCACCCACGAACATCGACTAAGACTTGTCTGATTTACAGTCGCTGGCAGCCTGCGCAAAGTCGCAATCAAGGAGCGTCGAAACTCCCGCACACATAACGGTTCCCACCTTCGTTAATGGTGGGTTTTTCATGTCTGATGGTTAGGCATGGCGACGCGTTCACCTGCGTCGGGAGGGCGGCTAATACAACACCCGCAAGGGGAATACGCCCGCCGGTTATGTGCGGTTTCGAACCTCCCGACACCCGCCGGTCGCATATCGCGCCGCGCGGGTTCCCCATCGCAGGAAAGGAGTGCCGCGTATGCCCCGAAAACCCGACCCCACACCCCCGCAAGACGGGGTGGTGATGCCCGCCGACGCCTTCAAGGCGCTGTCGGCCTTCCACCAGGAACTGCACGGCATCGTGCGCACCTTGCAGCCCGACGTGCTGGCCGCCATCGGCTATCCCGCCAGTTCCAACCACCAGCTGCTCCGCGACATCTTCCAGGCCCTGGCCCAACGTCTGGCGCCGGTCGTGGACGCCTGCGTGCGGACACCCGGCGGCGGCGACTCGCACGGGCCGTCGCCTGGGCCGCGCCTGCACTGACGCGCATCGCCCCGGCTCACCCGCCGGGCAGGGCGGGGCGACGGCGGCCCGCCGAGCCCCACCCGTGAGCCGTTGGGCCTCGGCGGCGTCCCGCGCAGCCCCGATCGCAAAGCAAAAAGCCTTGCGCGCAAAGCCAAATGCCCGGGACGCAACCCGTTGCGCTCGGTCCTCCGCCCGATCGACCCCGACCGCAAGCCGCAACGCCCCAGCCGCCGCCTCGCCCATCCCGACCGCCGAGCCCAACCCCTTGCGCGCGCTCCGCCGACCCTTGCGCGCAACGGTCCAAAGCTTGTGATCGCAAGCCAATTTGCTCTGCGCGCAAGCCGTAAGGGCGGCGCGCAAGGCGCGATGGCTTGCGCTTGCACCGGTGAGCCTTGCGGCCCGAGCGCAGAGGCTTGCGATCGCAACACGATGCGCCTTGCGCGCAAGCGCGAAGCGTCGCGGCCGGGTAGGGCGATGTTGCGGTCGAAGGTTCAGGCATCGTGCGCAAAGCGCAGAGCCTCGCGATAGGGCTTCCCGGCTTTGCGCGTCGGGCTTCACGCGTCGCGCGCAACGCTTTGATCCTTGCGAGCCGACCGTCCCGGCCGGCGTCGACCCACTCCTTAGCCAAGGATGACCATAACCCAGAACCCGGTCGGCTCCATCTTCCAGCGAGGCGCTGGTTAACTGCGATCACGCACTAAACGCGTCGGACGCTCACCTGACTGACCGGGCGGCACCGACCTTCGACCTGCGCAGCCAACGCACCAGGCTGATCGAAGCGCAGCTTCGGGCACCCGATAACTTTCTGCGGTACCACGCACGCGATACGCTTTGGCTCTGGCAGAGCCCGTGCCGCCAAGTAAACGTCGGCCTGCCCGTAAAGGCACGAGATGGCCGACGACCGATGCTAGGGCCGGGCATGCGGGCGCAGGAAGGAGCGGCGTGGCAGCCAAATGCGATCGGTGGTTCTGGCAAGGCGCCTTGCGATCATCTTCGTTGTTCATGTGCGCAACGCCGCGATGGCGCCAAGCGGAAGGTGTGGGAATGGCGAAGTACATTTTTCTGACCTAAGCAAGGAGCCCACTGATGAACGACACAGCGCTCGGCGCGCGTTTCGCCGGCACCGATCCCCAGGCCAAGACCCGACAGGCCGCCGAGGCGGCGGTGCAGGCGCTCGACTCCCTGCATGCCGTGTCGCCCGGCGCCGCCGACTTGATCGGGCAGGCGGCCGCCGGTTACCTCGATGGCGTCGGCAAACTCGCTCTGCTCAGTCAGGCGATCTTGCTGAAGCAAATGACCGGCGGCGCGCCGCCCGATACGAGCAAGCAGCAGGCGATAGAAGACGCAATCGGCGTGCTCGCCACCGACCACCTCATGGGCATAGCCGCCGCCATCGCCGCGGCGGCGGGTGCAATCGCCGCCGGAACAAGCAGTTTCCCCGTCGATCAGATCGACCACAACATCGCCAAGTACGCCGAGTTCTTGCGCAAGGGCGGGGGCTGAGCGTCTGCGCTTGAGTGCGGTCTGCGAGCGCGAGTCGATACGTGGCGGGATGCTGAGATAGGCCCGGCGTGGAGCCGCAGTCGTCGGCTACACCATGGAGAGCGCGGGGGTTTAGGTGACCCAAAAACCCGATATAACCGTCCTTCGGAAGGGCCGGCATGGTGGAGCGTTGAGAATTGTCGTCGCCGTTGTTCTTCCGATAGTGACGACGGCCGCTTTCGATCAGTACCGGGCGTCGTGAGGGTAACCGGAACTCTTCCCCGGTTAAGAAATGCCTTCCTCATGCTACGAAGCTCGACCTGACTCTGTGCTCCGCACTGGCTTCGGGAGAAAACTAGATTGGCTCGCAGCGCCAACGTTCCTCTCGCCCTTTAGGCCTCGCAAATAGCAGGCCCAAGTTCACCAAGGTGTCTCCCAGTCAAAGCTCTTGATTCGGCGGCCGTCGAATGCAATTAAACTCCCGAACCAACGGCGCGTGCACTCTTTATATCCGCCTGTGGGCCAAGCGCTACGTTCCGCCGAGACGAACCAAAGGCAGCCAAGTTGATGTTCGACAAGCAAGCGCTCAAGCGTATCCCTGCGGATCGTGACTGAGTGGCCGCTCTCCTGTCCTTTATGGTGAACAATAACGGCCCTACCGACATGATCCACAGTTGTGTTAGGGGAGAGTGAAGTTGGCGGCGCCAAGCTCAATAAGCCAAGGAGACCCTGGCTTGGCAATCGTAGATTCACTCCGTCTGGGCGCGACGCATCCAAGTGACTCTCCCAAGAGTATTCCACCACTGGCTCAAGCGCGGATACGTCACCTGGCAGTCTCTTGCCAGGTGACCATTCAAGGCTGGGCCAAGTTGCTCGCCAACCGTACTCGCCGAGGTAAGGTCCGTCAGTCAGCTCGGACGGCTCCCAATGATGCGCGTTGCGATCCCTGGCCACCACCAAGGCGTCATATGTGGGCCGAAGTTCCTTCTGCGCCACGATAAGACAGTGAACGAACTGAAATCCCTCTCGCCGGAGTCCAATCTCCCGCCGTACGAAGTCCCGATCAGAGAATCGTTCCACCGCCCTTTGAAAGGAATGAAGAGTGACCCACTCCTCATTTCCGGGGGCTGTGCGAAAGATGGCATTCCTGGCGGAGTGCCAAGGATCGTTTTGTATCGCCCAAGTGGTGAGCTGATCGTCTGAGATCGAACGCATGTTGAAGTCGAGCTTCCACCACTTGCTTTCCGGCAAGGCTTGTATATCGGCATCTGCAGCTAGCGTGGGATCCAGGTCTCGCTGGAACGCCGTATCGGTCGGGTAGGAGTAACGTTTGGGTTGCTCGCCAGAATTGCCTTTGAGCCAATGCGTGTCACTCAGCCAAGCCAGAAGCTCGTATAGCGCGATCCACTGGTACTTCTTACCAACGCGCTCGATGCGCGCCCGTTGCCGGCCATGATCAGACGGTGTGCGGTCATCGCCGAATCGCTCCTTAGTCCAGCCTAAGCTATAGGCTCGCGCAGTCACCCATCGCTGTGCCCATCTAGGATCGAAGGTTGCTGGTTCACGATTGCCACGATTGCCAAGGAGGAAGTGGGATGCATCCTTTACATAGCGATTTCGTTCCTCATGAGTGAGCAGAGCGAGGAACGCATCCTCACACTCTTGCAATGTCTCTGTTGCCGCCTCTAAGCGCGTCTTCGTAATCTTGAAACCACCCTCGACGCTACCGAACCTGAAGCTCCAGACATCCTTGGTGGCCTTCTGAAGCGCCTCGAAAGCCAACTCGCGTTCGAGGTTAATGGTGGCCACCTCGACGACGAACAGATCGAATCGGTTGAGCTTCGAGAGCGGAGCTGGCTCATCAAGCTTGGTCGCTGAGAAATCGTTAACAGCAGACACAATTTCGTAGCGCCCAAAGTCGCCATGCTCTCCGCAGCTCCAAAGAATGCTGTGGTCGCCGAGCTTCTCTTTCCGCTTCTCCAGAACAGCTTGGCTTGGAGCGCGAAACGCCTTGGTTGGGAATGGGGGGCGAGCTTTCGCCATGTTCACTGCGGTAGGCAGTCGACCGCGAGCCTGCGCCACTTCAAGAACCCCAAGCGCGTAGTCGCGTGCGAGCAGGTGCTGCGGGGGCGCTCGATTGTTGAAGACCAGATCAAATGTCGTCACCGCCATCGTCTCGAGGATGGGGTCATCTCCGAGCTGGCAGGCCGCACCGTAGGACGCTGCTAGCAGGCGCTCCAGCACGTAGAGGTCGTCCACCTCCACCATCATCGTGAGCAAGTCGTGGTGTATCGATGGCACTTCCCGAAGGAGTCGGCACAAACCTCTCGTCGCGGTATCCCGGAGGTAGCGGCTAGTAGATGAGCAGAGCCAAGTCAGCGTGATTGCGACTAGCCGCAGCATCTTGGGTTCTGCGTGATCCAGCTTTCCACCGTTGGCCCACTTCAGAAGACGGTGGACAGGGTGTTCGTCGTCTTCTGCCGCGAAGGCGATCACCCGTGACCATTGCTGGTCGCGCCGATTGAGGCCCCAGCGCCACAGGTTTCGGTGCAACATGTTCGCATTCCACGGGTGCTCCGGGACTGCGGCAACTTCCAGCAGTAACCCGAGAGAATCACTGTCTAGTTTGTCGATCGAATTGAGGAGCGTAAGCGAACGATCTGTGAAGGTTAAGTGGCCCGCTTGCGATGTGATCGCTCGCCATCGGACGCTTTGTGTGAAGCCCTCTTGAATACCCCACTCGCGCCACCAACGGTCCGCTCCACCCGGCAGCGCGTCAACCAACTCCATGTCGAAAGTCTCGGGGATTTGGATCGATAGAGCTTCGAAGAGCCCTGACCACTCGTAACGCTTCGGGCTGGACATAAGCCATTCGAGTGGCCCACTCGCGGTAAAAAGGCTCGTGGCGTCTGTCGCGCCAGAGAGGGACGCTTGAACAAAAAGGTGATCCTGGAACCGCTGGAACGCGATTCTGGCCACATCATCCGGAGCCACAAAGGAACTGTTCTCCTGGGCATTTGGGTCAGGATCGAGTCGCACAATTCCGTTACGCACGAGGACCTCAAGCCACGTCATTCCTGCTGGTGGAGTCCGCGGCGCAAAGGTCTGGGTGACGATTAGATCGGCTTGGCTTCGCGGAACGTAGTCGAGCTTTGTGCGCGCCATCTCTTGAGCGAGCCTCTGCAGAGCGCGCCGCAGCTCGATCGAGAGATTGGCAGGCTCAGCAGATACCGGTAGCAGGTTGCCGCCGATGCTATCGAGATAAAATCCCAGAATGTTCAATGCTCCCCGCAAGCCCCGAGGGAACACAAAGACCCGCTTCAGGAGAAGGGCATCCGAAGCCGCTTTGAGAAAGAGGGGATGCGAGAATTCCGGAGCGAGCAGAGGGCCAGCAGGCCGAACTATTCCTCGACGATCCAGGTATTGAATCGCCGCAGCTTCCTGCTCCTCAAACTTAGTGAAGCCGTGAAGCTCGACCTTTGGATAGACATCCAAGATCGGCTTGGGGATCGCAAACGGTACGTACTCAGTCCGGCAGGCAACAATAACCGCGACGTTCGGGTACGGCGCAATGCTTTCGATGAAGCCTGCCAGATGACTCCGCCAGAGATTGGCCCCAGCGCCCTCGTTGACGGCATCGACGAGGATCAGCGTCCTAGAGCCGGTCGCTTCGCCAGCCGCATCTAATGCACCAAAGAGTTCATCCCGCGGCCATCCAGACAAGCCGAGCGACCGTTCACATTGGTCCCACGGGTTGCCTTGAGCGAATTGCTGGCCCAGGAAGAGTAGGGCAGGCCTCCCCTCCGCTACCGAACGGTTGGCTTCGGCAGCGAGCATATGGGACTTCCCCGTGCCAGCCTCCCCGGTGACGAGCAACATCCGGCTAGAATCCCCGCGGAAGGCAACGGACGCCAGAAGGCGGGCAAGGTCACTGAGCGCCTCCTGAGCCTTGCGAATGCTGTACTTAAAATGCGCCTGATGATCCGAATTGGACCGTAACTTTGCCTCGCTCTCCTGAGCGACGCGTTCCTGTTTGCGAAGCTCCTCGTCCAAGCCGTCTAGAAGCTGTTCGGCTGCTCGTGCGTCTGAGAGCCACTGCTCGACATCCCACTCCGTGGTCGTAGGCGCTCCGACAGCATCGGCTATCGCATGCACACGCTTCAGTGCGTGGTCAGCGCGCTCCGCGGCCTCCCGTACGTCATCGGACAGGGTCGCTGAGGTCCCCCCAACACGATGCTTCCAGGTAGCCTCGACAGTCCGAAGCAACCGGGCACGAAGGGTTGCCGTCCTCGCCAGACCATCGAAGGCTAGTGAGGCAGCGACGTCGACGTGGTGGTCAGGCGTGTATCGCTCGCCGAGATCGGCGCTTGCTATCCGAACTTGGTCGGCAAACCAGGGGAGGCCGAGCACGTCGGTCCCGAACCAATACCTCGCCAAGCCGGCAGCGCTTGGCTGTCCCAACCAGTCAATCAAGTCGGAGGCAGTGATCGGCTCGAACGAGACCTTGCGCCCCAGAGCTAGCGCGTCCGCCTCCCAGCGCTTCACGTGTTCATCCCACGTGGCCCACCCAGTCCGGCCCCGTCCCTTTACCCCGCCTTTGTCTGTCAGATCGCACGCAATTGCGATTTGGTAGACGTTGACCTCCGGGCGGTGTTTTAGCGTTGTCGCTATGCTTTCGTCGATCTGCGCCCAGTCGATGTCCCGAACGCGAAGGAAGTACTTGGCTTGGATACCGATGGACGAGCCGTCGTTCTTGAGCCACAGAGCCTCGACACCAGCGTCGCCACCTGCACCCTCGATCCGCCTAAACTCCTTGGCGTCCAGCGGTGGGCGGCGACGCGCCAGTTGGACAACAAGTTCTTCAAAACCGTTATTCTGAGACCCTCGATGCGGCCGAACAGAGATGAAATCTACCATTCCTCACCCTGGCGCGATTGTCCGTAGTAGGGGTTGATGCAAGATTAAATTGCTCGATCTCGAGGCCGATTCTGACACGCGTCGTCGGCAGTTCGCGCTGCGTCGAAAGTACTCACGGAGTCGAACGTGCCCTGGCTGGGAAACTCGGTCAGAGCATCTTCCGACGGTCAGGTTTGGGTTGGTAGCGGACATCAACATCAACTCAGTCTCCTCACCGGGTCCCATAGTCGCTATCGGCAATGAGCGAGCACCGCCAACCAAACCGAGAAGGCAATGTCCGACGTGTTCAACATCGACACTACGGCTTAGTCCGCTCAGGATCACGTTCCACGCCCGGCCGCCCCTTTCCGACCACCTCGACGCCCAGCACCCGCTTGAAATCGTGGGGCGACAGACTGTCGCCGGAGGGCAGCATCGCGCAGCTGCCGCAGGGCCCTTGCTCGCTGCCGATGCAGGTTCCTGAGCATTCGTAGATCGTCGAGCCGGTGGGCTCTTGCTTGCTCAGCTTGCAGGGATTGGACCCGCTGGGTGCGCATGCGCCGCTGCACCCGCAAGCCAGTGTCTGGATGGAGTTGTCGCGCGCGACGATCGTGAGCGCCGCCAGTTTTCCCGACGCGTCCGGCTTCTCTTTGAACTTGACGCCCTTGGGAATTCGAACGGCCTTCACGACCTGCGGCGTCTTGTCCGACACGGCGGCGGTTGGGCGCTCGGGTTTTGATGAAACCCCGGGGCTGGCCGCGGTCGACGCGCGTGTATCGCAGCCGAGCAACGCGATCGCCACCACCATCAACATCCATACTCGGTTCATGACCGTCCCTTGCCTGGGAAGATATTCTTTCCTACGAAGATTGGGCTGGGTAACGGACACGGGAGCGTCTTGAATCAGGCGCATGCCCGCTGCCGCCTGATAGTGCGGCAATGGGCGTCGGCACGCCTCGCGGTTGCTCATGTCCGGCGGGTCCACGCGTTGGTCCGTCGTGCCTGGCCCGATGTCGCGCCGCATCCGAACGGTTTCGCTCCGGCCATCCCCGGCTTCGTCGCATCGGTCCACTCCGGAGACTTCGGCCGGCGCGTTCGTAGCCCGGCCATGCGACCATTTCGCCCGTTCGCTCATCCATAGCGTTACGGCCGCCCTTCGCGGCCAGGGGAGAAAGGGATGCTTCGCGCTGTCGCGGTGTGTTGTGTGGTGCTGTCGTTGCTGTCCGGCCCGGCGTTCGCCGCCCCGGACTATCCATTTCCCACCGCTGCGGTCGAGAACCGCGCCGAGCTTGGCCGGGCGATGCCCAGGCTCGCCGAGCAGGTGCTCGCCGATTACGCCGATACGGACCGGGTGCGTTACCTGGGCAATGCCGCGCGCTTGCAGATCGTCGCGGGGCAGTACGCGCGGGCATTGGCGTCGATCGAGGAACTGCGCCGGTTGTCGCCGCTCGGCGGGCCGCCGCAGCAGCGCGCGATGATGGCGCAGTACGAGATCTATGCGGCCAGCAAGCAGTTGCAGGCGCGCGCGCGGGTCGATTTCGATACGGCGTTCCGGCGCAGTTTCCAGGCGGCGTTCGGCTCGATGGACGATCGCGCCGCGGCCATCGCGATACGCGGGTTCGGCGGCGATCAGTTCGATCTGGCATCCGAGCAGCAGGCGGTGGACGCCGCGCTGTCGGCGCAGAAGGACAAGCCGCGTATCGATCAGGCGGCGGCGTTGGCGCTGGTTCGCCTGTACATGATCGCCACGGTCTACGGCGACTTCAAGGCGCAGGCGGCGCAGTTGCTGGCGGCCGACGATGCGCGGCGTTACCTGATCCAGGGCGATGTGGCGGTACGCACGCCCGACGGTGCGACCGTGTGCGCGCTGATCGTACGCCAGCGCGCGGCGCCGGCCAGGCTCACCACCTTGCTCAACTTCACCATCTACGCCAACCCGGCGACGATGCTCAACGAAGCGCGGCGCAGTGCGTCGAACGGCTACGCGGGCGTGACCGGGCTCAGTCGCGGCAAGGGCTGCAGTCCGGATACGCCGGTGCCGTACGAGCACGACGGCGCGGATGCGGCGGCGTTGATCGACTGGATCGCGGCGCAGGACTGGAGCGACGGGCGGGTCGGCATGTACGGCGGCAGTTACGAGGGTTTCACGCAATGGGCCACGGCCAAACACCGGCCGAAAGCGCTCAAGGCGATGATGCCGTCGGTGACCGGCGCGCCCGGGATCGACGTGCCGATGGAAGGCGGCATCTTCTACGGCTTCCAGCATTACTGGCCGTTCTATGTCGCCAACAACAAGACGCTGGACAACGCACCGTTTCAGGACAACGCGCGTTGGCGGCGGATGTTCCGGCAGTGGTATGTCGAGGGCGGCGCGTATCGCGAACGCGACAAGCTCGATGGAACCCCCAATGTGTTGTATCGGCGCTGGCTCGATCATCCCGACTACGACGCGTATTGGCAGGGCATGATTCCGTATCGCGAGGAGTACGGCGCGATCGATATTCCGGTGTTGACCACCACCGGGTATTTCGACGGCGCGCAGATCGGCGCGCTGCATCATCTGCGCGAGCACTATCGCTATCGGCCCAAGGCCGAGCATTACCTGGTGATCGGGCCTTACGATCATTTCAGCGGCCAGCGCGGCACGGTGGTGGCCGGCAACACGGTGCGCGGGTATACGGTCGATCCGGTCGCGCAGATCGACATGGGCCAGTTGCGCTACCAGTGGTTCGATTATGTGTTCAAGGGCGCGCCCAAGCCGGCGTTGCTGAAGGATCGGATCAACTACGAGGTGATGGGCGCCAATGTCTGGAAGCACGCGCCGTCATTGACGGCGATGGGGCCGCGGCGGCTGCGCCTGCATTTCGGCGCGGCGCGCGAGGACGGCACCTGGGTGCTGAGCGAGAAGGCGTCCAGGAACGTGGCGCCGATCGTGCAGACCTTGAATCTGGCCGAACGCGGCGATGTCGATCGGATCAGCCCGGGCGGCAATGCGGTCGACAAGGCCATCGACACCGTCGGTAGCGTGGTGCTGGTCAGCGAGCCGTTCGCGCAGGCGGTGGAGTACAGCGGCTTGTTCGGCGGGCATCTGGAACTCAAGACCAACAAGCGCGATCTCGACCTGCATGTCGATCTGTACGAGCTCACCGCCAAAGGCGAGTACGTCGAGTTGGCGCGGTATCAGTCGCGCCTGAGTTATCAGGGGCATCCCGAGTATCGCCGGTTGCTCACGCCGGACCGGCGCGAGCGTTTCGATTTCAGCGCGGGCCGGCTGGGCAGCCGACAGTTCCAGCCCGGCAGTCGAGTGGTGGCGCTGCTGTGGCCGGGCAAGTCACCGCAGGATCAGATCAATTACGGCAGCGGCAAGGATGTCAGCGACGAGACGCTGGCGGATGCGGGGGAGCCGTTGCGGATCGAGTGGTTGGGTGGCAGTTGGTTGGAGGTGCCGTTGGCGAAGTAGCGTTCGGATCGCTCAGCCGGCGGTCTTCGGGGCCTCGCGTGAACGTCTCATTCTCTGCGGCATGCAGGGCGCAAAGTCGTGCATGTCGACTCTATCGACGGCAATGACGCCCAACAGGAGAGTGAGCAATGACTACGAATCTATTCGCCGAGTCCGGTTCCCCGGGCTCGGTGCAACAAAGCCAGAGCCTGGACGGCGACGGCGTGTCCGTTTCCGTGCTGGATTTTATTCCCGTGGCGCTTCATGCCGGTATTCGCGCGGCCACCAATACCACTGCGTTGCGCGACTACATCGAGGACGCCATCGCTTCGCGCGCCGACGATGTGCTGATGGAACTGGTGTTCCCGCCGGGCAGCTATTACCTCGGCTCCAATCCGATCCGCGTCAACCGCAGCAACATCGGCATTATCGGCCATTCCGCCGGCCTGTCCTCGGATTCGGCCACCGCGAACCACATCGAAATCGGCGACGGCGTCACCGCCCGGGCGAACATCAACGTGCGCGGACTGACCTTCGAGAAAACGGTGGTTTCCACGGGCGGCTATGCGGTCAGCATGGATCTTGTGACCAACGCCAGGGTCGAACGCTGCGTCTTCTACGGCAACAACAAGCTCTATGGCGGCGTGAAGTGCCATCGCACCATTCGCGTCAAGATCATCAACAACGACGGCGAAAACTTCGCGCCGAACGGCAAGGGCGTGCTTTGGACCGGTACTGCGTCCAGTCACAGCATCGACCTGCATGTCCGCGACAACGAGTTCTATACCATCGCGTCCGGCATTGGTCTGGATGTGCAGGATTATTGCGAAGGCTTGTATTGCCGGCAGAACACGTTCTTCGCCTGCGGGGCGGCTGGCGTTTCCATCGCCGGCGCGACCGAGGCGTCGACCCTGCTGTCGTACAAGATCGATCTCAATGACCTGGATTCGTGCGGGTTCGGCATCTACATCAACTATGCCGACAATATTTCCATCGGCGTCAACTGGTTCTCGGCCAATACCTCGGCGAGCATCCGCCTCGACAGCGGCGCTGCTGGCGTGGTGGTGACTGGCAACCAGATTTATGGCAACGGCCACGTCGGCATCCAGTGCGAGGCGGACGACGTCAACATCGTCGGTAACCTGATCACGGCATGCACGGATGGCGTGGTGCTCGGCGCTGCTTGCGTGGGCGCCACGCTCAGCGGCAACAGCATCAACGGCAATGCCGGTTATGGCGTCAACCTGCTGTCCAATCCGAACAGTGTCACCGCAGTGGGCAATACCGTCCGGGCCAACACCCTGGCCAACATCAGCAGCGGCGGTACCAACTTGAACGTTGCGAGCAATCTGACCACGTGAGAGCGGGGTGGGGGCGAGCCGGTCGCCCCCTTCTTTTGACGCGTGCGGTAACGCGGCGAGTTGGAGATTCGGGCTTCTTCGGTTGGTGTGGTGGTTGGATTTATGGTCAGTCCCGTGGCTTGAACTCCACCGGCACGATCACCACCGCGGCGATCGCCTTGCCGTTGCGCACCGCCGGCGCGAAACGCCAGGTGCGCACGGTGTTGACCGCGGCGCGGTCTAGGTCGCGGTAGCCGCTGCGCTTGACGATGGCGACGTTGAGCGCGCGGCCGTCGGCCGATACCTGCACTTTCAACTTCACCAGGCCGCCTTCGCGATGACGCTGCGCTTCCAGCGGGTACGGCGGTTTCGGGCTGAATCCCGGCAGCGGGCGCGGTTTGGCGTTGGCGGCGAGGGGCTTGGCGTTCGCGCGGGGTTTGCTGCGCCCGCGGTCGGCGTCGGCGTCGGCGCGCTCGGCTTCGGCTTTTTCCACCGCCGCAGCGATCGCCCTGGCGAGTTTGATCGGTTCGTCGGACAGGCGCGTCACCATCGCCTGGGTCTGCTCGGCGAGTTGCTCGGCGCTCAACGCGGGCCGGTCGATGCCGGGCGTGCCCTCGACATCCTGCATCGGCGCGCTGCTTTCCATCTGCCGGTAGGCCTGCGAGACCAGCAGCAACACGCCGACCACCAGCGCGATCGTCGCCAGCGCCAGCACCACCATCCAGCCGTTGCCGGGCGCGGCCTGACGGGTGAAGCGCGGCATCGGCGCGGTCGGCGGGAACGGCTGCGCGGGCAGGGTGGGCGTGACCGCGGTGACCGAAAGCGGCACGGCGTGGTTCGGGTCCATGTGCAGCACGCTGACGCGGCCGGCGTTGAGCGCCTGCGCCACCTGCGCATCGGCGCCGAGCCCGCGTGCGACTTCCTCCAGACCCACTTCGCGCTGTTGCCCGCGCCGCTCGCTGCTCTTGGCGGCGAAGCGCCAGCGGTTGTACTCGGCCCAGATCAGCAGCAGCGCGACCACCACGCCGGCGGTGGCGGGCAGGGCGAGCATCAGGAACGGGTCGACTTCGTGCTTGCGCAGGTACAACTCCGAGGCGACGCTGCGGATGCCGAGCAACCACATCACCAGGGTCACCACCGGCGTCCACAGATACAGGTACGCCAGCCAGAACGCGCCGGTGATCACGCCCCACATCGTGCGCGGCAGCGCGCGCTGCGCGCCGGGTTTCTGGATCAGGCGCGAGTCGTGCTTGTGCGCGTTCGGATGGATCTTGACCGGCCGGCCGGAGCCGCCTGCGCTGGCGGCATTGCGAATATCCGTATTCATCTGATCCGTACTCATCGGATGCCCCGATCCGGGCTGACCCAGGTCGCGCGGGTGCCGCGGCGCTTGAGCAGCGCCTTGGGCACGGCGGTGACCGTGGTCGCGAAGCTCAACAGCCAGTACGCCATCGGGTACCAGATCATCCAGTAGTAGTTGCGGCCCACCCCGGTTTCGTAGCGGCGGTCGATGATGATGCTGGCGGCGAACTGCAGCAGGCAGATCAGCGCCAGGATCACGCCGTGCCACGACGGCAACAGCGTGGTCACGCGCAACTGCACCGGCAGTTCGACGAACAGGCCGATCGCCCACAAGGCGATGATCAAGGCCATGGTGTAGGCCCAGATGACGCTCAGCACGTACTCGGCCAGCACCACCCACATGCGGCGCTTGCGCCACGAGAACAGGTCGCGAGTGTGGCGCATCAACACCTCGACGCCGCCCTGGGCCCAGCGCAGGCGCTGTTTCCACAGGCCCTTGAGGGTTTCGGGCATGAGGATGAAACACATCGCGTTGGGTTCGTAGCGGATGTCCCAGTGGTCCATCTGCAGGCGCCAGCTGATGTCGATGTCCTCCGTGACCATGCTGTCGGACCAGTAGCCGATCCGGTGCAGGGCGCTGCGCCGGAACGCGCAGATCACTCCGGACACGGTGAAGATGCGGCCGTACACGCGCTGCGCGCGCTTGATCATGCCGATGATCGAGGAGAACTCGCCGACCTGCAGGCGGCCGAGCAAGGTCGAACGGTTGCGGATGCGCGGGTTGCCGGTGACCGCGCCGACCCGCGCGCCCTGGCACAGGTGCCAGACCATCCAGTGGGTCGCGTATTCGTCGAGCAGCGCGTCGCCGTCGATGCAGACCAAGTACTCCGAACGCGCGGCGAGCGCGCCCATGCGCATCGCATTGGCCTTGCCGAGATTGCGGTCCAGATGCACCACGCGCAGTTGCGGGTGCTGCGCGGCGAGGCGGTTGAGCTTGTCGCCGGTGTCGTCGCGGCTGCCGTCGTTGATCGCGATCACTTCGAACTGCGGATAGCGCTGGGCCAGCGCGGCGGCGATGGTTTCGTGGACGTGATCGCCTTCGTTGTGGCACGGGATCAGGATCGACACGAACGGCGCGTCGTCCATCGCCGGCGGCGTGGTCCGCGGCAGCGAACCGCGTTCGCGGCGGAAGTAGTAGTACAGCCCGCCGGAAATCCAGAAGAACGACATCACGATCGGGTAGAAGAACGCGAACTGGAACAGCAAGGCGAGCAGCGGGCTGGCGGCTTGATTCATGACGGTCTCGGGACGATCGATCCGATGCGCTGGGCGGCGGGGGCGCCGCTCAGCGCTCGATGTAGGGGAAGCCGCGCGCGGACATGATTTCGCGCGCGTCGCGGGTCGAGGGCTGATCGTCGATGAAGTTGTCCGGGTACCAGGCCAGGTGGCGCGCACCGTCGGCCTGCAGGCGATGGGCCATGGCTTTCAGACGCGCGGCCGGGATTGGTTTGTCGCGCTGGCGCCAGTCGACCGTCTGCAGTTCGAAGATCGTGCGCGCCAGGCCGCGCGGCGACTGTTTGACCTGCGCGACCAGATGATCCATCCACGCCTGCGGATCGCGGCTGTTCTCCATCCACGGCATCGCCATCACCGCGGTGTAGTCGTAGGCGCGGTTGAACGCGGCCAGGTCCTGGGCGAACCAGGCCTCGCTCTTGGGATCGAGCACGGGCGCGGCGAACAGGTTGCGCACGGTGATCAGTTTCGGCCGCCACTTGCCGGCGGCGCGCGCGAGTTCCTGGGTGAAGTCGATCAGCGCGGCGGTGCGCGCGGCCGGATCGGCCGGCGCCTGGCCGCGCAGTTCGTCCTCGCGCAGCAAGGCGTCGTCGTGGAACAGCAGGCCTTCGGTGTAGCCGCTGATCGCGAGGTCTTCGTAGATGTCGGCGACGATGCGGCGGGTGTCGGGCTCGAATGGATTGAGGCGGAAGGTTTCCTTCGGATTGCTGGCCTTGATCGCCAGGCGATCGCGCAGGGCCGCGTCGGGCAATTCGTAACCAAGCACCGGCAACCACGCGAACACCTTGACGTGAGCGCGGGTCTTGAGCTGCCAGGCGACGCGGTTGTACAGGTCGGCGCGCATCGGCATGTGCCGGTTCGGGAAGTACAGCGCGTCGGCCGAGCCGTTGCCGTCGGGATCGGCGAAGGCCTGCAGGAAGATGTGGCTCGGGCCGATCTGCTTGACCCGCTCGATCAGCTTGTCGAGATTGCGCGCCTGCTGGGCCGGGTCGGCGTCGTACACGTAGTCCAGGTCGATCTGCAGCGCGCGCACGCCGTCGAGTTCTTCGTCGTGGCGCAGCTCATAGGCCAGGTCGTTGACGGTCGGGTTGTCGAACATCAGCAAACGCGCCAGCCCGTGCAGGTCGGCGCCGATCTTCTGGTGGCGGCCTTCCAGGTCGAAGGTCACGGTCATGCCGAGCTGGTCGGCGATCGCGTTGGTCTGGCTGTTGTAGGCCGCATACGGCCACACCACCGACTGCGGCGCGATGCCGAGTTCGCGCTTGATCTTGGCGGCGCTGTCGGTGAGGTCCTTGCGCACCCGCGCCAGGTACTGCGCTTCGGTTTCGTAACGCTGCGTCTTGCTGTCCCATTCGCGGGTGATCGCCGCGGGCATGGTGTTGCCCTGCGGGTTGGAGGTCACGCCGCGGTGCAGGTTGTCGCTGTGCGAGGCGATCTCGATCAGGCCCGAGGCCTGCATCTCGCGCAATTGGTCCCAGGTGACGAAATCGTCGTGGGTGAACATGCGCGGGCCGTAGTCGACCTGCTGCCCGCGCGGCAGATCGACCCAGCCGGTCACCACCGCCATCAGTGCCGGATAGCGGTAGGCGCGCAGCAGCGGGAAGACGTGGGTGTAGATGCTGCGCAGGCCGTCGTCGAAGGTCAGCAGCACGGCCTTGGGCGGCAGCGGCTTGCCGCCGCGCGAGGCGGCGATGACGTCGCTGAGCGGCACCGGGCGATAGCCGTGGCCGGACAGCCAGTCCAGGTGCGCGGCGAAGTTCTGGGTGCTGACCGCGTAGGCGTCGGGGTCGCCCTTGCGCGCGACGTCGTCGCGGATGTCGTGGTAGCTCAGCACGAGCAGTTCGCCGTTGCCCACCTCGACCCGGGTCATATCCGGCGCTTGCGCGGTCGTGCTGGCATCCGCGGCCCAGGCCGAACCCACGCTCGCCATCGCCAGCATCAACACAAAAATCATCCAGCGCCGCATCGCGCCGCCCGTCAAACCGCTCATTGCTCACCCCAACGGAAAGTCATATCGAAGCCCAGCCGGTCTTCGCGCACGCCGTCGTAGACGGGGCGCGACCAGTTGATGCCGTAGTCGAGCGTGCGGCCGGTGGCGAAACGCCACTCGTGTTCGTAACGCACTTGCGGCACCCAGTAGCTGCCGTAGCCCTGCTGCCAGTACGGCCCGGCCTGCACGGTCAGGCGCTGGCGGAAGTGGCGCTCGTAACGTCGCCAGGCCAAGTGATCGATGCGCAGGCCCAGGTTCACCGACGCGTCGCGGCTGGGATTGAAGTAGGGCACCTCGCTGTCGCGGCGGCTGGCGCGGCTGGTCGCCAGATCGGCCAGGCCGTCGATCAGCAGATGCGGCTGGGTGTACAGACGCTGCGCGCCGCTCAAGCCGAACGCGGTGCGGGTGTTGTCGTCGCTGTAGCGCAGTTGCTGCGCGCTCGCGCTCAGCGAGGTGCGTTCGCTCGGCGTGTAGCGCAGGCCCAGGCTCAGCGCGTCGGCGTCGATGCCGGCGCGGCGCGCCTGCAACGAAGCCTCCGGCGTGCCGCGATACCACGACGCGGTGCCGCGCCACAGATCGTTGAAGCGCCAGCCGGCATCGAGGTAGTAACCGGTGCGGTCGCTGCGGTCGAGCCAGCGATCGTTGGCGCGGTCGACGCCGAAGCCGACGGTCAGGCGATCGTAGGCGTACAGGCCGCCGACGCCGCTGCGGCGGTCGTGGACGCGGTCGGTGCCAAGCGCGCCGTTGGGATAGTCGGCCCAGGCGTCGCGCGCATGCGCGGTCAGGCGCCAGCGGTCGTGGATCAGCGGGCTCATGATTTCGAAACGGTGTTCTGCGTCGCGCGAGCCCAGCGGCGAGGCGGTCGCGCCGCCGCCGCGCGCGTCGCTGCGGCCGCCGGCGGTGCCGATCAGCCATTGCCAGCCCATGCGCTGGTCCCAGGATTCGGCCATCTGCTTGACCTGCACGTCGCGCGCGCGATTGGCCAGCAATTCGTCGTGGATCGGCCGGGCGAGGTCGACCCGGTCGTGTTCCAGGTACGCGCCGATCTGGCCGACGCGCGCGCCGACGTTGGTCGGCTCCATGGTGCTGGCCATCTGGAAACGTTCGAGCGCGCGATCGATCCAGCCGCGCTTTTGATAGGTCACGCCCAGGTCGCTCTGCAGGCCGGCGTTGCTCGGTCCGATCGCGGCCATTTCCTCAAGACGCCGCTGCGCGCCGACCGTGTCTTCGCCGTACAGGCGGATCATGGTCTGGTGGCTGTCGGCGTCGTAGTGGCGCCAGTTCTCGTGGCTTTCCTTGGCGCCCTTGACCCGCACGAACGCCGGCTCGGCGGCCTTGATCTTGTCCAGTTGCGCGTAGGCGTCGTCGAAGCGCTCGCTTTCGGAGTAGGCGTAGGCCAATTGCAGCTGCGAGTCGTTGTCGTCGGGCCATTCGCGCACGACGTGCTCGAGCACGCTCGCGGCTTCCTCGGGATGCTTGTCGGCGAGCAGCGAGGCGCCGACCTTGGCCAATGCGTACATCGGCAGTGGAATGTTTTCGGCCTGCAGCGCGCGATAGCGCTGTACGACCTCGGCGTGGCGCTCGAGATGGTTGAGCATCACCAGTTCGTCGAAACGCGTGCGCAGGTCGGCCTGTTGCTGCGCCGGGGTCTGGGGGGCGCGGTGCTGTTCGAGGATGCAGCGGGCGTCGCGCATCTCGGTCAGGCGCTGGGCTTCGTTCTCCGGAAACAGGGTACCCCACAGCACTCGGCGGGCCAGGCGGTCCGAGCTCAGGCGCTGGCGTTCGGCCTCGCTGAACAAGTTCGGCCGGGCCTGCGCGAGGTCCCAGGCGCGCTCGGCGCCGCCCAGGTCGGCCAGGGTCAGGACTTGCAGCCGGTACAGTTGCTCGTCGTCCGGACGCTGCGTTTGTGCACTTTCGATGCGCGCCAGCGCAGCCAACCACTGCCGATCCGAACGCAGGCGCTCGATCTCGGGCAGGGGGTCTGGGGTGGATTCGTGACGCGTAACGGCAAAAGCTGACGTGACAGGACAGGTTGCGGCTGCGGTCGCCAAAGCGATGGAGAGGGCAAGACGATGCTGTATCGGCATGGGCGACCGAGTTCCGTATGGCGGGGGAGGTTTCAGAGGGTGAAGCAGTGCCAAATGAAATGTGATTCACATCACATTGCTGGGTATTGACGCAAAAGCTGTGCCAAAGCCCTGTGAATACGACCCTGATCGCGTGTCACAAGTGCTTGTCTGAATTGGTTTTTTTGCGGAGTGAAGCGGTCGCCGGATGCTGCGTCGCGGTTTGACAAGCCTGATTTAGATCGATTCAAATCGAGATCAAGGGGCGGTGGTAACGTTTTCAGTACCACGGCGAATCACGGGCGGGATCGCCCGCGCGAACGGGAGCGGGCATGTCGGCAAACAGTAGCAATCGCCGTGGCGGCGGCGCGGGCAACGGCGCCTGGACCTCGGCCCTGGTCGGTCTGATCGGTGTGTGCATGGCCCAGGGCGCAGTCGCCAAGCCGGCGCGGACCTTCTGGACCTCGTTCGAAGCGGCCGATCCGCCGCTCGCGCTCGGTCCGGCCGACAGCCCGCGCCTGAGCGCCGACGGCGGCCCGCCCGCGGCCGCGGCCCTGACCGCCAAGCCCGAGGTCGGCTTCAACGGGCTGCGTTCGCTGCGTTATGAAGGGATCGGCGGCGGCGAGCAGCTGGCGCAGGTGTTCAATGTCGATATCGCGGTCGGCAAGGACAGCGAGTTGTCCTACAAGGTGTTCCCGCTGTCGGCGGCGAACCAGCCGAGCCGGCCCGGACAGCCCGCGGTGTCGGCGCTCGACAATCTGCGCAACGCCTCGACCTATGTCGCGATCGATCTGCTGTTCGACGACGGCAGCCGCCTGTCGCAGCGCGCGCCGCTGGACCGTCACGGCTTCGCCTTGACCGCGCGCGGCCAGGGCCAGGCGCGGCTGCTGTATCCGGATCAATGGAACGCGGTCGCCAGCCGCATCGGCGAAGTCGCGGCGGGGCGGCGCATCCGCCAGATCCTGGTCGTGCACGACGGCGATCGCGGCCTGGCCTATCGCGGTTATCTCGACGATCTGCGCATCGGCCCGGCCGCCACCACGCCGGTGTCGGACGCGCAGGCCGCGCAGCATCCCAGCGACTACGTCGACACCCGCCGCGGCAGCAATTCCAACAGCCGCTATTCGCGCGGCAATACCTTTCCCGCGGTCGCGCTGCCGCACGGGTTCAATTTCTGGACGCCGACCACCAACGCCGGTTCGAACTGGATCTACCAGTACCAGGAGCGCAACGGCGAGGACAACCGGCCGCGCATCGAAGCCTTCGCGCTGTCGCACGAACCCAGCCCGTGGATGGGCGACCGCCAGAGTTTCCACATCCTGCCGGCGCTCGGCGGCGGCGCGGTCGAACTCGATCGCGGCAAGCGCGCGTTGAGCTTCGGCCACGATCAGGAAACCGCGCGCCCGGATTACTACAAGGTGCGTTTCGACAACGGCCTGATCGCCGAACTGACCCCGACCGACCACGCCGCGGTGATGCGCTTCACCTATCCCGACGCGCAGGCGCGATTGCTGTTCGACCAGCGCGACGAACACGGCGACATCGTCGCGCACGTAGACGGCCGCGGCCTGAGCGGCTGGACCGAAAGCAAGAGCAAGCTGTCGACCGGCGCGAGCCGGCTGTATCTGTATGCGCGTTTCGATCAGCCCGCGCGCACGAGCAAGCGCGAAGCGCCCAGCGCCGGCCGCGATCGCGTCTCGGCCTGGTTCGACTTCGATCTGACGCAGGCGCGCGAACGCCAAGTCACCCTGCGCATCGCGACCTCGCTGATCTCGGTCGGGCAGGCGCAGCGCAATCTGGAGCTGGAAATCGCCCAGGACGACAGTTTCGATACCGTGCGCGAACGCGCGCGCGCGGCCTGGGACGCGAAGCTGGGTATCGTGCGCATCGACGGCGCGCCGGAACACGAACGCGCGACCTTGTATTCCAACCTGTATCGCTTGTTCCTGTACCCAAACAGCGGCTACGAGAACACCGGCAGCGCGCAAAGCCCGCGTTATCGGTACGCCAGCCCGTTCTCGCCCGCGGCCGGCGCGAGCAACGACGAACGCACGGGCGCCGCGGTCGTCGACGGCAAGGTCTACGTCAACAACGGCTTCTGGGACACTTACCGCACCGCGTGGCCGGCCTACGTGCTGCTCACGCCGAGCGCGGCCGGCGAGATGATCGACGGCTTCGTCCAGCAGTACCGCGACGGCGGCTGGATCGCGCGCTGGTCCTCGCCGGGCTATGCCGACCTGATGGTGGGCACCAGCTCCGATGTCGCCTTCGCCGACGCCTGGCTCAAGGGCGTGCGCAATTTCGATGTGCGCTCGTTCTATCAGTCGGCGATCCGCAACGCGTCCAGCGTCAGCACCGTGCCGGGCGCCGGACGCAAGGGCATCGAACGGGCGATCTTCAGCGGTTATGCCGACAGCACGGTCGACGAAGGCCTGTCGTGGTCGATGGACGGCTACATCAACGACTTCGCGATCGGCCGGCTGGCCTCGGCCCTGTCGCGCGAACCGGCCGGCGACGATCCCTACCGCGAGCATTACGCCGACGACGCGGTGTACTACCGCAACCGCGCGCTGGGCTACGTCAACCTGTTCAATCCAAGCGTGGGCTTCTTCGTCGGCCGCCATCGCGACGGCCGCTGGCGCTACACCGCCAGCGAATTCGACCCGACCCGCTGGGGCGGCGACTACACCGAAACCAATGCCTGGAACATGGCCTTCCACGCGCCGCAGGACGGCGCCGGCCTGGCCGCGCTGTACGGCGGCCGCACCGCGCTGGGCAACAAGCTCGATCAGTTCTTCGCCACGCCGGGCACGTTCGAGGTCGGCAGTTACGGCGGGGTGATCCACGAAATGATCGAAGCGCGCGACGTGCGCATGGGCCAGTACGGCCACAGCAATCAACCTTCGCACCATATTGCGTACATGTACGCCGCAGCCGGGCAGCCGTGGCGGATCCAGGAAAAGGTGCGCGACATTCTCGATCGCCTGTACGTCGGCGGCGAGATCGGCCAGGGCTATCCGGGCGACGAGGACAACGGCGAGATGTCGGCGTGGTGGTTGTTCAGCGCGGCGGGGTTCTATCCCTTGCGTATGGGCTCGCCCGAGTACGTGATCGGCGCGCCGCGCTTCGAGCACATGAGCATCCGTCTGGAAAACGGCAAGGAACTGAGGATCAACGCGCCCAAGGTGAGTGAGCGCAATCGCTATGTGCAGTCGCTCAAGGTCAACGGCCAGCCCTGGGATCGGCTGAGCCTGCCGCACGAGTTGTTGGCGCAGGGCGCGGTGCTGGATTTCCGCATGGGCCCGTCGCCGTCGAACTGGGCCAGCACGCCGCAGGCGCTGCCCGAATCGCTGAGTGCCGACGGCGAAACGCCGGCGCCGCTGCGCGATCTGAGCCGGCGCGACAACGCGACGGTGGCTGGACTCAACGCCAAGCAGGCGGCGGGTTTGTTCGACAACGATGCCACCACCTCGGTGCGTCTCAACGCGCCGATGCCGCTGCTGAGCTGGGGCTTCAAGACCGCGGCCACGGTGCGCCTGTATACGTTGACTTCGTCGAACAAGCACGGCGACCCGCAGGCCTGGGCCTTGCAGGGTTCCAATGACGGCGCGCAATGGATGACGCTGGATGAGCGTCGCGACGAGACGTTCGCCTGGCGCCGGCAGACGCGCGCGTTCGCGATCCACGAACCGCGGGCCTATACGCGTTATCGATTGCGCCTGGTCAATGACGGCGACGGGCAGGGTGGGATCGAGTTGGCCGAGGTGGAGTTGTTGGGTGAGGCGAATTGATCCGGGCGTCTGCCTGGTCGCGACGCAGTCTCGTACTCGCCCTGTAGGAGCGGCGCGAGCCGCGACCGCGACAACGCAGCTGCGGCGAGGGTTTCGTCGCAGTCGCGATCCCGCGGTCGCGACTTGCGGCGCTCCTACAGAAGCACATCGCGGCTTCGGGCTCGCCCTGTAGGAGCGGCGCGAGCCGCGACCGCGGCAACGCAGCTACGGCGAGGGTTTCGTCGCAGTCGCGATCCCGCGGTCGCGACTTGCGGCGCTCCTACAGAAGCGCATCGCGGCTTCGGGCTCGCCCTGTAGGAGCGGCGCGAGCCGCGACCGCGGCAACGCAGCTACGGCGAGGGTTTCGTCGCTGTCGCGATTCCGCGGTCGCGACTTGCGGCGCTCCTACAGAAGCGCACCGCGGCTTCGGGCTCGCCCTGTAGGAGCGGCGCGAGCCGCGACCGCGGCAATACAACTACGGCGAGGGTTTCGTCGCAGTCGCGATCCCTCGGTCGCGACTTGCGGCGCTCCTACAGAAGCACATCGCGGCTTCGGTCTCGCGTGTTGGGGCGTCGCGGATCGATGGGGCTGCAACGCAACGCAGCGCCGTCCGTCGGCCAACCAAGCAAGATGAATCGCGATCTGCATGTGCGCTCACTTCGGCTGTGACGCGCCGAGCGCTTTTACGAAAACCTCATGCCGATGTCGCAAATCGCGCCGGCCGCTCGCGCGAATCGTTCCCGTTGTGTCCCGGTATCGCCCCTGGATCGTCCTCGGAACCGGCTTCCGCGCGCGTTAGCTTCGGCGATGCAGTCGACCCATCCACGCAGAACGATTCTGCAAAGAGGCTCACCATGGAACTGGAAAGCAAAGGATCTGGTGGTGCGGCGTTGAGGCGCTACGCCGCGGCGCTGGTATCGGGCTTGTTGCTCGCCGCGCCGGTGGCGCAGGCGCAGAACTACGAGGGCTACTACGGCAACACCGAGTGGCGCGATATCGGCGAGGACGTGAAGACCGTGAAGTACTGCCCCGGCAACGGCTCGATCGCCGTGGGCACGCGCCGCAACAGCGACGCCGACCAGGTGCTGGTCACGCGCGTGACCGACACCGGCGTCACCGACAATGCGGGGCTCAACACCTGGCAGCGGGGTTACTACGTCGGCGGCGGCAAACACTCCGCCGGCTACGGCATCATCGAACTCACCGGCGGCGCGGGTTTCGCGGTCACCGGCAACCTGCGCACCGACGAGGGCAGTTATGCCTTCGTCATGCGCCTGGATTGCAAGGGCAATCCGGTGTGGACCACCTTGCTCGACAATCGCGACCCGGCCAGCCGCGCCACCGGCTACGACCTGATCCAGAGCGGATCGGTGATGCCGAGCAAGGCCGCCGCGGGCGGCGATATCGTCATGGTCGGCGAGGAAATTCAGAACGGCCGCACCGTCGGCCGCATCGCGCGGGTCGACCTGACCGGCAACGTGGTCTGGGACCATCAGTACGACGGTCACGAATGGCCGAGCCTGCAGTTCCGCGCGGTCACCGAAAACCTCGCCAACACCGGCGCCTGGACCGACCTGGTGATCGCCGGCACGGCCACCTCGGCCAACGGCGTGCGCAACGCGCTGATGTTCCGCGCCACCGGCGCCGGCGCGCCGGTGTGCAGCACGACCCTGGGCGACGACAAGGACCATCGCGACTTCTACGGGCTGACGCCGTTGCTCGGACGCAACTTCCTGGGCGAGACCGTACTGGTCGGCGCGGCGACGGGTTTCAGCGAAGGCGCGCCGTCGCAGCCGTACCTGGTGCGTTACTCGCGCGCGAGTTGCAGCCCGAAGGTGCAGTCGGTCTGGAACGATCGCGAGAAGCTCAGCTTCACCGCCTACGACGTGGTCGAGGCGGCGACGTTGGACGGCCTCAACGGTGCGCTCGCGGTCGCCGGCACGATCGGCGCCAGCCAGGGCTTCGTGCTCGCCGCCGATCCGGCGACGCTGCGCGAATACGGCGCGCTGACCCAGCGCCGCTACGGCGACAACTTCCGCGAAAGCCTGTACGCGATCGACCGCAAGGCCGACCGCTTCGTCATGGCCGGCACCACCGGCGCCGATTGGGCCGGCAACGGCGATCCGCAGGATCTGTATCTGGTGCAGGTCGATGCGGCGCTGCATACCCAGTGCGCGGACCTGTGGTATCCGCAGGCGGTCAACGTCGATCTGCCGCCCAAGGACCTGGCGCCGCAGTACCAGCGGGTGGACAAGTTCTTCGCCACCCAGACGCCGCCGGACAAGGCCAGCGAATGGGGCTATGCCTGCGAACTCGATCCGCCCGAAGGCTGTCCGGGCGTGATCAACAACGGCACGGTCATGCTCGGCGTACACCAGACCGGGTACTTGAACATCGAGTGTCCGGCGATTCCGATCTCCAGCGGTCTGTCCGGCACCACCCTGGTCGGCTTGCGTTTCATGCCCACCAACGGTGAAGCCTCCGCGCCCGGCGCGCCGTGCGAGGGCTGGGGCGTCGCCAATGCCGACCCGGCCGGGCCGGCCAGTGGCCATACCTCGCGCTGCAACGGCACGGTCAACATGGTGCTGAACTCGTTCACCACGCCGGTGACTGCGCCGTTCGACACGGCAACCTCGGTGGTTACCGTCGCCAACACGTTCCGGGTCACTCATCGGTTCACGCCCGCGCCGCAGACGCCGTATCTGTACCGCGTGGAGGTGTCGATCCAGAACGTCAGCAGCAAGGCGATCAAGGACCTTCGCTACACCCGCGGCATCGACTACGACGTGCCGCCGCGGACGTTCTCCGAGTACATCACCCTGGCCGGCGCCTCACCGTTGCTGTTCGCATGGAACACCAACGGCTTCACCTCGCTCGACCCGCTGGCGCTGCATCCCAGCAGCGGCGCGGTGACCGACAGCGGCCCGGGCGATCTGGGTTCGCACATGGACTTCCGGCTCGGTTCGCTGGCGCCGAGTGCGACACGCTCGTTCGTGACGTATTACGGCGCGGCGCCGACCGAACGCGATGCGTTGAACGCGTTGAGCCTGGTGAACGCGGGGCTGTATTCGCTCGGCGAGGCCAACTGGGACGGAATCAGTCCGTGGAATGCGCCGTTGCCGGGCTTCGACGGCCGCGACTTCGGCCGGCCGGGCACCTTCATGTACGGTTTGCAGACGCGTTAATCGTCGATCGTCATCGATGAGGACATCGGACCGCGCAGGCCATCGGCCTGCGCGGTTCGTTCATCGGTTGCATATCGCCGCAATCGCAGGTGGATCGCGCCGGCAAGCGCCACCGCCACGATCAGCGCGGCCAGCCACTTCGCGGCATGCATCTGGCCTTCGCGTTCGATCAGCCATCCGGCGAGCACCGTCGCCAACGGCATCGCGCCCATCGTCGCCGCCGAAAACCAGGTCATCTCGCGGCCCATGCGGCTCGCGTCGGCGTTGCGTTGCAGCCACGACAGCGACTGGATGCCATAGAAGTTGGACGCGCCCGCCAGCAGGCAGAACGCGAGCAGGGTCGCCGCGAGATCGGCGTTCCAGGCCAGCAGGCCGTAGGCGAGCGCGGCCAGTCCCCAGCAGGCGAGGATCTTGCGCAGCACGCCGCGCATCGCGGTGTCCGCGCCCGAAGCCAGGCCGGCGGCGATCGCGATGCCGACGAACTGGCCGGCGTAGATCAGGAAATAGCGCGGGTCCTGGCGTTCGACCAGCAGCACCGGCAGCAGGATCTGCACCGGTCCGAACACCAGCACGGTGCTGATCAACAGGTACAGGTAATAGCTGCGGGGGATTTGCGTCGATGCGACAAGATCGCGATCGGTCGCGACCGTTTCGGTTGGCGTCTCGCGGCGACGCACCGGCCCGCGCCGCCGCACCGCGGCGATCAGCAGCAACGACACCGCCACGCTGGCGGTATCGATCGCGAACGCCAGCGCCAGCCCGTGATCGCCGCTGGACGCCAGGATCAGGCTGCCCGCAAGCATCGGCAAGGCCATCGTCGCCAGACTGGAGGCGACCGCGAACACCGCATTGCCCGCGGCCAACAAGCCCTTGCGGATGTACAGGCCGAACGCGGCGCGTCCGGCCGGGTAGGCCACGGCCCACACCAGGCCGCTGATCAGCGCGAGCAGGTAGATCAACTCGATGCTGATCCAGCCGAACCAGGTGGTGATCGCGAGCGCGGCATTGATCGCGACGTACAGCGCGCGACACCACCACAGCACCCGCGCCGGATCGGCGCGGTCGAGCGCGCCGCGAAAGAAGAACAGCAGCAACAAGCTGGGCAGCGCCTCGATCGCGGCGGTCAGACCGAGGTCGAGCGCGCTGCCGGTCAGGCGCATGACCAGAAACGGCAGCGCGATCAGGGTGAAGCTCGCGCCGAAGGTGGTGATCAGATTGTCGAGCAGCAGCCAGCCGAAGCGCCGGTCACGCCTTCCGATCCGGCCGATCCGCAACAATGTGTGCAGGCGACCGGATACGGCCATGCGTGGCGCGCTCAGCACGGTGGCCGACACCGGCATGCGTGAATCTTCGATACGACCCGGAGAATCAGGACCGCGCGACCGCCGCGGCGCCCTGCGCGCGCCGCAGGAAGAACAATTCGTCCTGGCGTTCGACCGCCAGGCCGTAGGCGCTGGCGATCGCGCGCAACTTGCCCGCGTCCAGGCGCCACACCGGCTCGACGTCGTCCACGCCGATGTCGAGTGTCCACTGCATGCCCAGCCAATGGGTCAGCACGAAGCCGTCGGGTTTGAGCAGCCGCACCAGGGTTTCGAAATAGCGCTCCACATGGCGCTGGCAGCAGCCGAAACTGGCCAGATTGTTGTCGAGGATGGCGTCGAAACTCGCCGGTTCGAACTGTTCGGCGAAGGCCTGGCTGTGCTTGTTCAGCAGATGGACGCGGTAGTCCTGCAGGTGCAGCGCATTGCCGTGTTGCCATTCGTTGCGCGCCACCGTGACCGACTCGATCCGCCGCGCGCTGCCGGCGAGCAGGCGCGCGACCGAGGAATTGCCGGTGCCCACGTGCAGGATGTCGCGGCCGCGCAGATCGGCCGAGGCCAGCCAGCGGTTGATCGTGGCCTGATCCTCGGTCGGCTCGCACTCGGAGTAGTCCAGCACCGGCCAGCTCGCATGCTGGTCGGCGGCCTCGTGGGTGTCGACCCGCGGTTCGTGGCCGCAATCGATGCGCGCCGCGCCGATATCGAAACGCGGCCGGAACGAGAGCGAGGCGGAATGGGCTGCGGCGGCGCTGGCCGCGGCAGCGGTCGCGGAATCGTTCATGGGGGAGGGCATCCAGGGCGGGGCGCGGGGGAGAATCGAACACGATCGTGCGTGTTCGATTCTTCAACGATCCTCGCGCAGGTGTCGAGCGATGCGACGCATGACGATCGCGGAACTGCCCGGCATCGTCACAGAATAAATCCCTCGCGGCTTTCATTCTTTCTTGCGAAAACGCGGCTATGCATCGCGTTTCGTCATTCGACGGTTTCGCAAGCAACCTTTCGCAAACAAAACGTTCCACCCGTTCTCTCCCCCAATGAAGCACCTGGCGTGCGGGCCCGCGTGATGCGCGGCGACCCGTATCGACGCGTCCGGTCTGCCAATCAGACCCAGCGATCCGCGGCAACGCATCGGCTTGCGCCGGGCTTGCGCGTGTCGCGCTGCCGGATGCGCGTCCCTCATGCTGAGCCAGTTCGTCCTGACCCTGGTCGTGGGTTTTTCGACCCTCGTATTGCTGTGCTGCCTGCTGTTCCTCGCTGGCTGGGCCTTCTATCGGATGCTGCGGCGGCCTTCGTCGCCGACCCTCGCCGACTATCCCTTCGTCTCGATCCTGGTGCCGTTCTACAACGAGCCTGAAGCCTCGTTCCGCACCACGCTGGAAGCGATCGAATGCAGCGACTATCCCGGCCGGATCGAAGTGCTGCTGGTCGATGACGGGTCGACCAACACCACCGCGGCGAGCGTGGTCGAATGGTTGGCGCAGCCGCGGCGCAAGCACTACCGCCTGCTGTCGATCGAACGCAACGGCGGCGCCAAGGGCCTGGCCCTGGATGCGGCGCTGCCGTGGCTGGCGGCCGATTCTGACGTGGTCACGGTGATCGACAGCGACACGGTGATCGCGCCGTGTGCGCTGCGACGCGCGGTCGAGGCGCTGTACTCCTCGCCGCGCCACGCCGCCGCCTGCGGTCTGATCGTGCCGGCCGGTCGCCACGATTCGTGGCTGCACCGGCTGCAGTTCTACGAGCATGTCGGCGCGCTGGCGGCGATCCGTTACGTGCAGAGCAAGATCGGCGTGGTCAACGTGGTGGCCGGCGCATTCTCGTTGCACCGCACCTCGGTGATCCGCGAGCTCGGCGGCTGGGGCGAATGGCTGGTCGAGGACATCGCCTGGACCTGGCGCGCGCTCGCGCACGGCTATTCGATCGCCTACGCGCCCGATGCGGTCGCCTACACGATTTGCCCGACCACCTTGACCGGCCTGTTCCGCCAGCGCCGCCGCTGGGCGCGCGGACGCCTGGAATCGTTCCGCGTCGCCTGGCGCATCTCCTGGCCGCGCACGATGAAGATGTTGCCGTGGTGGCTGTTGTGGGCGCAGTCGGCGTTGGTGCCGACCTTGCTGCTGCTGATCGCCGGTGCGCTGCTGTATCGCAGCCACGCCCTGCTCGGCGTGGCCGCGCTCAACTGGCTGTTGATGGCGACGCTCAACTTCATTGCCGTGCTGCATGCGCGCATCCGGTTGCAGCTCGGTCCGCTGGATCTGGTGCTGGTCTCGATCTGCAACACCGTGATCGATGTGCTGCTGCTGCCGGCGAACGTGATCGGCCTGATCGACGAATTGCGTGGGCATCGCAAGACCTGGATGACGCGCTGAGGACGGACATGGACTGGCACCGATTCCTGCAAACCCGGCCGCAGGCGTACCTCGGGCGCGGCGAAACCGGCCGGCGCGCGCTGGCGCTGACCTTCGACGACGGCCCTGGCCAGGCGACGCCGGCACTGCTCGAACTGCTGCGCGCGTTGGAGGTCAGCGCCAGTTTTTTCTGCACCGGGCAGGCGGCGCGCGCGCATCCGCAGCTGATCGCGCGCATGCAGCGCGAAGGCCACGAGATCGGCAATCACTCGCTCACCCATGCCGATGCGCGCGGCTTCGCCGCGCAGGACTGGCTCGCGCGCGAGGTGCGGCCGGCGGCCGCCGCGTTGCGCGAAGCGGGGCTGGCGCAGGCGCCTGACTTGTTTCGTCCCGCGTACGGCGAGATCGACGAAGCCCAGTTCCAGGCGCTGGCGGGCGAGGGTTACGCCGTGGTCGGCTGGTCGGTCGATCCGCGCGACTGGCTGGAGCCGCAAGCGCCTGGCTATGTGTCGTGCGTGGTCGAGTCGGTGCTGGCGCGCATCCATCCGGGCGCGATCGTGTTGCTGCACGACGGCGACGACGAGCAGGGCACGGCGCGCGACGGCATCGTCGAGATCGTGCGCCGGCTGGTGCCGGCGCTGCGCGGGCAGGGTTACGAGTTCGTCACCGCGGGGCGGTTTCTTCGCGCCGACTAAGGTTCGAACGGTGGCAACGGGTCGATCACAATTGCTCGTAGTAGCGGTGGTAGCAGATCCACGCGGAGACGGCCGCCGCCGCAAACGGCAGGCTCAGCGCCTTGAATTCCCACGGCCGGCGCAACGCGTGGTCGGTCCAGTACAAAAGCACGCAGTGCAGGCCGTACAGCACGACCACGACGACACTCACCGCGGGCACGTAGTGGCCGACGATATGGGGCATATACAAGTCGTAGGTCGACGACAGGAACAGGCTTTCCAGCGCGCACAAACAGGCCATCGCCAGATTCAGCCGGAACATCAGCCGTGAGCTTGCCGGGTCGTGCCACATTGCGTTCATCGCGACCGCCTTGCTGTGACGATGCACCGAAAGGGTTTTGCGGGATCAGTCCTTGCGCACGCAGGCCTTGCAGGCTTGCGCATAGACCCGGGTCAACTCGCGTTTGAGTTGCGCCTGCGCTCGCGCGACTTCGGCGGCCCGCAGTTGTTGCGCGCTCAAGGGCGCGTGCGGGGCTTCGGGTCGAGGCCGCTGCGGCCCGGTCCGGGACGGATCGTGCCTGGGCAATTCCTGGAAAGAGGCCGGTCGCCGTGTCATGCGCCTGTCCATCTGGGAGGTCAGGCGAATCTAGCACTGCCCACGGATCGGTCCCAAATCGATGACGGGCGCTTGGTTGGCTGCGACTTTGCCTTAATCGGTCGGTTCGTCCGCGCGTCGGCGGAGGAATAGCGAGAAATGGGCGGCGGATCGGCCGGCTTGCGGCAGCGTGGCCCGAACAACAAAAAAGCCGGCGCAAGGCCGGCTTTTTGCTTTCAACGATTGGTCGGGGAGACAGGATTCGAACCTGCGACCTCTACGTCCCGAACGTAGCGCTCTACCAGACTGAGCTACACCCCGACTTCGTGAGCCGCAAATTCTAGCGGCGACCCCCGGGCCGGCGCAAGGGGTGTCGCAAAGAAATTTGCGATATCCCGGTCCCGGGCCGTCGCTGCGGCGTTTCGGGGCGGGTGGCGGCTGGAAGGGGAGAGCCACGGACAGCGGGCGGGCGCTAGACTATTACCAATGCTAAAGCGCCGCTTTACCTGTCTTGAGCATTGCTAACGCCGCCCCGGCCGCATTCGCCGTACGTAACTGGAGTTCTGCTTGATCAAGCCTCGCATCCCCGTCGGGGTCATGGAGCTGCTGCCCCGTGACCAGATCGCGTTCCAGCGCATGCTCGATACGATCCGCCGCAATTTCGAGCGTTTCGGCTTCCTGCCGGTGGAGACCCCGGTCATGGAGCTGACCGAGATGCTGCTGACCAAGAGCGGCGGCGAGACCGAGCGCCAGGTTTACTTTGTCGAATCCACCGGCACGCTGGAGAACAAGGCAGAGTCGGGCGACAGCAAATTGCCCTCGCTGGCGCTACGTTTCGACCTCACCGTGCCGTTGTCGCGCTATGTTGCCCAGTACGAGCACCAGCTCGTATTTCCCTTTCGCCGGTATCAGATGCAGCGCGTCTACCGGGGCGAAAAGAAACAAGAGGGCCGCTATCGCGAGTTTTATCAGTGCGATATCGACGTGGTCGGCAAGGATTCGCTCAGCGTGCGTTACGACGCCGAGTTGCCGGCGACGATCTACGCGGTGTTCTCCGAACTCGATATCGGTGCGTTCACCATCCAGCTCAACAACCGCAAGCTGCTGCGCGGCTTCTTCGAGGCCCAGGGCGTGGCTGACGGTGAGTTGCAGGCTTTGGTATTGCGCGAGGTCGACAAGCTCGACAAGCGCGGCGCCGACTACGTGCGCGAGACCCTGACCGGACCGGACTTCGGTCTGGCAGCCAATGCGGTCGCGACCATACTGGAATTCGTCGGCGTGCGTTCGACCTCGCACGCCGACGCACTGGCGCGGCTGGATGCGCTGGGCGAGGGCAACGACTCGCTGCGCGAAGGCGTGGCCGAGTTGCGCGAAGTATTGGAACTGATCCGCGCGCTGGGCGTGCCGGAGCAGAACTACGCGCTGAACTTCTCGATCGCGCGCGGCCTGGACTACTACACCGGCACGGTCTACGAGACCATTCTTAACGATTACCCGGGCCTGGGTTCGATCTGCTCGGGCGGCCGCTACGAAAACCTGGCCAGCAACTACACCAAGTCCAAGCTGCCGGGCGTCGGCATCTCGATCGGCCTGACCCGCTTGTTCTTTCAGCTGCAGAAGGCCGGCATCGTCAGCACCGCCGAAAGCACCGTGCAGGTGCTGATCACCCAGATGGAAGACGCGCACCTGCCGCAGTGCTTGGCCCTGGCCAATGAACTGCGCCACGGCGGCCTCAACACCGAAGTGGTGATGGAGGCGTCCAAGCTGAAGCAGCAGTTCAAGTACGCCGACCGCGCCGGCATCCGTTTCGTCGTCGTGCTTGGCGAGAACGAGATCGCCAAGGGCACGGCCACGGTCAAGGACCTGCGCCGCGAAGACCAGTTCGAAGTGCCGCGCGGCGAGTTGGCGCGGACGCTGCGGATCGAGCTGGAACAGTCGCGGGTGATGCCGCGAGCCGCGGCGGAGTGAGCATGCCGCGTGCGAACGGCATCGGCGGCGCGGATCGTTCGATCCCGATGCCGGCCGTTCGCGCGCATGGATCGCGGAGCCGGGCGCGGGAGTTCGCGTCCGCAGTCCGCTACACGGTTCGTCGCGCGCCGGAGCGGAATCCGGCGTCGTGGCGAACCGCTTTCACCCCGCGGCGCGCATCCGCCGTCGCGGTTCTCAATGTGTCATTGACGCACCGACTCCCGAGTACGCTCGGCCGGGCCTGACCGTTTCGCGGTGAAGCCCGCCGTTCAGATGATCGCCAGGGTGCGAGGCGAGGTTACAACTTGAACAAGATCCAACTCGATGGCCGTTCGCTCACGCGGTCGCAGCTCGTTGCCGTGGCTTACGGCGCACAGGTCGAACTGGCCGCGGCGCAACTGCCGGCGGTGGCCCGCGCGGCCGACTTCCTGGCCGAACAGGTCCGCCGCGAAGAACCGATCTACGGCGTGTCCACCGGTTTTGGCAGCAACGCCGACCGTCTGCTCGGAGCGCATCATCTGCGCGACCAGTTGCCCGGCGCGACGCCGGCGACGCAAACCCTGCACGAGGAATTGCAGCGCAACCTGATCGTCACCCACGCGGTCTGCGTCGGCGATCCGTTCGCGCCGGAGATCGTGCGCGCGATGCTGTGCATCCGCATCAACACCCTGATGCGCGGGCACTCGGGCATCCGCGTGCAGACCCTGCAAGCGCTGGCGCAGATGCTCAACGCCGGGATCGTGCCGGTGGTGCCGCAACTGGGTTCGGTCGGCGCCAGCGGCGACCTGGCGCCGTTGTCGCATCTGGCGATCGTGCTGCTCGGCGGCGGCGAAGCCTTCTTCGAAGGCGAGCGCATGCCGGGCGCGCAAGCGCTCGAGCGCGCCGGCCTGGCGCCGGTCAAGCTGTCGTACAAGGAAGGCCTGGCGCTAAATAACGGCACCGCGCAGATGCTGGCCTGCGGCGTGCTCGCACTGGCCAAGCTCGAAGATCTCGCCGATACCGCCGATCTGGCCGCGGCGATGACCATCGACGCCTTCGCCGGCCGCCTGGGCGCGTTCGCGCAGGAAGTGCATGCGCTGCGTCCGCATCCGGGGCAAGTCGAAGTGGCCGCGAACCTGCGCCGCCTGCTCGATGGCTCGACCCTGGCCGACATTCCGTATCACCTCGTGCCGCGGTTCCGCCCGTGGCTGCCGCAAAGCTGGGATACGCCGGCCGCGCAGCAGCTCAGCTTCGACATCGGCTGGGACTGGGTGCCGTTCACCCAGCGCCACGGCCGCGAGAAGTTCTACCAGCGCTTTCGCCCGTTCCGCGGCGGCAAGAAGCATCAGCCGCAGGACAGCTACTCGCTGCGCTGCATTCCGCAGGTGCATGGCGCGGTACGCGACGCGATCGCGCAGGCCGCGCGGGTGTTCGAGGTCGAACTCAATTCGCTGACCGACAACCCGATCGTGTTCCCGGATGCGCAGGCCGAGCACGTCGAGCAGCAGGTGATTTCGGCCGGCCATTTCCACGGCATGCCGCTGGCGCTGGCGATGAGCTACGTCAAGGCGGCGATCCCGGTGCTGGCGAGCATTTCCGAACGTCGCCTCAACAAGCTGGTCGATCCGGCCACCAACGACGGCCTGCCGGGGTTCCTGATCGGCAACGAGGATGCGACCGAGTCGGGTCACATGATCGTGCAGTACACCGCCGCGGCGATCGTCAACGATCTGGCCAGCCGTGCGCACCCGGCCTCGGTGTATTCGATTCCGACCAGCGCGAATGCCGAGGATCACGTGTCGATGGGCGCCAACGAGGCGCGTCACGTGCTGGCGATGGCCGACGATCTGGGCAAGGTGCTCGCGCTGGAGCTGTACACCGCCGCCCAGGCGCTGGACCTGCGTCGCGACATGATCAACGCCGCGCGCGATCTGGCCGATCGCGCCGATGCGAACGTGCTGGCCGGCAAGGTGTTCGGCGGCCCGGTCGCGGAGGCGGCCGACCGTGCCGGTTTCATCGCCGAGGTCGAAGGCCTGCGCGCCGAGTTGTCGGCGGCGCAGGAGTTCCGTCCGGGCCGCGCGGTCGCGATCGCGCACGCCAAGCTGCGTGAATCGATCCCGTTCCTGGATCGCGATCGCGCGCTCGACGGCGAAGTGGCGACGGCGGTGATGCTGGTGCGCGACGGCGTCGTGCTGTCGGCGGTGCGGGCCGGCTTGCAGGACTGACACCGACGCGAGTGCGACATCGAGTGCGACACACCTGTGCGCGCACGGCTCAAGCCGCCGCGCAGACCAAAGCCCCTCTCCCGCATGCGGGAGAGGGGTTGGGGTGAGGGCCGCCAAGCCCCGCCCGTGCCGATGGCGACGGTTTCCAATACGCTTGCGCTGTGTGCTTCCAGCCAACGACCGCCATGAACCTGATTGCCCATTCCGATCGCGCTTTCACTGTGCAGGCCATGCTGTCGCCGGCCGAATGCGAGGCCTTGGTGGCCCTGGCCGAACACCATGGCTTCGAATCCGCCGGCGTGCGCACCGCTGCCGGCGCGCAGAAGGCCATGCCGCATGTGCGCAACAACGAGCGGGTGGTGTTCGAATCGGTCGAGTGGGTCGATCGGTTGTGGCAGCGCCTGGCCCAGGTCGAGCTGCCGGAACTGGACGGCCAGGTCGCGGTCGGCCTGCCGCGCCTGCTGCGTTTCTACAAGTACTGGCCGGGCCAGCGTTTTCGCATGCACAAGGACGGCCCCTGGCTCGAAGACGGCCTTAGCAGCAAGCTGACCTTGCTTGTGTATCTCAACGACGGCTTCGTCGGCGGCGACACCGATTTCCGCCAGTTTCGGGTGACGCCGAAGACCGGCGATGCCTTGCTGTTCGTGCATGACACCTGGCACGAGGGTTCGGCGGTGGAGGAGGGGGTCAAGTACGCGTTGCGTTCGGATGTGATGTACGCGCCGCGGGCGTGATCCTCATCAACGCGACGGCTTAGTCCCGAGGTCTTTTGTGGGAGGGGCTTCAGCCCCGATGCTCTCTTCTCAGGTCGCGGTGACTGCTTGAACTTGCCGCAAGGACTCAGCGACCTGAGCGAAAAGCATCGGGGCTGAAGCCCCTCCCACAAAAGACCTCGGGCTTCGAAAGGGACTGGAAGGATCAAGGGAGCACAAAGCCGGAAGCTCAGAAACTCCTGCTAGGCGACCGCTCCGGTCGCCTGCGCCCCCCACACCCGCACGCAATCGCGCCCCTCGGCCTTGGCCAGATACAGCGCCTGGTCGGCGAACTGCAACGCCGCTTCCACACCCATGTCCGAATCGGGCGTGATTTCGTAGACGCCGATGCTCGCGGTGACCGGGATGTCGTGGCTGCGGCTGGGGCAGGGCTGCGAACTCAGCCGCGCGCGCAGTTCCTCGGCGACGCGCGCGCCGCTGCCCAGGTCGTGGTCGGGCAGCACGGCGACGAATTCCTCGCCGCCGAAACGCGCCAGCAACGCGTGCTGCGGAATCAGGCATTGCGCGATCAGCCCCGCCGCCCAGCGCAGGCATTCGTCGCCGACCAGGTGGCCGTGGTGATCGTTGATCTGCTTGAAGTGATCCAGGTCGATCATCATCAGCACCAACGGCCGGCTCTGCCGGCGCGAGCGATGCAGCAGCGCCTCGAACGCTTCGCGGAAATGGCTGCGGTTGTGCAGGCCGGTCAGGCCGTCGCGCTGCGCGGTCTCGCGCAGGCGCGCATGCACGTCCTCGAGTTGCGCCAGCGCGCTGCGCAGTTCGGTGGTGCGTTGCTCGACCTTGTGTTCGAGCTGATCCTTGGCCTCGCGCACCACCCGCTCGTTCTCGTTGCGCAGCGCCGCGTAGCGATAGCCCAGTGCGACCGAAAGCAGCAGCATTTCCAGGGCCGAACCGATCTGCACGCCGTATTCGGTGATGAAGATCTTCGGCAGCAGGTCGAACGCGATCGCCGCGAACATGCCGGTGCCCAGCAGGAACGCCGACCACGCGAGCAGGAACAGCCGCGCCGGTTTGTAGCCGCGGCGCAGCACGACGATGGTTTCCACCGCGATCCAGGCGATGCTCACGAACACCGCCGCCGAGGCGATCGGGGTGGCGATGCGGTACGGCACCTGGGTCGCGACGATGCCGAGCACGACGAAGAAGCCGATCATCGCCAGGCCGATCCGGTCGCCGAATCGCCATCGTTGCTGCAGGCCCAGGAAATTGCGCGCGAACTGCTGCATGCCGACCTGGGCCAGGCAGATCGACAGCGGCACCGAGTGGTCGGCCATCCACGGCGAGCGCGGCCACAGATATTCGAAGCCCAGGCCGTTGAGCGTCAGCAGCACCAGGCCGAACGCGCAGATATGGAACAGGTACCAGAAATAACTGGCATCGCGCAGAGTCAGCCACAGCACCAGGTTGTAGAAGAACAGCGCGAGCAGGATGCCGTAGTACAGGCCGATGCCGAGTTGGGCGTCGCGCGCCAGTTCGGTGAACGCGGTCGGGGTGTACAGGGTCAGCGGTACCTGCATCGAGCTTTCGCTGCGCACGCGCACGTAGATGTCGACCGGCTCGCCCTGCGGCAGGTCGATCCAGAAATTCGGGTGGCGGTAGCGGATCGCGCGCGCACTGAACGGCTGGCTGTCGCCGCCGACCTGATGGCTCGGCGCGCCGCCGTTGCGCGGCTGGGTGTAGACATCGAGCCGGTCGCTGAGCGCGAAGCCCTGCACCAGCAGCCAGCGCGGCACCTCGGCGCTGTGGTTGACGGTGGTGATGTGGAACCAGAACGCGCCGGGCTGGAAGCCGAACGAGCTGTTGCCGTTGGGCACCGGCTTGAATCCGCCCTGCGCCTGCAGCCGGCGGGCGGCGTCCAGGTCGAGCCGGCCGTCGCGGTCGTGGTAGTAGGCGGTGAACGGCGCCAGCGCGACCTCGCGGCTGGCGCCGTCCAGTTCCAGCGTGCTCTGCGCCGCGGCCGGCCAGGCGATTGCGCCCAGCGCCGCCAGCAGGATCAGCAGCAGCCACCGCCACCGGGCGCGCACGGTGGGGCGTGGCCGCGAGGAGGTGGCATCGGTCGGGCGCGCAGCGCGGCAAGGGTTCGTATTCATCTTCCGTGGCGATAGCGGACGCAGGCCATTGCGTCGCGGCGGGAGGGGGAGGGCGCTGGGGCGGGGCGTATGGCGAGAGGCATGCCTGACTTCTTAACGCAAATCCCGTCCCGGTGAGGCCGGCTTGACGACCGTTCGGCGGATCGTTAATGTATTAACGCGTTAGTACATTAACGCGTTCATTCAGCTTTCGCCCACCCGCACAGGTCCGGCCGACGCCCGGCCGACAACGATCACCACGTACAAAGGCACAGGTTTTCCACGATGAAGCGCCGCTCCACCGACACCGACCACAGCGAAGACGCGCTCGCCGACCTGGCCACCGCGCTCGCCGGCCTGCGCACGGCCGAGCAGGTCCGCGCCTTCCTCGAAGACCTGTGCACGCCGGCCGAGCTGGAAGCCATGAGCGACCGTTGGCGGGTCGTGCCCTTGCTCAGCGAGGGCGTGCCGTATCGCGAGATCCACGACCGCACCCAGGTCAGCGTGACCACGATCGGGCGGGTCGCGCGGGTGTTCGAACGCGGCGCCGGCGGCTACGCGGCGGCGCTGCACCGGCGCGCGGCGCGACATCGCTGATTCCGACAGCGTCGCTCCCTCCATCGCCGACCCCGATTCTCTCCGCGGATGCCGCGACCGGCCCACCGCACCGCCATCGCCCCGCACCGACTTCCTTTCGAGACTTTTCCATGAGCCCTCCCGCCAGCGCCGCCGCGCGTGACCGCTTGCGCATCGCGATCCAGAAATCCGGCCGTCTGGCCGAGCCGGCGCGCGCGCTGCTGGCCGCCTGCGGCCTGAGCTGGCGCGAAAGCCGCGACCGCCTGTTCTGCTACGGCGAAACCCTGCCGGTCGACCTGCTGCTGGTGCGCGACGACGACATCCCCGGTCTGATCGCCGACGGCGTCTGCGACCTGGGCGTGGTCGGCCGCAACGTATTGCTGGAGCAGGACGGCGATCGCCGCAGCCGCGGCCACGCCTCGGCGTTCCGCGAATGGCGTTCGCTCGGCTTCGGCGGTTGCCGGCTGGCGCTGGCGGTGCCCGACGCCTGGCAATGGGATGGCCCGCAGCAACTGGCCGGCAAGCGCATCGCCACCAGCTACCCGGCATTGCTGTCGCAATGGCTGGCTGAGCAGGGCGTGGATGCGCAGGTGGTGCTGCTGTCGGGTTCGGTCGAGATCGCGCCGCGGCTGGGCCAGGCCGAGGCGATCTGCGACCTGGTGTCGAGTGGCGCGACCCTGGTCGCCAATCAGCTCAAGCCGGTGCAGACCCTGATCGAAAGCGAAGCGGTGCTGGCCGGGCCGGTCGACAAGTTCGACGATGTGCGCGGCGAACTGGCCGACCTGCTGCTGCGCCGCCTCGACGGCGCGATGCGGGTGCGCAACAGCAAGCTGCTGATGTTCCAGGCCCCTCGCGCCTTGCTGGCCGAATTGCTGCCGATGCTGCCCGATGCCGAAGCGCCGACGGTGATGCGCTTGGACAACGGCGACGACATCGCCCTGCAGGCGCTGTGCCACGGCGCGGTGACCTGGCAGCGGCTGGAAGAACTCAAGCGCGCCGGCGCGCGCGGGCTGATGGTGCTGCCGGTGGAGGGCATGCTGGCATGAGCGGGTTGATGCAGCGCTACGACTGGAGCGCGCTGGACGAAGGCGAGCGCGAACGCATCCTGCGCCGGCCCGCGCAGGAGACCCGCGCGTCCACCGCCGACGCGGTCGCCGACATCCTCGCCACCGTGCGCCGCGACGGCGATGCCGCCTTGCGCGTCTACGCCGAACGTTTCGACGGCCGCGTGCCTGAGGCGTTCGCGGTCGGCATCGAAGAATTCGATGCGGCGCAGCGCGACCTCGCGCCCGCGTTGCGCGCGGCGATCGATGAAGCCGCCGAACGCATCGCCGCGTTTCATCGCGCCGGCATGACCCCGGCGTATGCGCTCGACACCGCCGACGGCGTGCGCTGCGAACGTATCCTGCGGCCGATCCAGCGGGTCGGCCTGTACGTGCCGGCCGGCTCGGCGCCGTTGCCGTCGACCGCGTTGATGCTCGGCGTGCCGGCGCAACTGGCCGGTTGTCGCGAAGTCATTCTGTGTACGCCGCCGCGCCGCGACGGCAGCGCCGATCCGGCGGTGCTGTATGCCGCGCGCCGCTGCGGCATCGAGCGCGTGTTCAAGCTCGGCGGCGCCCAGGCGATCGCGGCGATGGCCTTCGGCACCGAAAGCATCGGCAAGTGCGACAAATTGTTCGGGCCGGGCAACGCCTACGTCACCGAGGCCAAGCGCCAGGTCGCGCTGATCGAAGGCGGCGCGGCGATCGACATGCCGGCCGGGCCGTCGGAAGTGCTGGTGATCGCCGACCGCGGCGCGCGCGCCGATTTCGTCGCCGCCGATCTGTTGTCGCAGGCCGAGCACGGCGCGGATTCGCAGGTGATCCTGCTCAGCGACGACGACGCGCTGCTCGATGCGGTCGATCGCGAACTCGAACGCCAACTGACCGATCTGTCGCGCGCGCCGACCGCGCGCAGCGCCTTGCAGTCGTCGCGTTCGATCCGGGTCGATTCGATCGACCAAGCCCTGCAAGTCAGCAATCGCTACGCGCCCGAGCACCTGATTCTGGCCTTGCGCGATGCGCGCGCGGCCTTGCCGGCGGTGGACGCGGCCGGTTCGGTGTTCCTCGGCGACTGGGCGCCCGAAGCGCTGGGCGACTATTGCAGCGGCACCAATCATGTCCTGCCCACCAGCGGCGCGGCGCGCTATGCCGGCGGGCTCAACGTGGCGAGTTTCCAGATCGCGATCACCGTGCAGGAAGTGACGCCGCAGGGCTTGCAGGCGATCGGCCCGTGCGCAGTCGAACTGGCGAGCGCCGAAGGCCTGGACGCGCATCGCCAGGCGGTGCAGATCCGCCAGCGCGCGCTGGCCTCGCGCGCGTCCGTTCACGACGCGCAGTCGCACTGCGTGTGATCGTCGCGCCCCACCATTACGACCGCAACCCGAGCATCGTGCAGCAACCCGCAGGCAGGACGAGCAAGACCATGATCGACGACAACCCCATGCAACTGCTGCGCGAAGACTTGCGCGATTTCGCCGGTTACAGCTCGGCGCGCAGCGAAAAACGCGCCGGGCGGGTCTGGCTCAACGCCAACGAGGCCGCCTGGCCCAGCGTCGCCGACGGCGAGGGCGCGGTGCGCCGCTATCCCGATCCGCAGCCGCAGCGTCTGCGCGAAACCTTGGCCGAACTGTACGGTTGCGCGCCCGAGCAACTGCTGGCCGGACGCGGCAGCGACGAAGCGATCGATCTGCTGGTGCGCGCGTTCTGCCGCCCCGGCGGCGACGCGATCGTGATCACCCCGCCGACCTTCGGCATGTACGCGGTCAATGCGCGCCTGCACGGCACCCGCACGGTCGAGGTTGCCTTGCGCGATACGCCGGCCGGTTTCGTCTGCGATTTCGCCGCGGTCGCGCAGGCCGCCGAGGACGAAGGCGCCAAGCTGGTGTTCCTGTGTTCGCCGGGCAATCCCTCCGGCACGCTGTTGCCCTTGTCCGAGATCGACGCGCTGGCCGAACGCCTGCGCGGCCGCGCCCTGGTCGTGGTCGACGAAGCCTATATCGAGTACGCCGACGGCGAGTCGGCGACGGGCCTGCTCGCGCGCCGGCGCAATGTCGCGGTGCTGCGTACCTTGTCGAAAGCACATGCCTTGGCGGCGGCGCGGATCGGCAGCGTGATCGCCGACGCCGGCCTGATCGCGGTGCTGCAACGCTGCCAGGCGCCGTATCCGCTGCCGACCCCGTGCGTGCAACTGGCCTTGCGCGCCTTGGCCGACGTCCCGCGCAACACCACCAAGGCGCGGGTCACCACGGCGCGCAGCGAGCGCGAAAAACTGTTCGAAGCGCTGCGCGTGCTGCCGGGCCTGCGTCAGGTCTATCCGTCGCAGGCCAACTTCGTCCTGGCGCGTTTCGACGATGCGCAGGCCGCGTTCGACGGTCTGCTCGACGCCGGCGTGGTGGTGCGCGATTTCCGCGCCGCGCCGCGGTTGGGCGATGCGTTGCGCATCAGCCTGGGGACGCCGGAGCAGAACGCCGCGGTGGTCGAAGTATTGACCCGCCTGGCGCGCTTGCGCGGAGTCGCGGCATGAGCGCGCTCACGCCGATTCTGTTCGTCGATCGCGACGGCACCTTGATCGAGGAGCCGGCCGATTTCCAGATCGACAGCTTCGCCAAGCTGCGCTTCGTCCAAGGGGTGATCCCGGCGATGCTGAAGCTGCGCGATGCGGGCTATCAGTTCGTGATGGTCACCAACCAGGACGGCCTGGGCACCGACGCCTATCCGCGCTGGAGTTTCGACGGCCCGCACCAGTTGATGATGCAGGTGTTCGAAAGCCAGGGCATCGTGTTTCGCGAGGTGTTGATCGACACCAGTTTCCCGGCCGAAAACCTGCCTACGCGCAAGCCCGGCATCGGCCTGGCGCTGCCGTTGTTGAAGGATCGCAGTATCGATTGGGAACGCTCGGCGATGGTCGGCGATCGCGACACCGACAACGGCTTCGCCGCCAACCTGGGTATTCGCGCGTTCCAGTTGCGCACGCCGCAGTTCGGCGGCGAGTGGGATTGGGTCGGGATCGCGCATGCGTTGGCCGATCGGCCGCGCACTGCGCGCGTGCTGCGCAATACGCGCGAGACCCGGATCGAGGTCGTGGTCGATCTGGATCGTGCCAGCGAACCGCAGGTCCACACCGGCCTGGGCTTCTTCGATCACATGCTCGAACAGATCGGCAAGCACGGCGGTTTCGCCTTGCAGCTGCGCTGCGAAGGCGATCTGCATATCGACGAGCACCACACCATCGAGGACAGCGCGTTGGCGCTGGGGCAGGCCTTGCGCGAGGCGTTGGGCGACAAGCGCGGGATCGGGCGGTATGGGTTCGATCCGCGTGCGGTTTTTGATGATGGGGCGATAGAGGCGCGAGCCAAGAGCGAATCCCCCCTGGCCCCCCCTTTGCAAAGCGGGGAATCCGATCGGGTGGGTTCGTCTGCGCAGGACTCGTCTGCGGCAAATTCGATCGCGACAGATTCGATCTCGGCGGCGGCCGCGTCGGCGCACGAATTCGTGCTGCCGATGGACGAAACCCTCGCGCGCGCGGCGCTGGATTTCTCCGGGCGTCCTTATTTCGTGTTCAACGGCAGTTTCGCGCGCGAACGGGTCGGCGACTTCCCGACCGAGCTGGTGCCGCATTTCTTCCGCTCGCTGTGCGAAACCGCGGGCCTGAACCTGAACCTGAACGTGGAAGGTGATAACGATCACCACAAGATTGAGGCGTGCTTCAAATCGGTGGCGCGCGCGTTGCGTCAGGCCATCGCCCGTCAAGGCCGGGAACTGCCGAGTACCAAAGGAGTTTTGTGATGACGGTTGTAGCTGTCATCGATTCGGGTGGGGGGAACATCGGCTCGGTGCGTTATGCATTGGAGCGGCTGGGTGCGCGCTCGATTCTGAGCGTGGACCCCGCAACGATCGCCTCCGCCGATCGCGTGATCCTGCCGGGCGTGGGCGCCGCCGCCCCCGCGATGGCGCGATTGCACGCGCTGGGACTGGTCGATCCGATCCGCCGCTTGCAGCAGCCATTGCTCGGGATCTGCCTGGGCATGCAGTTGCTGTACGAATCCTCGGAAGAAGGCGAGGTCGAATGCCTCGGACTTCTGCCGGGCCGGATCACCCGACTGCAACCAGGTCCAGGAGTACGTGTGCCTCATATGGGATGGAATCTCCTTCAGAAGCATGAATCGCAGCCCGGCAGCGAGCCACTGCTGGCCGGCATCGGCGAGCGCGACCACGCCTACTTCGTCCACAGCTACGCCGCTCCGTTGACCGAACACACCCTGGCCAGCGCCGCGCATGGCACGCGCTTCACGGCCGTGGCCGGACGCGGACGCTGTTTCGGCGCCCAGTTCCACCCCGAGCGCTCGGCCGCCGTCGGCTCGCGCCTGCTCGCCAACTTCCTGGCGCTGGAGGCGTGAACATGGGCAACAGCACGCTGTACCCCGCGATCGACGTTCGCGACGGCCGGGTGGTGCGCCTGCACCAGGGCGACTACACCCAGGAAACCCGCTACGAGACCGAGCCCCTGGCGCTGGCCACGCGTTACGCCGAGGCCGGGGCCAAGTGGCTGCACCTGATCGACCTGGACGCCGCGCGCTACGGCGGCTACACCCTGGCGCCGCTGCTGCGCGCGATCACCACCTCCAGCTGGATGCGCGTGCAGACCGGCGGCGGGGTGCGCAGCGAGGCCGATGTCGAAGCGATCCTCGATGCCGGCGCCGACCGGGTCGTGGTCGGGTCGCTCGCGGTCAAGGACCCGGACCTGGTGATCGGCTGGCTCAAGCGCTTCGGCTCCGAACGCATCACCATCGCCCTGGACGTGCGCCAGACCGCCGACGGCGCCTGGGAACTGCCGGTCGCCGGCTGGACCGAGGACAGCGGCGTGCGCCTGGAAACCCTGCTCGAACGCTACGCCCAGGCCGGCCTGCGCCACCTGCTGTGTACCGACGTATCGCGCGACGGCACCATGACCGGGCCGAACCTCGATCTGTACCGGCACATCCATTCGATCGCTCCGGACGTGCAGTTGCAGGCGTCGGGCGGCATCCGCGACATCGCCGACATCGTCGCCGCCGACGGCGTGGGCTGCAGCGGCGCGGTGCTCGGCAAGGCGCTGATCGAAGGCCGTTTCCAATTGACCGATGCACTCAAACAGGTACGTCGATGTTGAATGCCGCAACCACCGATGATCATGGCGGCTCGTACCTGAGCCGCCGGATCGTGCCCTGCCTGGACGTGCGCGACGGCCGGGTGGTCAAGGGCGTGCGTTTTCGCGATCACGTCGACATGGGCGACATCGTCGAGCTGGCCTTGCGCTACCGCGACGACGGCGCCGACGAACTGGTGTTCTACGACATCACCGCCAGCCCGCAGGGCCGCAGCGTCGACCGCGGCTGGGTCGAGCGGGTCTCGCGCGCGATCGACATTCCGTTCTGCGTGGCCGGCGGCATCCGCTCGGTCGACGACGCGCGCGGCGTGCTCAACGCCGGCGCCGACAAGATTTCGATCAACACCCCGGCGCTGGAACGGCCCGAGCTGATCGGCGAAATCGCCGCCGAGTTCGGCGTGCAGTGCGTGGTGGTCGGCATCGACAGCCTGCGCGACCCCGACGGCGAATGGCGCGTGCGCCAGTACACCGGCGATCCTTCGCGCACGCAGGCCCTGGCCAAGCGCACTCTGGATTGGGTGATCGAGGCGCAACGGCTCGGCGCGGGCGAAATCGTGCTCAACTGCATGGGCAGCGACGGCGTGCGCAGCGGTTACGACATCGAGCAACTGCGCGCGGTGCGCGCGATCTGCGAGGTGCCGCTGGTGGCGTCCGGCGGCGCCGGCGCGATCGAGCATTTCGGCGCGGTGTTCCGCGAGGCCGATGTCGACGCGGCCTTGGCGGCGAGCGTGTTCCACTCCGGCAGCATCCGCATTCCGGTCCTCAAGGCAGCCTTGCGAGAACACGGTGTCACCGTCCGCGAACTCCACTGATCCGGCCGTCGCGACGGCGATCCCGGCGAGCGCGTCGTTGACGCCGCAGCAGATCGACGCCCTGGACTGGGACAAGCAGGACGGGCTGATCCCGGCCGTGGTCCAGGACGCGGCGTCGTTGCGCGTGCTAATGCTCGGCTACATGGACCGCGCCGCGCTGCGGGCCACTTTGGACAGCGGCCACGTCACCTTCTACAGCCGCAGCAAGCAGCGGCTGTGGACCAAGGGCGAAACCTCGGGGAATTTCTTGGACCTGGTATCGATCGAAACCGACTGCGACCGCGACACCCTGCTGGTGAGCGCGCAGCCGCACGGCCCGACCTGTCACCTCGGCCGCGACAGCTGCTTTCCCAATGCGCCCGACGTGTCTGACGCCTCTGCGGTGGCTGGCGTGTCTGGAGTGTCTGGAGTGCCGGGTGCATCCGATGATGCACTGGCATTCCTGGGCGAACTCGACGCACTCATCGCCACGCGCGAACGCGAGCGGCCGCAGGGCAGCTACACCACGGCGCTGTTCGACAAGGGCCTGCGCTCGATCGCGCAGAAAGTCGGCGAAGAAGGCGTGGAAACCGCGCTGGCCGCGGTCGCCCAGGACGATGCGGCCCTGTGCGGCGAAGCCGCCGACCTGCTGTTCCACCTGCAAGTCCTGCTGCGCGCGCGCGGCCTGTCGCTGGGCGATGCGGTCGCGGTGTTGCGCGAACGTCACGGCAAGCCGCATCGGGGATCGCAGCCGGCGGGTTGATCGCTGCGTCGGCGCCACGCCGTCGCCAGCTCCATGGGCAAACTGTAGGAGCGGCGCGAGCCGCGACCGCGAAACCGCGGCCACGACGCAACTCCCTTCCGGGTGAGCCATGGTTTCGCCGTAGCTGTCACGGCGCGGTCGCGACTTGCGGCGCTCCTACAGTCGGAAGTGCCAGATCGCAACGACGGGTAGGTCGCCCCCTGTAGGAGCGGCGCAAGCCGCGACCGCGAAACCACGACTACAGCGCAACTCCCATCCGCGCGGAACAAGGTTTCGCCGTAACCGTCATGGCGCGGTCGCGACTCGCGTCGCTCCTACAGTCTGAAACGCCAGATCGCGATGGCAATGGGTCGCCCCCTGTAGGAGCGGCGCAAGCCGCGACCGCGAAACCACAGCCACGACGCAACCCCATCCACGCCCTAGCCCACCACCGCCCGCGACCACCATCGCCAGGCCCACCAAGCGCCACCTCTGCCACACGCGATATGCACAGCCACCGCATAATGGCCCCCGACCCACGGAGCCCCACATGCGCCCATTCGCATCCGCCGCCTTGCTGCTGACCCTGATCGCCCCGGCCGTCGCGGCCCAGGCCGCCGCGCCGCCGTGCGAGGGCAGGGTGTTCGAGGACCGCAACGGCAACGGCCGCTACGATGCCGGCGAGCCGGGCCTGGCGAACCAGCGCGTGTCCGACGGCGAACGCATCGTCACGACCGACGCGCAGGGCCGCTACCAACTGCCCGCGGCCGACAAATCCAGCCAGTTCCTGATCAAGCCGGCCGGGTACACGACGCCGTCGCGGACCGACAGCGGCCTGCCGGATTACTGGCTCAACGTGCGCACCGCCGAGGGCCTAGCGCGCGATACCGCGAAGCTGAAATACGGCGGGATGCCCGAAGGTTCGCAGGCCTGTCGCGACTACCCGCTGGCGATCGAGCGCAAACCCCGTAATGCCGACCTCGACGTGCTGGTATTCGCCGATCCGCAGACCAAGAGCGCGGTGGATGTCGAATACTACCGCCGCGACATCGTCGATCCCCTGCGCGCGGCAAGCCGCGGCAAACACATCGCCGACCTCGGCCTGAGCCTGGGCGACATCACCCATGACGATCTGTCGCTGTATCCGAAGCTCAACGAAGTGACCGCGCGCCTGGGCGTGCCGTGGCTGCACGCGCCGGGCAATCACGACCTGGATTTCGACGCCACGGTCGACCAGGACTCGCTGCTGAGCTTCCGCCACGTCTACGGCCCCGACACCTTCGCCTGGGAAGAGCCGCAGGCGAATTTCGTGGTGTTCGACGATGTGGTCTACCAGCCCGGCAGCAAGCCCGATTACATCGGCGGTCTGCGCGCCGATCAGTTCGCATTTCTCGAGCGCTACCTGGCCGGCGCCGACAAGCGGCGGCTGCTGGTGCTGGCGATGCACATCCCGCTGTTCGATGCCGCGCCGGGGCGCGAAACCTTCCGCCACGCCGATCGCGATCGTCTGTTCGCGCTGCTGCGCGAATTCCCGCACGTGCTGGTGCTCAGCGGCCACAGCCATGCGCAGCGCCACGTCTATCACGACGCCGCCGTCGGCTGGCACGGCGCTACGCCGCTGCATGAGTACAACGTCGGCGCGGCCTGCGGCGCGTTCTGGTCCGGGGTCAAGGACGCGCAGGGCCTGCCCGACAGCACCATGAGCGACGGCACGCCGAACGGCTACGCGCGCCTGTTGGTGCGGGCGAATGCCGAGTACGCATTGAGCTGGCATCCGGCGCCGGGCGCGGGCAAGGCGCTGGCGTCCAACGCGATCGCCAACCAGTACCTGCGCCTGTACGCGCCGAAGACCTTGCGCCGCGGTTCGTATCCGATCCGCGGCATCTACGCCAACGTCTACATGGGCGAGGACGGCAGCCGGGTCGAGTACCGTCTCGACGACGGCGAGTGGAAACCGATGAAGCGCGTCGAACAGCCCGACCCGGCGCTGCTGGCCGAGAACGCGCGCGACGATGAAGCTGAGCGGCTGCGCGGCTACGATCGCGCCGCGATCGCCACGCCGACCCCGCATCTGTGGAACGCACCGCTGCCGACCGATGCCGCCGCCGGCGAGCATGCGATCGAGGTGCGGGTGTTCGATCGCTGGCAGGGCGAGCAGCGCCTGCGCACGTCGTACCGTCTGCTGGAGGCCGCGCCGTGAGCGCGGCGCGCAAGCGGGCGGTGAGTGCGGCACCCGACGGCAACCCAGGCGCAACGCACAAGAGCCGCGCGAGTGCGGCGTCCAAGAGTAAGGAGACTGCGGTGAGTGCGGCCGCGGACGAGCTGCCGGTGATCGTGTTCGAAGACGCCGCCGCGTTCGAACACTGGATACTCGCGCATCCCGAGGCCAAGGGCGTGTGGGCGAAGATCGCCAAGAAAGGCCAGGCCGTCGCGAGCATGAGCAACGATCAGGCGATCGAGGTGGCCTTGTGCATGGGCTGGATCGACGGCCAGCGCCGGGGTTTCGACGACTGCTTTTTCCTGCAGCGCTACACCCCGCGCCGGAAGAAGGGGTTGTGGTCGAAGATCAACATCGGCAAGGTCGAACGCCTGACCGCCGAAGGCCGCATGCACGAAGGCGGCCTGCGCGAAGTCGCCACGGCTAAGGCCGACGGCCGCTGGGACGCAGCTTACGACCCGGCTTCGACCGCCGAAGTACCCGACGACCTCGCCGCGGCTTTGACCGCGCAGCCCAAGGCGCGCGCGTTCTTCGAACAGATCGACCGCACCAACCGCTACGCCGTGCTGTGGCGGGTAATGACCGCGAAAACGGCCAAGACGCGTGCGAGCCGGATCGAGAAGGTGGTGGCGATGCTGGCGCGCGGGGAAAAGATTCACGGTTGATCGGCTGGTAGAGCGATAGCTTCGCGCTTGTTCCGGAACCACCGCGCGATCCGGTGGCCCTCACCCGCGCCTTCGGCGCGACCTCTCCCGCGAGCGGGAGAGGTGTTCGAATGTTCCCGAGCATCGAGGTTTGTTGCGGGAGGGGCTTCAGCCCCGACGCTTTCGCCTCGGATTGCGATTGAGCTTGGGTGTTCATGCGCGTGCTTGCGCGGCGGGCTGAGAGAAAAGCATCGGGGCTGAAGCTCCTCCCGCACAGGCCTGGATGACAAAGCCAATCCAAACACCTCTCCCGCTCGCGGGAGAGGTCGCGCCGAAGGCGCGGGTGAGGGCGGCCGATCGCGACTCTTGGCCACGACCATACGGACTCCCGCCGCCAGGAATTGACGCAGGCTTTACGCCGCCCGCTGCCGCGCGAATAGCGCCTTTACGCCCCCGATTCCTACAGTGGCTTCCAGGCGCACCGCTCCGAGTGCGCAGTGAGTCCCGACGTGTCGATCCTGATTGTGCGCGGCCCCAATGTCCAAGCCGGTACCGATGCCGCTGTCGATTCGATGGTGCCCCCGCTGTCCGGCGAAGTGCGCGCCGCGCTGGTCGAGCGCGCCGCCAGCGCCGGCAAGGCGATCTGCATGCGCAGCTGCCGCAACGAAAACGAACTGGTCGAATGCCTGCGCGGCATGCGCGCGGCCAACACCGAACTGCTGTTGCTCGATCCGGGCGATTGCCTGCCGGTAAGCGACAACCTGCGCGGCGCCCTGGCGCAGTTGCCGGTGCCGTACATCGAGGTCCACGACGACGACATGAGCGCGCCGGAACCGTCGATCGCGCCGCACTGCGGCCAGCGCCTGCGCCGCGTGCATGGGTATTGCGCGCAAAGCTACACCCTGGCCCTGGCGATCGCGCTGGAACACCTGGGCTGCGCCGACAGCGGCAACGACGTCCACGTCGGCACCTGAGCCGCGGCCGCAGCATGAGCGCGCATTACTTTTATTTTGCCGACTACGAAATCCTGGTCGGCGGCCGATTCATCGTGTGGGGACAGACCACGCTCGACTACGCGCCGGCTCAGGCCGGCGCGTTCGATCCGGCCGAACTGTTGAACCTGATCCGCCAGCGCGCCGCGAACGAGCACGGGGTGGAGCGTGACGAGGTGCGGGTGCGGAATTTGAGTCGGTTGTAGCCTTGGGTGTCGCTCGCGCGATGCGTGTGGGTCGATTTGCCTGTGTAATGGTTCGCAGTAGCTGAAAGTGCGCGGTCGCGGCTCGCGCCGCTCCTACAGGTAGCCCATGTAGGAGCGGCGCGAGCCGCGACCGCGAAATCTCAAATGCCGGCGGCCGTGTCGATCAGGCGATTCGCATCGGTCGTAAACGCTCGAACCACAAGGTCCGGATCGTCATCGATCGAACCGCGCCAACCAAACCGCGTGACTCGAACCGCGCAGCTCAAGCCTCGCGACTCAAACCACGCGATCTGGCTCAAATCACGCGACCTCAAACCGTAACCTGATCGAACCCCGTAACCCGCACATGCCCATGCGTGGCCTCGCCCTCGCGCGGCTGCGGATAATCGTCGAGACGATCCACCAGCACCGTGCCGACACCGGCGTCGCGCGCGGCATCGAGCTCCTCGACCACGTCCGACAGGAACACGATCTCATCGGCCGGCAGGCCGATCGCTTCGACGATGCGCGCATAGCTCGCCGCCTCGCGCTTGCCGCCGACCTCGGTATCGAACCAGCCGGAGAACAGCTCGGTCAGATCGCCGGCGTCGCTGTGGCCGAACAGCAGTCGCTGCGCGGGCACGCTGCCGGAGGAATACACGTACAGGCGCAAACCCGCGTCCTTCCACTGGCGCAGCGCGGGCGCCGCGTCGGGGTACATGTGCGAGGTGAAATCCGCGCTCTTGTAGCCGTCGGCCCAGATCATGCCCTGCAGCGCCTTGAGCGCGGTGTGCTTGCGGTCTTCATCGATCCAGCCCTGCAGCACCTCGACGATGACCGAGTCCTGGCAGGCGCCGCCGTTCTCCAGCGCGACCGTGTCCAGCCACTTGCGCACCGCCGGCTCGCGTCCGCGCGCGGCGACGAAACCGGGCAGGGCGCGGCGCGCGTACGGGAACAGCACGTCCTTGACGAAGGAGATCGAGCTGGTGGTGCCTTCGATGTCGGTGAGGATGGCGCGGATGGGCATGGGGTCGGGGGACGAGTCGAGGCGGGATGCCGATTGTCGCCTCTGCGGCGGCGCTCAGGCAAAAAAGCGCGGTGGATGATGGCGGGCAGGCTTCACATCGCGGCGCCGGTGGCGTTCTTGTCCTGCAGCGGGCCATTCCGGTCCGATCGGACCATTCGCATGACCCTCGAAGCGCTCGTTTTCATCGCCGACACCCCGGAAAACCGCTCCATCAACGAAAACGACGCGGTCGAGCTGATCGGCAAGTTCGGCATCGCGCCGGGCAAGGTCCTGATCAAGATCTCGCCCGACGACATCAGCCCCGAGCTGAAGCTGCACCTTCGCATGAACCGGGACGTGGCCGCCTGGCAACTCGACGACGTGACGAAGCTGCGCCGCTACGACCCGCTGGTGCTAGCCGACGTGATCGAGCTCAAGCGCCTGGGCGGCTGAGCCCGAACCGGTATTCGGCGCGAGCCAGGCGGCTCAGCCCGCCTGGCCTTTCTCGTAGCGCGGAAACTGCTGGGCGATGTCGGTGCCGGTGAAATGGCCGACCCAGCCGTCGGGCTCGGTGAAGAAACGGATCGCCACGAAGCTCGGTTCCGGGCCCATGTCGAACCAGTGCAGGGTGCTGTCGGGCACCGAGATCAGGTCGCCTTGCTCGCATTTGATCTCGTACACGTTCGGCTCGACGTGCAGGGTGAACAGGCCCGAGCCGGCGACGAAGAACCGCACTTCGTCTTCCTTGTGGTAGTGCTCGTCGAGGAACTTGCCGCGCATGGTGTCGCGCTGCGGGTTGTCCGGGGCGATGCTGACCACGTCGACGGTCTTGAAGCCGCGCTCGGCGATCAGCCGGTCGATGTCGGCGCGGTAGGCGGCCATGATCGTTTCGGGACTGTCGCCGGGCTTGACCGGCTGCGCGGCCTGCCACTGTTCGAAGCCCACGCCGATCCTGGCCAGCTCGCGCGCGATCTGCGCCTGGTCGGTGGTGCTCAGCCGGGGCGTGTCGGTCTGGTCTTCGGCGAAAATGCGCAGGCGGCTCATCGCTGCAGTCTCCGGAGTTCGAGTTCGCATCCGAGCAGGAATTCGAACGCCTCCAGATGGCGTCGCGCTTCGGCCATGTCGCGGCCCCAGGCGTATAAGCCGTGACCGTCGATCAGATAGCCCCACATCGGCTGCTGGTCGAGGGTCGCGTCGACCTGGGCGGCCAGGGTCGGCATGTCCTGGGTGTTGGGGTAGACCGGCAACTCCAGCGCCATTTCGTGGGTGGTGTTGCCGCTGAAGGCTTTCAACAGCTCGTAGCCTTCCAGATGCACGTGGCCCTGGCCGGCGTACAGGCGCGAGGCGACGGTCTGGGTCTGCGAATGGGTGTGCAGGACGCAGCCGATCTGCGGGTAGCGCTTGTACAGCTGGGTGTGCAACAGGGTCTCGGCCGAGGGCCGGTGGCTCGTCGCGACCGGCGTGCCGTCGAGGTCGACGACCATGATGTCGGCTTCGGTCAGGCGGCCCTTGTCGCGGCCGGACACGGTGATCGCGACGTGGCCGGCGTCGATGCGGGTCGAGAAATTGCTGCTCGTGGCCGGGGTCCAGCCGCGTTGCGCGAGTTCGCGCACGTTGACGATGATTTCCCCGGCGCAGTGCGACAGGCGTTGCGGGTCATAGGGCAGGGCGCTGTTCATGGGGCGAGTTTAGCGCCCCGGTGTGTCGCTTGCCTCGTTTTTGCGGCAACGCAGCGTTGCTTTGGGGGCCGGGAATCGGGAATCGGGAGTCGGGAATCGTAAGAGCAAGGCCAGCAGCGCAGCGGCGGGTCTAGCGATTCTCCCAGCCCCCATCCGATTCCCTATTCCCGATTCCCTATTCCCGGCTCTTACGCAGCTTGCTGTGCCGCACGCTGTAAGCGAAATAGATCGCGAAGCCGATCGCCGTCCACACGCCCATCAGCATCCAGTTGTGCGCGGTCATGGTCGACAGCAGGATCAGGCAGCTGACGATGCCGGCCAGGCAGACCGGCCAGGCGAAGGCGATCCGGAACGGGCGCGGCAGGTCGGGCTGGGTGCGGCGCAGGATCAGCACGCCGGCGCAGACCGCGGCGAACGCGATCAGGGTGCCCATCGAGGTCATGTCGCCGAGGATGTCGAGCGGGAACAGCGCCGCCAGCAGGGCGATGCCCACGCCGGTGATCACGGTATTGATGTGCGGGGTGCGGTACTTGGGGTGGATCTTGGTGAACACCGGCGGCAGCAGGCCGTCGCGCGCCATGATCATGAAGATGCGCGGCTGGCCGATGATCATCACCAGCACCACCGACGACAGCCCGACCAGGGCGCCGATCTCGACCACCAGGCGCAGCCAGCCCAGCGCCGGATGCGCGGCGATCGCGGTCACCACCGGCTCGTCGGTGCCCAGGGTGGTGTACGGCGCCAACCCGGTCATGACCGCGGCCATGCCGATGTAAAGCACGGTGCAGATCGCCAGCGAGGCGAGCATGCCGATCGGCATGTCCTTCTGCGGCTTGTGCGATTCCTGCGCCGCCACCGACACCGCCTCGAAGCCGATGTAGGCGAAGAACACCATCGACGCGCCGCGCAGCACGCCTTCCCAGCCGTACTTGCCCGGGCCCTGCGACTCGGGGATGAAGGGCGTCCACAGCTCGGGATTGACGTACTTCCAGCCGACCGCGATCACCAGCACGATCAGGCCCGATTTCAGGATCACCATCGCCATGTTCATGGCCGAGGACTTGCGGATGCCGACATAACACAGCCAGGTCAGCAGCAGCACGATCGCGGCCGCCGGCAGGTTGGCGATCGCGCCGGTCGGGCGCAGCTTGGCGTCCAGCGGCGCTTGCACCAGCGCCGCCGGCAGGGTTATGTCGAAATGTTGCAGCAGACTGAGGAAATACCCGGTCCAGCTGACCGCCACGGCGGATGCGGACACGCCGTATTCCAATATCAGCATCCAGCCGATGAACCAGGCCGCCAGCTCGCCCAGGGTCGCGTAGGTGTAGGTGTAGGCGCTGCCCGAGACCGGCACCATCGCCGCGAACTCGGCGTAGGCCAGCGCGCAGAAGGTGCAACAGATCGCGGCGAGAATGAACGACAGCATGATCGCCGGGCCGGCATGCTCGGCCGCGGCCTTGCCGGTGATGACGAAGATGCCGCCGCCGATCACCGCGCCGATGCCCAGCGCGGTCAGGCCCCACGGGCCGAGCGTGCGGTGCAGGCTCAGTCCCTCGGCCTCGGTGTGCGCGGCGTGCGGGTGTTTGGTCGCCCAGAGTTGTCCCAGCATGTGTTTCTTCCTGGTGCTGCTTGCGGCCCGCGTTGCGTATCTTCCAGCTCGTCATTCCCGCGAACGCGGGAATCTAGAGACTTCAATGCTCTGCCTGGATGAAGCCCTGGGTCCCCGCCTTCGCGGGGACGACGAACTCGGGCCGGCACGCTCGAAGTCGGATCGGATCGCAGTGGAGCGTTAGTACGGTGAAAAGGAAAAAGGCCGGCGGAAACTCCGCCGGCCTTGATGACTGCGTGCCGATCAAGCCGCCGCGTCGGCGGCCTTGCGCAGCTTGCTGTTGCGGTAGCCGTAGACCAGGTAGATCACCACGCCGATCACGGTCCAGCCCACCATCAGGCGCCAATGCTCGGCGAAGGCCTGCCAGAACAGGAACAGGCACGCGGCGGCGCCGAGCGGGCAGACGAACCACACGAACGGCACGCGGAACGGACGCTGCAGGTCCGGGCGGGTATAGCGCAGCACCAGCACGCCGATGCAGACCGTGGCGAAGGCGAGCAGGGTACCCATCGACACCAGTTCGCCGAGCACGCTGATCGGGAACAGCCCGGCCAGGGCGCAGGCGAAGATGCCGACGATGATCGTGCCGATGTACGGAGTCTGGAACTTCGGATGGACCTTGGAGAAGATCTTCGGGATCAGCCCGTCCTGCGACATCGTGAAGAAGATGCGCGGCTGGCCCATCAGCATGACCAGGATCACCGACGACAGGCCGGCCAGCGCGCCGATCACCACGATGAAGCGCAGCCAGTTCAGTTCGGTGTAGTTGCTCAGCGCGGTCGCGACCGGCTCGGGCGTGTTGAGGGTGCGGAAGTCGGCGATGCCGGTCAGGGTCAGCGAGACCAGGATGTACAGCACCGTGCAGATCGCCAGCGAGCCCAGGATGCCGATCGGCATGTCGCGCTGCGGGTTCTTGGCCTCGCCGGCGGCGGTGGAGACCGCGTCGAAACCGATGTAGGAGAAGAACACGATCGCCGCCGCGCGGGTGATGCCTTCCCAGCCGAACTTGCCCGGGCCTTCGTTCTCGGGGATGAAGGGCTGCCAGTTGTCGGGATTGATGTACTTCAGCGCGAACGCCAGGAACAGCAGGATCACGATCAGCTTGATGGTGACGATGATCGAGTTGACGAACGCCGACTGGGTCACGCCGACGTAGCACAGGCCGCTGAGCGCGGCGACGATGCACACCGCCGGCAGGTTGATGAGGGTGCCGGTGGCCTGGATGTGGCCGTTGACGAATTCATACGGCGCCGAGGCCAATGCCTTGGGCAAGGCCAGGTCGGTGCCTGTCCAGCCGCTCAATAAATGCAACAGCTCGCTGAAATACCCCGACCACCCGACCGATACGGTCGATGCGGCGAACAGGTATTCGAGCACCAGGTTCCAACCGATGAACCAGGCCACGCCCTCGCCGAGGGTCGCGTAGGAATAGGAGTAGGCGCTGCCCGAAACCGGCAGCATCGCCGCGAACTCGGCGTAGCACAGGCCGGCCAGGGCGCAGGCGAAGCCGGCGAGCATGAAGCTGATGACCACCGCCGGGCCGGCGTGCTGGGCCGCGGCCTGGCCGGTGAGGACGAAGATGCCGGCGCCGATCACGCCGCCGATGCCGAGCATCACCAAGTGTTTGGAGGTCAGCGCGCGCTTGAGTGAACCTTCGCCTTCGAGACTGCCGTGGATTTCCCCGGCGTCTACGTGCGGCGCGGCGTGCACCGGCTTGGTGATGAACAGGCCTCTCGACATCGAACTCCCCTCTCTCTCGTAAGAAGTGATCTGCGTGCCCGCCGTTCTGATGACGACGATGACCGACCCCGGAGCGGGGCGGCGGGCCACCTTAACCCAGGGTGGAAATCACCGGCAAGCTCACATCGTCATGGTTCTTGCCGCCATAATCGCGCCCCACACCGCCAGCCACACTGCAGTTTGCGCATGCCAGCGAAACATTCCGACGCCATCGGCGAACTTCGTTCCAATCTCATCGAATATGCGCGACGTTGGCCGGCGGAGGCGGAACATACGCTGCCGTTCCTGCAGTTGCTCGATGAAGCCGTGCGAGCTGGCGAGGGTTCGCCCGGTTCCGCCGACGGCGCGGATGACGCGGCGCAGCATGACGCGCCGCCGCCCGCCGACCCGTTTATGCGCGAACGCCTGGCCGGCCATTTCACCGGCGGCGCCTGGCTGATCGACCGCGCCGGCCGGCGGGTGCTGTTGACCCACCACCGCAAACTCGGCCGCTGGCTGCAACTGGGCGGCCACGCCGACGGCGACCGCGACCTGGCCCAGGTGGCGCTGCGCGAAGCCGAGGAAGAATCCGGCCTGACCGGCCTGTCGGTCGATCCGCAGCTGTTCGACCTGGACCGTCATTGGATCCCCGAACGCCGCGACGTGCCCGGTCACTGGCATTACGACCTGCGCTACGTGGTGCGCGCGGGCGACAACGAGGACTACGTGGTCAGCGAGGAATCGCTGGACCTGGCCTGGCGCGAGATTTCCGAATTGCTCGACGATCCGGGCAGCGACGCGTCGATGCGGCGGATGGCCGCGAAGTGGCTGGCGCGCGGCGAGTCGGGCGGTTGAGCCGGCGAGCGGGACGGTCTTGCTGTTTGGCTTTTTTGCCTCGACTCTGAAGTCGCGCAGCCCATCCAGGGGGGCGACGTTTCGTAACGGGAATCGTTGGTGTGCGGCGGGTCGGGCGGACGAGTCGGCGAGTGGGTACGGCCTTGCCGTCTAGCTTTGGTTCGACACCGAAGCCGCGCAGTCCATCCAGCGCTGCGAGACCACTAACTCGCGAGAACAACAACGCACCCGGAGGGCGGCGCACATGGCCTGCGCCGTAGCCGTAATTCGCGGTCGCGGCTTGCGCCGCTCCTACAGGTAGCCCATGCGGCTTTTGCTTGAGTCTGAAGTCGCGCGGTTCATCCAGCGCTGCGAGGCAACTCACTCGCGAGAACAACAGCACACCCTGAGGGCGGCGCACAGGGATGTGCGCCGTGCGCCACCGGGACAGGATGTCCCGTGTGGCGCATGCCCGCGTAAGCACCGCACGCGCGGGCTCTTGATTCAAGAAAAAGCGTTTTTCTTTGGTTACCTTTCTTTTGTCGCTTTTGACAAAAGAAAGTGACCCGCCGCTTTAGTGGCGGAAGCTTTTGATCCTGCTTGCAGCTTTGAAAGCTTCAAAGCTATAGAGCTTCTGAAGCCGAAGGCAAGATCAACGGCTTTCGTTCGCAAGCGGCCGAGTTACTTTCTTTTGTCAAAAGCGACAAAAGTCCGTCTGGATTCCCTTCGGTCAAAAGGTAACCAAAGAAAAACGCTTTTTTGTGGATCAAGTGCCCGCAAGTGCGGAGCCGACGCAGGCACGCGCCACACGGGACATCCTGTCCCGGTGGCGCGCGGCGCACATCCATGTGCGCCGCCCTCCGGGTGTGCTGTTACTAAACGCGAGTTACAAGCCTCGCAGCGCTGGATGAACTGCGAAGCTTCACGCTCAAGCCAAAGCCACATGGCCTACCTGTAGGAGCGGCGCAAGCCGCGACCGCGAAAACACGCCCGCGGCGCAGGTCTCGACGTTGCCGAAATGTCGCGGTCGCGACTCGCGTCGCTCCTACAGGAGCTGCGACGTCGCCACGCCGTCCCGTGCTTCGACAATGGCGTGCGACGCGCATCCCTGGGCGTTCGGCTTCGATCGACGATCGCCTGAACTCAAGCCCCGATCGCAGGATCGCTGAAACTCGCCGAACCGTTCTCCGCATGCCCGGCAAAGCGACGCAGGTAACCGGTGTCGGTGTCGCAGGTGACACTGAGGTCGTACCAATGCTGGCTCGCCGCGAGCGGCCAGTGATCGCTGAGCCGCGCGCCGGGCGCCAACGCGTACTGACGCGCGGCCGCGGTGCTGTAGCGGTTGGGCTTCAGGGTCAGGCGGCACGCGGCCTTGCCGGTGTTGACGAACTCCAGGACCAAACGTTCGCTCGCGGCATCGTGCCTCACCGACACTTCCGGATTGGCGCCGCTCGCGCTCAACGCCTTGTTGAGGTCGCCGCGGAACGCGCGCAGGAACCCGTTCGGACCGAACGCGGACAGGTCGTAGACGCCGCCGCTGTATTGCCGGGCGCTCCAGTAATCCGACAGTTCGGTGCCGGCGTCGAGCGTGTAGTACCACGGCCCGTCGGTGCGATTGCCGGCGTAGACGTTGTAGCAGGCGCCGGCGATGCCGTCGTTGCCGAAGTCCAGCCAGTAGCGGCCGCTGGAGGCTTCGATGCGGCCGTCCACGCGCAACTCGTACGGCAGCGCGCGCGCCGGGCGCTGGCCGCGCTCCTGGCGCGGCATGCGCGGCTGCGCGGGCGCGGTGGGTTTGGCGAGTTTGCAGCTGGCGTCGGCGTTGGCCATGCTCGATGCCGTGCCCGGCAGCGCCGGCCAGGCCGCATTGGGATTGGCGAAATCGAACGCCGTGCTCAGATCGCCGGCCACGGTGCGACGCCAGGCGCTGATGTTGGGCTCGGCGATGCCGAAGCGCGCTTCCAGGAAACGCAGCACCGAGGTGTGATCGAACACCTGCGAATTGACCCAGCCGCCCTTGCTCCACGGCGAGATCACGAACATCGGCACGCGCACGCCCAGGCCGACCGGAATGCCGTTGTAGTTCTCGGTCGCGGTGTCGACCGTGCTCTTGCCCAGGTTGGCGTTGATCGCCGGCAGCGGCGCGGGCAGGTGATCGAAGAACCCGCCGTTTTCGTCGTAGTTGATGATGAACACGGTCTTCGACCAGACCTCGGGATTGGCCACCAGCGCTTCGAGCAGGCGCGCGGTCAGCGATTCGCCGTAGGCCGGCGTCGCCGCCGGGTGTTCGCTCATGATGTAGGGCGGCACGATCCACGACACCGCCGGCAGCTTGTTCTCGCGCACGTCCTTGGCGAAATCGGCGATCAAGTATTCGCCGCGTGATTTGGTGGCGTTTTCCGCGGTCGAACCCGGCGACCAAGCGCGCCCGCGCTTGTACAACTCCGAATTCGTGTCGAGCTTGCGGAAGTTGGCGAAGTAGGCCAGCGAATTGTCGCCGTAGTTGTCGTGCTCCTGGTACACCCGCCAGGCGATGCCCTTGTTCTGCAGGCGTTCGGCGTAGGTGGTCCACTTGTGGCTGGCGAAGGTCGGCTTGTCGCGCGCCATGTCGGCGGTCCAGTTGCCGTCGTCGGCGTTGTTGACCGCCTGCGCGCCGAAATCGCCCACGGTCATGCCGCTGGTGCCGGCGAACAGGTGCATGCGGTTGGGATTGGTCGGGCCGTGATGCGAGCAGTAGTACGCATCGCACACGGTGAACGCGTCGGCCAAGGCGTAATAGAACGGCATGTCCTCGCGGGTGAAGTGGCCCATGCACATCGGGCCCTTGACCGAGATCCAGGCGTTGTAGTCCTTCCAGCGCGAATACGCGCCTTTCCAGCTGTGATCGATGTCGGCCAGGCAGTGCGCGGCGGTGCTCGTGGTGTCGAGGCGGAACGGCAGCACCACGTTGTTCGGGGTGGTCGCCGACTTGGGTTGTTCCCACACCGTCTTGCCGCCCGGCAGCGGGATCGGCCGCGGGTCGTCGAAACCGCGCACGCCGCGCAGCGCGCCCAGGTAATGATCGAAGGAGCGGTTTTCCTGCATCAGGATCACCACGTGCTGCACGTCCTGGATGGTGCCGGTCACGCGCGCGGCCGGCGTGGCCAGGGCGGCGCGGATCGAGGGCGGAAGCAGGCTCAGCGCGGCGGCGCCGCCGGCGAGCTTGAGGAAATCGCGACGGGTGGATTCGACCAAGGCACTGACTCCTGCAAAAGGCGGACTGCACGGCCGCGCTCGGCGGCGGCCGCAAACGGCAACGATGACGGTAGCCGATTGCAGCGGCGTTGCAGTCGGATTGGAACGGCAAGCGCTCGCGCAAAGCTGCGACCATCGGCACAGTTGGCGCAGGCTGGACGGCGCGCGTCGGGTCCCGATACTGTGATGCGCGGCGACCGCCGACACAGGAGCAAACCCCATGGCGATCGATTGGGCCGACCCGCAGCGCCCGGGATTCGTGCTGTTCTACGAAGATTACCGGCCGAGCAGCCGCGGCTCGGGCCAGTCGGAGGACGAGTCGTATCATCTCCTGGACGAGATCGAGACGATGATGAGCGAGGTGCTGGTGCATCCGAACAATTTCATCGGCTTGATCGACGCGGACGGGGAGACGCTGCAGTTCTACGTCAACGACGATTTGAGCGTGCTGATCGATTTCATCGTCAAGGACAGGCAGGGCTCGTTGCAGGTCGATGCGACCTTGGAACAGTGCCTGGCGCTGATAACGGGCACAGGTCCATCGCTGAAAGCCTTGACGATACCGGGCGCGGTGTTCACCGCCTGGTAGCGTTAGATTGAGGTCTTTTGTGGGAGGGGCTTCAGCCCCGACGCCTTTGGCTCAGCTTGCGACGAACCCTGCGGGCGACCGGATCGGAAAGCGTCGGGGCTGAAGCCCCTCCCACAAAAGACCTCGTGGCGTCGGTCGTTTGGTGCTCAATCGCGAAATCATTGAGGCTTTGCGATAGCGAGCATCAAACCATCGGTTGATAGCGCGAAATCGAGGTCTTTTGTGCGAGGGGCTTTAGCCCCGACGCCTTTGGCTCAGATTGAGACGAACCTTGCGAGCGACCGGATCGGAAAGCGTCGGGGCTCAAGCCCCTCCCACAAAAGACATCGGGGCTCAGGCGCTTCCCACAAAAGACTTCTGAGCTGAAACTCCTTCACACAAAAGATTGCGTGGCTTCAGTCGTTTGACGCTAAATCGCAAAGTCGTCGAGCCTTTGCGATTGCAGGCATGACGCCGTCGAACTCAACCGTTCAACCACAAGGTCATCAACCGCCGCGGATGCGCCACATAGCCCGCGCGCTCATAGATCCCGCGCGCAGCATGCGCATTGTCGTCGTTGACTTCCAGCCGCAGCGCATCCAGGCCTTCGGCGCGGCACAGCGCTTCGACTTCGGCCAAGGCGCGCTTGGCCAGGCCGCCGCCGCGATGCGCCGGCAGCACGAACAACTCATCGAGCAGGCCGAAGCGGCCGCCGAATTCTAGGCTGAAACAAAAGCCCAGCACGAAATAACCGGCGATCTCGCCCTCGCGCAGGATCAGTCGCAGGCGTCCCGCATTCGGATCGCCGACCAATGCCGACAAGGCGCGGCGCAGGGCCGGTTCGTTCCAGGGCAGATGTTCGACTTCGTAGAACGCCTGCAATATCGGGATCAGGCGCGGCAGATCGGCCTCGGACGCGGCGGCGAAGACGTAGCCGCCGGTGTCGGTAACAGGGGAATCGGTAGGGTTCATCGCAGGTCGGTCTCCTGGCCGTAGCGGTCCAGCCACGCGGCCGTGGCCGGGTCGCGTTGATGGCGCGCGCGCAGGCGCGCCCATTTTTCGCGTTCGTGCCGCAGGCGTTGTTCGGCCTGTTGCTCCAGGACGTGCATGGCGTCCTGGGTGGAGGGTTCGCCGCCGGAAAAACCACGCCAGCCTTCGTGCTCGGTCGCGAATGCACGCACGTCCGCCGGCAGTGCGCACCAACCCGGGCGGTGCACCTGCGGCAACGGCGACGGCATGCGGCAGGCCGCGGCCTGGCCGGATGCGTCGCGGTTATCGGGCGCGGAAGGCTGGCACCCGATCGACAGCGTCAGCGCCAGCGCACAAGCGCAAGCGCCGACGCTCCGTCGCCCATCAGTCCGCACGGCCGGCGAACTCGCCGGTCGCGGTGTTGACCAGCACGCGTTCGCCGTTGCTTATGTACTCGGGCACCATGATCTCCAGGCCGGTCGACAGCTTGGCCGGCTTGGGCCGCTTGGTCGCGGTGCCGCCCTTGAGCTCGGGCGGGGTTTCGATCACTTCGATCGCCACGCTGGCCGGCAACTGCAGGGCCACCGGCTGTTCGTCGATGATCTGCACATAGCAGCCGCTGAGGTCGTCGATGATGTAGCCCGCGTCGTCGCCGACCACGTCGGCGTCGAGCGTGTACGGCGTGTAGTCCTCGTCGTCGAGGAACACGAACGCATCGCCGTCCTTGTACGAATAGGTCACCTGGCGGCGGCTGAGTTCGACTTCCTTCAACTCGTCGTCGCCGCCGACGCTGAGGTCGTACTTGGTCCCGCCGGGCACCGAGTACATGGTGAAACGGAACTTGACGTTGCCGCCGCGGCCTTGCGGCGAGCTGCGTTCGATGTCGCGCACCTGGTACACGGTGTTGTTGTGCTCGATTACGTTACCTTTTTTTACGTCGTAGGCTTTCATGGGCTCTGGCCGGGAATGGGAAATCGGGAATGGGGAATCGGTAAATCAGTACGCGGCGAATCTGGGAGTGGAGACGAGACCGCTTTGGCGATTCCCGATTCCCCATTCCCGATTCCCGCCGTTACTTGGGCGCCAACCGGGTAGCGCCGTCCAGGCGGATCGTCTCGCCGTTGAGATAGCGATTGCCCAGGATGTAGGCGACCAGGTCGGCGAATTCTTCCGGCTGGCCCAGGCGCGAGGGGAACGGGATCGAGGCGCTGAGCGATTGCTGCACCGACTCGGGCATGCCGTCGACCATCGGCGTCCAGAAGATGCCCGGCGCGACCGTCATCACCCGGATGCCGAAGCGCGACAGTTCGCGCGCCATCGGCAGGGTCATCGCGACCACGCCGCCTTTGGACGCGGAGTACGCGGCCTGGCCGATCTGGCCCTCAAAGGCGGCGACCGAGGCGGTGTTGACGATGACGCCGCGCTCGCCGTCGTCGCCGGCCTGGTTGTGCTGCATCAGGTTGGCCGCGGCCTTGGCGACGTTGAAACTGCCGATCAGGTTGACCATGACCGTGGTCTGGAACTGCGCCAGCGGCATCGGCGATTCCTTGCCGAGCACGCGGCCGGCGCCGAGGATGCCGGCGCAGTTGATCGCCGCGTTGAGCCCGCCGAGGAAGTCCTGCGCGGCGGCGAGGTTGGCGACCACGCCGGCCTCGTCGGTGACGTCGGTCTTGAAATAGCGCGCCTTGTCGGCGCCGAGCGCGGCCACGGCCTGCGCACCCTTGTCGTCGTTGACGTCGAACAGCGCGACCTTGCCGCCGCGGGCGACGAGGTGCTGGGCCACGGCCAGGCCGAGGCCGGAGACGCCGCCGGTGATCACGGCGCGGGCGTTGTCGAGTTGCATGGGCGGTCCTGAAGGCGGAAAAGTCGCCATTCTAAAGGACCGGGCGGATCGCCGCCGGGCCGGGCGTGGTCGCCGCCGGCGGGCGCCCGGGCCGGTTTGCCGGTGCGTGTCGGTTGCGGTCGCCCCGGCCGCCGCGGCGGCCGGGGCAGGTCGGCTCAACGCGCCGTGGCGCGTTCGAACTGCGGATCGGAAAACAATTGCTGCAACAACTTCTGCACCGTGGCGGTGTAGTTGTCGAACGCGGCCGGAATGGCGATCGGCCCCATGAACGAGGAAGGCCAGTGGTGATCGGCGGTCAGGGTACGGTCGTAGACCTGCGCACCGTCGCGCTTTATCACGAAGCGTGCCTGCACGGTCGCCTGGCCGTCCCCGGCCGCGGCGCCGCCGCTGTTGAGCCGGTTCTGCAGCAACTCGCCGCTGATCTCGCTGGCGGCGTTGTCATCCAGGCGTCCGGCGGTCCTGAGTTCAGTGCTCAAGGCATCGCGCAGGTAGGTCGAGAACTTGCCATCTTCGCCGCCGCTGAGCGTCGAACCGCGCACGTTCAGCGGCTTGCTGTCGAGTTTGGGATCGGCGGAAAACCTGCCGACCCGCAGCGGCGCCGCATCGAGCTGACGGCTCAGTATTTCGGCATTGGCCAAGCCGGGCTGGTACTTGCTCGCGACCATGCTCACGCAGGCGCTTTGCAGCGCCAGCGTGGCGACCAGGGCCGACCGGACCAGCGCGTTCACCGGTTTATTCCGCGTCGAACGCATGCTTTTCCGACAGTTGCTTGAGGCCGTTCCAGACGATCTGGTCCATCACCTGATGCGCCGCTGCCTGCGGTGCCAGCGGGGTCAGGCCTGCCGGACCGGCCTTGTTGCCGACCGTCGTGTGGATGGCGTGCTTCACCGTGGTCTCAGTGGTCTTGCCATTGGCCGTGTAGCTGATGGTGGCGTTGTAGCCGTCGGTGACCAGCGACCCCGCCAGGCCGAAGGTCAAGCCGGTGCCGAAGCCCTTGGCCGCGGCGTTTTCCGTGATCGCCACGTTGTCGATCATCACCCGCAACTGACCGGCACCGGGCGTCGCGTCACCGCTGACCTGACTGAACAGCCCGGATTCGGTGGCCGCTGCCAGCGCGCGCGGCCGCAATTCGGCGGTTGCGCGGGCGTTGGCGTTGCCCTTGGTCCGGAACTCGGCCAGTACCTGCACCGGCTTGGGCGTCGCCGGCGCGGCGATGTCCTTCTTGGCGACCGTCGGCAGCGCCGGATCGACATACATCTTCATGCTCAGGCAGCCGGTCAGCGACATGCCGAGAGTGAGCGCCGCCAGCGCCGCGCGCATGGCGCGCGGTCGGATCGCGATAGACATTGGTTTGTATCCCCTGTTGATTGATTGCTTGATTTCCCCGGAACCGCCGTGAGCGGTCCGACGGGCTTTATAGCGTGACGCCGTTCCTTTTCCAATAAGCGACACGCCACAAATAAGCCCGCGCTTCGTACGCTCGCGGCGAAGCTCAGCGCAAGGCACCAATGCGGTGTTCAGACCGATGGGGTTGTGTGGCGGCGATAGCGGCCGCAGGCCTACAACGTGCGCAGATACCAGGTATTGCAGCCGCGCAATCCGCCGTAACCCATCGGCGCTTCCAGCAACTGGAAGCTGTTGCTTTCGAGCAGGCGCTGGGCATCGCTCATGCGGTCGAGGGTTTCGGCATAGCACTGGGCGAAGCCGAAGCCGCGCGCGGTCAGCAGGCAGCGTTCCAGCAGGGCCTGGCCTAACCCCAGCCCGCGCGAGGCCGGCGGCAGGTAGAACTTGCGCAGTTCGCACACCCGGTCTTCGCCGCCGAGCAGCGGCGCGACCCCGGCGCCGCCGGCAAGGCGGCCTTCGCGTTCGACCACGTAGTACGCGCTGCGCGGCAGGCTGTAGGCGCGCTGCATGGCGTCGACTTCGCTGTCGCTGACCGAGCCCGCGCCGAACTCGGCCATCACCTGGCGGATCAACGTGGCGACGGCGGCATCGTCGCGTGCTTGGATCGGACGCAGTACGACGCCGGGCGGCAGGGTCATGGCGGTTTCCTTATCGCGGTTGCCGCATCCTCGCTCAAGCCGACGCGCTTGCGAAGGGCGCCGCTGCGTCACTGCGCCGCAATCGAGGCCCGGACTTCGACGGCATTCGCATTCTGCGCATCGATGCGCCGCACTGGCCGGGCCTGCGTGGTTTTGACGTTCCGACCCGCAAGACGGTTATCGGCGGGGGCCGGCAACCGCCGCAACCGCGGGCGATGTCCGGCCACGCGCCGGCGCCGCGCATCAACCGCAGGACTACAGGGGGATGCTGGAATGATCAGGACATTCACACACGCTGCCCGGCCGTTGTCGGCCGCGCTGTTGTTGCTGGTGGCAGACGGCGCATCGGCTTACAAACTCTCCACCCATTCCAGCGCGGAAGAGCGGCGCCTAAGCGGAATCGCCACGGGCACCTGGGCGATGGTGGAGCGCGAGGCGGCTCGATTTTCGATCAGCACCTTCACCGAGCCGGTGCATGAAGAGATCACCAACCGCAGCTATGGCTGCAATATCGCCTGCGACGGCGGCGAGGCGCTCAATGCGCCCGCGGCGGTGTTGGCGGGCGTGCGATGGAACGACGATCCTCCCTTCGCGATGACCGTCAACCAGGCGCGCGGTATTCGCTGCAACACTCGCGATACGATCCGTTTCGAAACCCAGCCGGTGTGTTGGGTCGGGTTGTTTCTCGACGCCAACAAGGGCGCGAAGGCGGGCAAACGTTACGGTCCCGGCGATGCGATGCTGTACCGCACCCATTTCGGCGACCTGCAGTTCCTGCATGCGATGGCCGCGGGCAACGGCGAGCCGGCTTCCGTCACCAAGGAACGGATCATGGGGTGGTCCGAATTCGCATGGCGCGCGTCGCTGGGCGAGTACACCCTGGATACGCGCTTGAAGGAGATCCCGATACCGGTCATCCAGTCGTCGTTCGGCCGCAGCGAATGGCGGATTCTGGACTTGTACACCCAGGGCGCCGGCGGCGGTCTGCGCCGGGTGTATGAGGACGTGGCCTTCGGCTCGCTGTTGCATACCTTGCAGGACAGCTATGCGGCCGGGCACGCGCAACGCGAAGAAGCCAGTGGGGTCAGGAAATGTCCGCTGGCGAGCGGCGCGGTTCCGGCGCCGGGGGCCATCGCCGAGTTTCATGCCTACAACCAGCAGGATCACGGCCTGCATGCGGATGCCGATACCGGCGTGGCGTTCGCCCGATACCTGAACAATCCCGGAAATTCAGTCGATATCGGACGCGCGTTGGTCGATGCACGCCAGCGCAAACTGCCGTGGAGCGAGATGCAGCCGTTCTTCGATTGCGTGTTCACCCTGCAACGGCCCGATGCGCCGGCCGGTCCGGGCGATCACTTCGGCGGCGGCGCTTCTTCCAGTTGACGACGGGTTGGACGCGGCCGCAGTAGCGCGCCGCATCGCCGGTCAATCAATGCCGCGAGGCGACGATCTGCGCCGGGCTCACGCCCAGCACCCGGCGCATGCAGCGGGCCATGTGGCTCGCGTGCGAGAACCCGGCGTCCAGCGCGATCTCGCCCATGCGCCGTTCGCCGCGCAGCAACAGGCCGCGCGCGCGTTCGACCCGCCGCTCGAGCACGTAGCGATGCACCGGCAGGCCGGTGGCGTGCTTGAACAGCGGCTTGAAGTGCGACAGGCTGAAACCGGCCACCCGCGCGAGTTCGGCCAGCGACAGCGGCTGATCCAGATGCGCTTCGATGTAGTCGAGCACGTGGCGCAATCGCCACGTCGGCAGCGCGCGCGCCGGGCGTTCAGATGCGGGTGCGGCGCGGGTCTGCAAGGCGAGTAGGCGCGCGGCCAGCGCGCCGGCCAGGCTGTCGGTGAACAGGCGTCCGCTGGGATAGGCGTCGCGATCCTCGGCCTGCATCATCCAGCCGATGCGTTCGATCTGCGCGTCGCGCACATGGATCGACGGCGCCAGTCCGTCGTTGCGCGCGCTCGCGCCCATCGCCTCAATGGTCGAGTCCAGCAGCGACGGCGCCAGCCGCAGCAACAGCGAGGTCGCGGGCCGGGACACGATCCAGCGGGTCGACGAACCGGCCGGCACCACGCAGAACCGTCCGTGCAGGCGCAAACCCTGATGCTCGCGCCCATCGCGGCGATACGACACCGGCACCGGCTCGCCCAGATGCAGGCACAGCACGTGGCGGCTGTCGAGCGGCGAATCGAAATACCCGTTCGGCACCGGCGAGGTAAGCACGTCGAGCAGGGGCGCGCGGTCGGCGCCGACGATCGGCGGCGGTGGCGCGGTCGCGGGGCGGGGGTAGCAGGCGGGCCGGTCGCTCATCGCATGATGCTTGGCCTGCGCCGCGCCGGCGGCAAGTGACGAAAATCATACGCGCGTGTCCGGCGCCGGCCGTGGGTGCGCGCCGGTTTGCGGCCGCTTCGCCAGGATGCCTCCCGGGTCGTCATTCTCCGGGAGATTGGACATGCAACGCAGACACTTCATGGTCGCCGCGTCGTCGTTGTTGGCCGCGGGCGCGGTCGGTGCGCTGGGCGGCTGCACGGCGCCGCGCGATTCGCGCCGCGGCCTGGCCGCGACCGGCCCGGTGCGGCCGCTCGACGCCGCGGCGTACCGCGCCACGCGGCGTTTCGCGCCGTTGCCGTTCGGCCGCATCGCCTACATCGAACGCGGCGAGGGCGCGGCCGCCGTGTTCCTGCACGGCGCGCCGCTCAACGGCTATCAATGGCGCGGCGCGATCGATCGGCTGGCCGCGCATCGCCGCTGCATCGCGCCGGATTTCATGGGCCTGGGCTACTCGGAGATTCCCGCCGGACAATCGCTGGCCGCCGACGCCCAGGTCGCGATGCTCGCCGCGCTGCTGGACTCGCTGGCGATCGACGCGGCCGACCTCGTCGCCAGCGACAGCGGCGGGGCGGTCGCGCAGTTGTTCGCGGTGCGCTACCCGCAGCGGGTCCGCTCGATGCTGCTGAGCAATTGCGATGTCGAACCCGACAGCCCGCCGCCCAAGGTGATGCCGGCCATCGAGATGGCGCGCGCCGGCACCCTCGCCGACGCCACCGCGCAATGGCTTACCGACAAGGCCCTGGCGCGTTCGACCTTCGGCGCGGCGGTGTTCCGCGACCCGGCCGGGTTCGCCGACGAAACCATCGAGTACTACGTCAGCCCGCTGGTGGCCTCGCCGCTGCGGCGCGCGCAGTACCACGCCTTCCACATCGCGCTCGCGCCGAACCCGCTGGCCGGCATCGAGGCCTCGCTGCGACGCTGCCGCGCGCCGGTGCGGATCGTATGGGGCGCGAGCGACGACATCTTCGCCCAGTCCGACGCGGACTATCTCGACCGGCTGTTGCCGAACTCGCGCGGGATACGCCGCGTACCCGGGGCGAAGCTGTTCTTCCAGGAAGAGTTTCCCGAGGTGATCGCGCAGGAAGCCTTGCGGCTGTGGCGAGGCTGAGCCGGGCGCCAGGCGGCGGCGGGCGATCGAAAAGCGGGCGATTCGAAAGGGGACCGGTGGCCGCCCGGCAGCGGATAGCGCGTTGGTAGGGCGTTGGCGATGTGGCAGACAGGCACTAATAGTGCGTAGCAGTTGGCAGTTTCAACATCTGCAATTGCTCATTCAAGGTGCATAAGTGTGCCCTGTCCAATACTCGCCCCCTCTTCTATTCCCCCAGGAGCCGCCCCGCCATGATGAGCAGCGAAGACGAAGCCACCCGCCATGCGGCCGACAAGTACCAACTGCTGCTCGACCGTTACGCCTCGCGCCCGTTCTACATCCACGACAAGGCCAATGCCGACAAGATCAACGCCGCGCTGCCCGAGCCTGCGTTCAAGCACGGCACCAACTACACCGTCGGCGAGAAACAGCACAGCCTGTACCGCGTGCTGAGCAACGAGAGCGAGGAAAACGCGGGCGCGCGCGGCGCGCTGCTGGAAGAAATGCGCGGTTCGCTGAAACTGACCCGCGAAGGCATCAAGGGCGAGCTGTCCGGCCGCTACACGCCCCCGCACGACCGCGAGGCCGACGCCGCCACGCTGCTGGGCAGCAGCATGCTGTCCGGCCGGCCCGAAGCGCGCGCGGAAGGCAGCGCCTACACCCGCCTGCAGGCCTTGTCGGCCAACAACCTCAAGGCGATCGACGAGCAGATCGCCGAGTACAAGAAACTGCCGCAGATGCAGACCAAGGAATGCACCGACACCGTCAACGCCTTCATGGGCGACGTGTTCGGCCGCTACCAGGCGGGCATCGCCACCCACGCCACCAACAACCCGGTGCGCGACAACATCTCGTGCACCTCCGATCGCAACGCGCTGGAGCAGTTCGCCAGCGCGGTCAGCGGCGACAAGAGCGCCAGCGAGAAGCTCAGCCACACTTCGGCCACCAACACCCAGCACCTGCAGACCCACGACCTGGTGTTCTTCAACGTCTATCCCAAGACCAACGCCGCGATGCAGGAACAGCAGCAGCAATCCACCCGCTACCTGCGCGAGAAACCCGAAGTGCAAGGCTCGCCGTACTCGCCCAACGGCCAGTCCTTCACCTTGCCGATGAGCAAACTGGCCGGCGCTGAAAGCGAGCGACTGCAGGTGATGACCCTGCGCGACCCGGTCTATCCCTCCGGCGGCACCACCGAAGCCGACGCCAAGCGGCGCATGGAGCAGGGCGGCATCGCCACCGTCGGCGGCGGCGCGCAGGCGCCCGGCTTGGCCGAGCGCCGCATCGGTACGGTGGTCGACCGCTACGAAACAAACCGCAATCTGTTCGTTGGGCCGGACATCGAAAAGGCCCTGTACAAGAACGTCGAGCTGGGCATCTACAAGACCTTGCACGGTCTGCAAGATGCGGCCAAGGACAACCCTTCCGACGAGCGTTGCAAGGATTTCTTCCTCAAGCTCAAGACCGCCAACGAGGCCACCGGACCGGCCAAGGACAAGCAGGTCATGGACGTGATCAAGCTGTATCAGTATCCGCAGCTGATGGTCGCCGGCTCCGTGCCGGTGAAGGGCGCGGAGGTCTATCGCCCCAGTCGCGAATTGATCGAGCAATCGCAGCGCGGCGCGCTCAGCGTGGCGAGCAGCTCCAGTTCGCCCGCGGTGGCCACGGTGCACGACGCCAAGGGCCGCGCGGCCGTGCAGGCCGCGTTCGACGTCAAGCCGGGCAAGGAAATGATCGCCAAGAACCCCGGCAACGTCGCCACCTTGGTGAACTACGTCGATCACCTCGCCGGCGAACACGGCCCGGTCAAGAGCGCCAAGCTGGAAAACAAGAACCTGTTCAAGGTCACCTTCGACGACAAGCACACCCTCAGCATCAAGCCGACCGACATGAACGGCATCAAGCTCAAGATGGCGGCGATCACCCAGGCCGGCACATCCCAGCCGCAACAAGCCGAATCGAGTACCGCGCCCACGCAGCAGACGGCCTCGGCGTCGAGCACCGGCAACAAGTCCGGCAACGACGAGCACAAGGTCGCAGTGATACGTCACTGATCCAGGCTCACCGTCGGCGGCGCGGCGACTTCGCACTGGCCGTCGCGCCGCCGATCACAATGGATTGCGCCTGTCCACGGCGCAGGCCGTCGCGGTATCGTGCCGTCGCCAGCGCCACAGCCGTGGCCTCAGGGGAACGTCATGCACCGCATCACTGAGGCATTGCTGCTGTCGATCGCCATCGCCGCGCCCGCGTCGGCGACGGCGACGACGTCGGCCAGCGCCACCGCCCGATCGGTTTCGAGCGCGATCGTTTCGGGCACCAAGTACGGTGCGAACGAAGACAGCAAGGCCGGCAACGCGCAGATCCAATGCGTCCAGCGCATCCCCAACGACGCCCTGGCCGATGCCGTGCAGGGCGTCATCGGCTCGGCCTTGAGCCCGGCCGAACTGACCTATCTGGAAACCTTTTACGCCAGCGCGCTGGGCACCCGCTTCGTGAAGGCGATGGCCGACAATATCGATCCGATCAAGCCATTCACCGACGCGCAGTGGAAGCAGATCAAGGCCGTCGAGGATTCGCCGCAGCAGGCCAAGCTGCGCAAGGTCACCGCGGTGGAAAATCCCAAGGCCGCCGCGGCCATCGGCGGCGCGCTCAAGTCGTTGCTCGACAAGTGCTTCAATAAAACCTGACGACGCGCCCCGGCGCGCTGTCCAGATGAGGCGCGGCGCGACGCAACGCCGGCTGGACGAATGGACGCGAGAGCGCGCCGGCTCAAATCTCGAACCGATACGACAGCTTGACCAGCAACTGCTCGCTGTCGCGCAGTTCGAACGCGTCGCGGAACTGGCGGCGCGTGTCGAAGCCGCTGCCGTCTTCCAGCAGCGAGCCGCCGCGCACGTAGGCCACGTACAGGTACGACAGCGGCGCCAGTTCGTAGCGGTAGCGGATCTGAAACCCGAGATTGCGCAGGGCGAAATCGGCGAGCGGCGTATTCACCGCGATAGGTTCCCCGTCCGGCGCCACCCGCCAGGCCTTGCGCGCCTGCGCCTCCAGGCCGATCGCTTCCAGCCGCACCCGCAGTTCCTGCCGATCGTTGATCAACCACGCCGCGCCGGCATTGAGCATGAGCTGGTTGGAGCGGTAGGTGCCCAGCAATCCGGCCTCGCGCCGCCACAAGGTCCAGTCCGGGTGGTGCTCCACCCGCACCCCGCTGAACAGACTCAGCCGGTCGTTGATGTGATAACTCGGCTCGACATACACGCTGCGCAGGCCGCGATTCCAGCCGCTCAGGCCGTCGGCGTCGTACTGCATCTCCACATTGAACGCCCACGGGCTGTCGCCCTGGCGCGGACGGAAGCGTTCGAACACCCCGAACAGGCGCCGCGGCATGTCGACCACGCCCTTGCCGCGGGTGATCAGATCGTCGTGGCCCGGGCTGAGCGTGCCCACTTCGATGAACTGATTGCCGCCGTCGCGACGCTCGCTGCGCCGATTGACGGCGAGCGCGTCGGCGATGTGCACGCCGTTGTCGTTGACCCGATGCGATACCGAGTAATGCCAATCGTGCGCGGTGAACGGCGAATCCGGCGGCAGCGCGGTCACCCGCCGGCCGAGGTCGTAGCGCAGATAGTTGTAGTTGTTGCGTTCCAGATAGCCGAAGTCGTTGAGTTGCAGCTCGCCGCCCAGGTGCAGCGCATACAGCTGGTGGCGCCAGCCGTTGCCGCGGTCGTAGTCCACCCGCACTTGCGCGCCGCTGTCGCGCAGCCGGCGCCCGCGCTCGTCGACGCTGGAACCCACCACGGTGCTGCGCACGGCCCAGCGCTCGTTCGGGGTCCAGCGGTGATCGAATTCGTAGACGGTCGCCTCGCGATCGAGGAACGGCCGCTTCACCTGAGTGACCATCGCGCCGACGCCGTGACGCAGGAAGTCGCGGCTCGCGCGCACGGCGTAGAAGTCGCGCCCGACCGCGTCGGCCTCGCTCGCGGCGAACACGCCGTAGTTGACGCCGCCCGCGCTGCCGTTGAGCTTGACCGCCGCGGTGACATCGCCCGAGCCGATCGCATCGTCGCTCAGGCCGCCGACGCGGCGGGTGTAGATCAGCCGGTTGTTGGGATTGAGCGAGCCGAACGGAACCTCGAAGAAGCCTTGGTTCTCGGTGAAGAACGGGCGCTTGTCGTCGAAGAAGGTCTCGACCGCGCCGAAGTTGACCACCAGCCGGTCGCTTTCGACCTGGCCGAAGTCGGGATTGAGCGTGGCGCTGAGCTGGAAGCGGCCGTTGGGCTTCCAGAACAGGTCGGCGCCGGCGTCGAAATCCGAATCGCGTCCGACGAAATCGCGCACGCCGTTGACGTAGGGCGTGATGGTCAGCAGCGACTGCCCGTATTCGGGCACTTCGATCTTGTTCAACACCGACAGGAACCGGGTTTCGGTCAGGCTGACCGCGGGCCACGAGGCGCGCTCGCCGGTGGCGCCGATCACCCGGTCCAGGGCGATGCCGAGCAGGCGCTTGCCGTCGCGGCCGTCGCGCATCGGCGCGATATGCCAGGGGATCAGCATTTCCGCCGACCAGCCGGTTTCGTCCTCGCTGACCGCGTGATGCCAGTCGCCGTCCCAATCGTCGTTGAACTGGTTCTCGTTGCTGACGGTGGTGTCGACGATGCCGTCGGCGAGGGTCAAGGTGAAGTTGTAGCCGCCGCGGCCGTCGCCGTCGAAGTCGACGTACAGATTGACCCGGTCGACCGCGGCCTCGCTGTTGTCGCGCTGTGTGCGCTGGCGCGTGCGCGGCACCGAGGCGTCCTGCAGATTGCGGAAACCCACCGCCAGGCCCTGCGGCGTCGCCAGCACCCAGGCCTGGGTCGGTTGCGGCGCGGGCAGCCGCGACAGCGGTTGGGTCAGGCGGAAATCGGTGATGCTGCGCGCCTCCCGCCATTCGTCCGGATCGAGCCGGCCGTCGACGAGGATGGCGCAGCAGGCGGGTATCGGTGCAGCCATCAAGGTGGTGAAGATCAGCAGGGCGCGCATAGGGATCGGCATCGGAGACAGAAGGGGTGATGCGCGCGGTCGCAGGGACGCGTGCGGCGGGCGAACGGGCGACGGGGAGCGTGCGAACGAAGCGTGTGAGCGAGGATCGGCGAGCGGGAATCAGCGCGCGGCGGTCGGCGTCGACCGCGACGGCACCTCCGGTTCGACCAGCGGCAGGCTCAGCGACGAGGCGTCGAGCCGCACCGACACCCGCGTGCCCGGCGGATAACGCAAGGTGTAGCCGGGGTCGCTGGACAACAGCACCAGGCCGATGCGATGGCCGGCCTTGAAGCGGTAGTCGCCCGGTTGCAGCGTCCAGCGCAAGCGGTAGGACTCGCCGGCGCGAATCGCTTCGCTGCGCTCGCGGCCATGGCGATTGCGTACATCGATCCAGCCGCGCGTCACCACCTGGTACGGCGTCGACGCGGTCGTATACGCATAGATCGGCCGACAGCCCGAGTTGTTCGGCAGACTGTCGCCGAAGCACCAGGTCTGCGCGGTCGCGGCGAAACCGGTGACGCGCGTGTCCTCGCCGTAGTCCACCAGCAGCGCGGTGAGATAGGGCGAGGGGCCGTCGAGCGCGGCCTGCACGCTGACCTGCGCGGTGCCGGACAACTGGGCGTCGTCGGCGAGCGGTTCGCTCAGGAACAGCAATCGATTGGGATCGTCGCGATCGGGATGCGCGATCAGTTCGGCGGCGTTGCGCGAAGGCGCATCGACGAACGCGCCTTCTTCGGCGTGCGCGCCGCTGCGATGGTCGGGCGCGCGCCGCAGCGCATGCGCCGAACCCGCGTCCGCCTGCGCATGCAACTGCCAGGTGATCGCGCGCGCGCCCGGACGCGGCCACTGCGGGTAGGGCTGCCACTGGCCCGGCGCGGTTTCGAGCTGGACCTGTGGCCACGCATCGGTGCCGCTGTCGACGCCGTACAGTGCATGGTCCAGCCACGCCTGCACCGCATCCAGCCACGCTTGCCGGCGCACGTTGAGGATGTCGGCGTGACCGGCCTGATACAGCCACAACCGGCGATCGACCCGATGCCGCCCCAAGGCGTCCCACAACTGCGCGAACTGGCTGGTGCGCGCGTTCCAGTCGGACAGCCCGGCGATCTGGAACACGCTGATGCCGTGGCGCCTGAGCCGGTCGATATGTCGGGTGAAATCGCGCTGCGCCCAGAACCCGTTGTAGTCGCCGCTGACGCGATCCATGCGCTGCTCGATCGACGCGATCGCGGCCGCGCACTGCGCCGGCCGCGCGCGGGTCAGCACCACCTTCGCGTGCAGGTCGGCGTCCTCGCCGGGAAACCCATCGGGTTCGACCACGCCGCCGTTGGCGCGGTAATAGTCGTACCAGTTGGAGGTCACCACGTTGGCGACGACCGTCTTGAGCCCGACGACCCCGGTCTGCGCCACGCCCAGCGCCAGCGTGGCGTTGTAGGCGTTGCCGACCATCGCCACCGCGCCGGTCGACCATTCCGCCCGCGCTACGCGACCGTTGCCGTAGGTGGCGCGGGCGCGGCCGGTCAGCCAGTCGACCACCGCCTTCATCGCCTCGATCTCATCGGGCCCGGTCAGCGAAGGACAGCCTTCGGAATCGCCGGTGCCCAGGCTGCTCGCGGCGACCACGGCATAGCCGCGGGCGACGAAATAATTGTCGTAGTTGGAACGGGCGTAATCGACCGCGGGCTTGGCGTGGGTGGGCGGAGTCCACGGCGACAGCCGCGGCTCATCGACGATTTCGGTGGGGTGGTGCGGCGCTTCGATCAGGCCGCCGAAATACGGGCTGGCTTCCAGGATCACCGCCACTTTGTGAGCGCCATCGGACTGGCGCGGCCGGGTCACGAACACCGCGACCCGGTCGCGACGGCCGTCGCCGTCGCTGTCCACCGAAGTTTCCACATGCACCACTTCGCGGATCGCGTCGGCATAGGAATACTGCGGCTGGGTGCGGCCGTCGCGGACCACCGCCAGGGTGTCGGCGCGGGCCGGCACGACCGCGGCGGTGAGCGAGATGAGCAAGGCGAGCGAGGGCAGCAACCGCATGATCAAGTCCTTTTGATGGAGAAGCGCGGCGACGATTTAGGCAACCTTGACCAGCATCTTTCCGAGATTGCGGCCGCTGAGTACACCGAGGAACGCATCGACGATGCCATCGAAACCTTCGACCACGGTTTCCACCGGCAGCAGCCGGCCCGAGCGCAAGTGCGGCACGACGAAGTCCTGCAACTCCTCTTGCAGATGGCCGTAGTTGCGCACCAGGAAGCCCTGCAGGCGCAGGCTTCGCTCCACCACTTCGAACAGATTGCGCGGCGCCGGCGGCGGCTGCGTGCTGTATTGCGCGATCGCGCCCGACCAGGCGATGCGGCCGTGCGGACGCATCTGGCCGATCGCCGCTTCCAGATGATCGCCGCCGACGTTGTCCAGATACACGTCGATGCCGTCGGGCGCGGCCTGGGCCAGTTGCTCGGCGATGGGGCCGTCGCGGTAGTTGAAGGCCGCATCGAAGCCGAGCACGTCGCGCAACTGCGCGACCTTCGCCGCCGACCCCGCGCTGCCGATCACCCGGCCGGCGCCGAGCAGATGCGCCAACTGGCCGGCCATGCTGCCCACGCCGCCGGCCGCGGCCGAGATGTAGAGCGTTTCGCCCGCGCGCAACTCGGCGATGCGGGTCAAGCCGACATACGCGGTCAGACCGGTACCGCCGAGCACGCTCAACCAATGGCTCAGCGGCACGCCGTCGAGCGCCGGCAGAATCCGCACCTCGTCGTAGCCGACCCGCGCATGCGTGCGCCAGCCCTGGCGATGAAACACCAGATCGCCGACCGCCAATCGCGGTTCGCGCGAGGCGATCACCCGGCCTACCGAGCGGCCTTCGAGCGGCGTGTGCAGCGGCCACACCGCATCCATGCACTCGCGCATGTACGGATCGACCGAGAGGTACAGGTTCTCGACCAGCGCGGTACCCGCGCCGGGCTCGGGCAACGGCTGCTCGACCCAGGCGAAGTCGTCCGCGACCGGTTCGCCTTGCGGCCGGCGGACTTGATGCACCGCGCGCGATCCGGACTGACTGACGTGGGAAGGGCTCATGCAAAGGCTCCTGGCGAAAAGGTCATGGCTGGCTCGCGGCCAGGATCGTGCGTTGATGCGGGCGGAATCCGATCGCGATCCATACGCTGGCCAGCGCGAACGCCGCCATCGCCGCGCCGACGCAGAAGAACGCGCTGTCCAGCGACACCCGCGCGGCTTGGCCGAGCCACGGCATCAGCGCGATGGTGCCGATGCCGATCGCCAGCAGCCGCAGCGAGGCCATCTTCGCCTTGTCGCCGGGGTTCGCGTGTTGCTGCAGCGTGGTCAGCAGCCAGGTCAGGCTGTTGAGGTTGGCGAAACCGCCGACGAAGAACGCGAGAAAGTGCGCGAACGGATCGCGGCTGAGCGCCAGCAGCAACGCCGTGCCGGCCTGGACCAGCAGCCACAGCGGCAGCAGCGATTGCCGCACGGTGTGGCGGGTCAGGGTGGAGGCCACCAGCATGCCGATGCCGAAGGTCGCTTCCAGCGCGGCGATGTACCAGCTTTGCCCGCCGTAGGAGCGATGGACCAGCGGCACCACCAGGGTGCTCAGGCCATTGGCGAAGAAGAAATCCGCCGCGCACAGCGCGACCATGCCCAGCACCACGGTTTCGTTGCGGTACTGGGCGAGCATCTGCCGCCAGTCGCGCAGCGCATTGGGCAACAGCGAGCGCAGCCGGCTGCCGGCCAACAGCGCGCGGTTGGCGTCGGAGGCGTCCAGGCGGATCGATGCCATCACCGCCGCCGCCGCGCAGGCCATCGCCACGTCGACCAACAGCGCCCGCGCCGGCGGCGCGACGCTCAGGATCACCCCGAGCAGGGCCATGCCGGTCAGTGCGCCGGCCTGGATGGCCGCGCCGAGCAGGCCGTTGACCCGCACCCGCAAGGTGTCGTCGATATGGCGCGCGGAAAACTTGAACAACGCCGCGCGCTGCATGTTGTCGAACACCGCCAGCGCCAGCGCGGCCGCGCCAATGATCGGCACCGAAGCCGGCGTGCCGGCGATGTCGGCCAGCACGATCGCCAGCACCGTCGCGGCGCGGGCCAGACCGCAACCGACATAGACCCGCCGGGAATCGAGCGCGTCGACCAGCGGCCCGCAAAACGGCAGCACGCAGACCGCGCCGATGCCTTGCAAGGTCAGCACGATCGCGAACGCCTGCGCGCTGCCGGTCAGCGCGAACAGCATCTGCCCCAGCGCGAGCACGTACACGCCCATGCCGATGCTCGACAGCAGGATCGATACCAGCAGCGCGCGGGCCGGACGGTTGCGCCAGAGCATCAGCCCAGCCTGCGGTCGATGACGGTCTTGACCTTGCCGCTGACTGCGTCGCGGCGCAGCGCGCCTTCGGGATGGCATTCGACCACCAGCCCGAACACGCTGTCGCCGAAACCGAGCAGGGTGCGCAGCTGATGGAACTGCGCGATCAGGTGCGCGCGGATCTGATCCGGGTCGAGCGTGCGCGCCGATTCGATCCGTGCGATCAAGGCCTCGCGCCCGTCGCGCTTGTCGATCTCGACCTGCAACTGCGACACCTCGAAGGTCTCCAGCGCGTCGTGCAGTTCGCGGTGGCGCACGGTCGAGCCGAGGAACTTGATGATGCCGTCCGACCGCCCGAGGTACTCCATCACCCGACCCGACAGGCCGCAGGCGCAGTCGCGATGGAACACCCGGCCGATGTCGCCGATCCGGTAGCGCACCAGCGGCGCTTCGAACTTCTGCAGGCTGGTGATCAGCAAGTGACCGACCTCGCCGTCGGGCACGGCCTGGCCGTCGTCGTCGACCACTTCCAGCAGGTTGTAGTCGTCGCAGATGTGATGCAGCGTGCCGCGCATGTGCGGGCACTGGAAGCCGAGCTGGGCGCCGTCGTTGGCGGCGAGCACGCTCGCGACCACGTCCGTATCCAGATGCTCGCGCAGCCAGGCCTTGTCGGACTCGGCCATCGGCGTGCCGCCGTACAGCACCTTCTCGATGCGCAGCGCCGGGTCCTGCGCCTTGGCCTTGCGCAGCAGCGGCATCAGCAGGGTCGGCAGGCCGATCACGGTATTGGCGCCGAACCGGTGATGCAGCATCAACAAGTCGTCGACGGTGCAGGCCTGGGTGGTGGTGTAGCACTCCACCGCCATCTGCGAGAACTCGCAGCTGCTGGTGATCGAACCGCCGTACAGACTGCCGGCGAACAGCGTATTGATCACCCGGTCGCCCTTGCGCAGGCCCAGCACGGACCACAGCGGAATCGCCTCGCGCACCATGTTGGCCCAGTCGCCGCGCGAGTACACGATGTAGCGCGGATCGCCCGAGGTGGCGCCGCTGCGCAACACCTCGCCGCTCGGCGGCGCGTCGCTGTACAGGTTGCGGTTGAGCGGCAGCGTGTTGGCGTCGAGTTGCCGCTTCTCCAGGATCGGCAGTTGCGCCAGCTCGGCCACGCCGTGGATCTGCGGCAGATCGCGATAGTACGGCGTGCGCCGGGCCTGGCCGATCAGATAGCGCAGCTTGGCATCGAGACGCCCGCTGCCGTGCGCGTCGTCGGCTTCGCGCGCATCGGCCAGGCGGGTGCCGGCCAGGTGTTCGCGACGCACCAGCAGGCGCGTCCACGAGGCGCGCGCGTCCAGCGCCGCGACGCCACGCAGGAAGCTCGTCGCGTCCTGGCGCACCGGGACGCCCAGCCGGATCGTCAGGTTGTCCTCGTCTTGCGGATCGTCGCCGTAGAGGTCGGGTTCGTTCCAGACCGCCGCGCCCGATGCCGAGACCGGCACGAGATCGGGCACATGAATCGTCCGATGCTCGGACTGCGCGCGCTCGTCGAGCACCGATGCCTCCGGCAACGGAAACCCGTAGCCGCGCAGGATCGTGGTCAGGCCCTGCCAGAACGTATCGCGGCGCGAGCGGATCAGCACGTGGTTGCCCGCGGCCCAGGCGAACAGCAGCCCGCGCAAGGTGTTGGCGACGCGGTGGTCGTCGAGCACGATCGTGCCCACCGGCGACAACTGATCGACGTCGTTGCTGTCGATCAACGGCTGCCACGGGTACTGGCTCAGACCGCCGAACCACTGGTCGAGCGCCTCGGTCAGTTCGGCGCTCGCGAACAGGCCGCCGACCGAGCTCAGGTCATGCACGCGCAGCAACCGCGCGAGCGCCGAGTCCGGGTCGGTGAGCGCGCGTTCGGCGCGCTGGACCGCGAGCAGCAAGTCGGTGGGGTAATGGCGTGGCGATGGGGAAGGGCGGGTCACTGCGGCGCTCCGGCCTGGATCGAAATGGATTGGGCGCATTCGTGCAGGAAATGCCCCAGCGCTTGCGAATCGTGATGCGAGGCTTCGACGAACACCGGCGCCAGCCATTCCTGATAGGTGATGTGATCGGGCAACGGTTGCTCAGGCGCCAGTTGATGCAGGCGATCGACGCACGCGTGTTCGCGCAGCGGCGCCGGCACGTCGATGCGATGCCCGGCCTCGCGCGGCAGATGGTGGCCGGGAAACACCAGCCAGCCGTGGTATCGGCCCGAGCGCGGCAATGCCGGCGGGCGTTCCAGGCCCAGGCGGATGGCGATTTCGTGCGAGGGCAGGTGCAGGCCGCTATGGCGCTGGTGCGCATCGACCACGCCGGCGCCGCCCATGCGATTGGCGACTTCCAGGAATACCAGCTCGCCGTCGGCGGTCTCGAACATCTCCAGATGCAGGCAGCCTTCACGGATGTCCAACTGCGTGATCACCTGCTGGGCGAACTCGCGATAACGCGGATCGTCCGGCAACTGATACGAACCCAGCGGCACACCGTAGGCGAAGTCGACCGGCTTGTTGACGTAGCGGCTCACGACCAGATCGACCAGCACGCCGTCGCGGATCAGGCCATCGGCATGCAACAGCTCGCCTTCGATGTACTCCTCGAGTTGGTAGTCCTCGCGCTGCGCCAGCTCACGCCAGGCGACGATCGCGTCGGCCGCGCTGGCATGCACGCTGACGCCTTCGCTCGATGCGCCTTGCCGCGGCTTGACCACGGTCTTGCCCGACCAGGGCAGTTCGGCGGCATCGCCGGGCGCGGAAACGAAACGCGGATAGCGCAGTCCCGAGTCGGCCAGGGCCTGCTTCATCCGCACCTTGTCGCGCACCCGCTCGATCTGCGCCAGCGAGGCGCCGCTGAGCCCGAGGTGTTCGCGCACGTGCCAGGATTCGATCATGCCGAATTCCGACAGCGACAACAGCCGCTCGAAACCGTCCTCGCGCGAGGTGCGGGCCAGGATGCCGGCGACCAAGTCCTCGCCGGGATCCAGCACCAGGCGCGTGCAGCGCAAATCGGCGGGCAGGTCGGCCATGCGCGCCGGCTGGCCGATGTAGGTGACCTCGTGCCGTTGATGATCGATGCCCAAGTGGTAATGGATTTTCCGATACGGCACCTGGTGAATGATCAGGATCTTCATTGCCGGCACTCCAGCGCGGTGATGCCCCAGCTGAACCCCATGGCGCTGGTGGCGAGCAGGACCCGGTCGCCGCGCACCAGGCGGCGCGCGTCGACCAGATCGCGCAGCGCGATCAAGGTATCGGCCGAGCCCATGTGCGCGAGGCGGTGGTAGTTGAAGACGCTCTTCTCGCGCGGCAGCCCGATCGCCGCCAGCAGGCGTTCGTGCATGCTCTTGTCGCCGTGGTTGATCAGCAGATAGGCGAAGTCGTCGATCGTCAGGTCCAGCGCTTTCAGCGTGTCGTCGAGCAAGCCGACGAAGTTGTCGACATACGCCGCCGCCAGTCCCTCGCGATGCTCGCCGCGACGGATCACGATGCGTCCGTCGCGGCGTTCGCCGAAGTAATAGTCCGACCAGCTCGGATCGGTGCGCATCGCCGAATGCAGCAGGGCGAAGCTGCAGCGCTCGCCGCCGCCCAGCAGCATGGCGCCGCCGGCGTCGCCGAAATTGAACAGCGCCTTGGCCTGCGGATCGGCGTAGTCGACCATGCGGCTCAGGCGGTCGCCGAGCAGCACCAGCGCATAGCCGCCGTGTTCGCGCCCGCTGCCATCGCGCGCCGTTTCGTTTCGCGCCATCCGATCCAGCGCGATCTGCGCCGCGGCCATGCCGGCGTTGCAGAAGTTGGCGACCTCGAAGCAATGCGCCCGCTCGATGCCCAGTTCGTGCGCGACCTTGGCCGCCGGCGACCAGAACGGCGTCTCCCATTCGCCGGCGCCGGCGTAGATCACCTGGGTGATCGCCGCAGGGTCCACGCCGCTGCGCCGCATCACCGCGCGCGCCGCGTCCAGCGCCAGTTCCCAGGAGCGTTCGTCGTCGCCGAGCACGGGAAAACTGTCGCAATGGGTGATCTGCAGAATGTCGTCCACCGGCACGCCGCAGGCGGCGTGCATGCTCGACACCTCGGCGCGTGCGCTGGGATAACTCAGGTCGAAGTCGACGATTCCGTTCATCGGACGGGCCATGGCCTCAGTGCAGTTCGATGCTGATTCGATGCACGGTGCGGTCCACGCCCGGCTCGACGTCGGTCACCGCGTGCAGCGTGGTCTGGGTCTTCCAGGCGACCAGATCGTTGTTGCTCCACTCGTGGGTATAGACCCGCTGCGGCGCCTGGATGAGTTCGTCGATCAAGGCGAAGAACGCCGCGTTGTCGTTGGCGTCCAGGCCGATCACCGAGTCCAGGTACTCCGGCGCGCCGTACAGGTATTTGCGGCCGGTGTCGGGATCGACCTTGACCAGATCGTGTTCGACCTTCGGATGCTTGGTCTCGATCCAGGCCTTGAACTCGGCGACCGACAGGCCGACATGCTCGGCCTGGATGCGCAACCGCTTGGATACCGTATGCAGCGCCCTGCGTCCCTCGATCCGCTTCTTCCATTCCTCGGGCAGGCGATCGTAGACATCGGCCGCATTGGCGAACAGGGTGTGGCCGCTGTCGCTGGGCACCTTGATCCCGTGCAGCAGGGTGTACGGCGCCGGATTGGCCACGAACGAGGAATCCTGATGCCAGAAATTGCCGACCCGGGCGATGCCGATCGGCTTGTTGTCGCGCACCTCGTTGGAGGAAATCATGATCTCCTCGAACTCGGGATGCCGGTATTTGTCCAGCACGAACGGAATCGGCCGGCCCAGCCGCGCGGCCAGTTCGAGCTGCTGCTGCGGCGTCAGCGCGATGCTGCGCACCACCACCAGTTCGCGCTGGTGCAGTTGCTCGACGAACTGGTTCCACAGCTCGGGTTGCTGAAAGTCTTCATAGGTCACACCGGTGAATTCGGCACCGATGAAGGGGGTGATCTGAGTCAAAGCCACGGTCGTTCTCCTTGCGATCGGTGGGTCATTCCTGCTCGAGGCACAGCTGCAGCGTGCTCACGAAGGCTTCGATCTGTTCCGGGGTGCGGAACGGGGCGATGGTGACGCGGAAGCGTTCGGTGCCCTTGGGCACGGACGGGTAGGTCACCGGTGCGACATAGATGCCGAATTCGTCGAGCAGGCGTCGCGACACCCGATGCACGCGCTCGCCGCCGGGCACGATCACCGGGACGATGTGGGTGCCGCCGTCGAGGAAGCGCAGCCCGGCCTTGCGCAGCGCGTTCTTCAGCCGGATCACGTTGTCCATCACCCCGCGACGCAGGTCGTCGCCGCGCTGCACGATGTCCAGTCCGGTGAGGGTGGCGTCGAGCACGGCCTGCGGCATGGTCGAACTGAAGATGAAGCCCGGCGCATGCGAGCGCACGTAGTCGATCGCGCTGTCGGGGCCGGCGACATAGCCGCCCAGCGTGCCCAGCGCCTTGCTGAACACCCCTTGGACGAAGGTCGCGCGGTGATCGTTGAGCTCCTCGGCCAGGCCGGCGCCGGTCGGCCCCATCAGGCCGATCGCATGGGTTTCATCGAGGAAGGTCAGCGCCCCGTGCTTTTCGGCCAGGTCGAAGAACGCACTCAGCGGCGCGACATCGCCGTCCATCGAGTACACCGACTCGAACACGATCAGCTTCGGCCGCTCGCGCTCGTAACCGGCGAGCATGCGGTCGAGCGCCTCAAAGTCGTTGTGCGGAAATACATGCTTGGTGCAGCCGGTCCGGGCGATGCCCTCGATCAGCGAACGATGGTTGTTGCGGTCCGAGAACACCACCATGTCGGGGATGGCCGCGATCAGCGTGCTCAAGGTTTCGAAGTTGGCGGCGTAACCGCTGGAGAACACCAGCGCGCGGTCCTTGCCATGCCATGCAGCGATGCGTTTTTCCAGCTCGGCGTGCGAGACGCTGGTGCCGCCGATGTTGCGCGAGCCGCCGCTGCTGGTGCCGTGCAGCTGGGTCGACTCGATCTGGGCCTTGATCAGGTCGGGATGTTGACCGAGCCCGAAGTAATCGTTGCCGCTCCACACCTGCACGACCCGGCAGCCGTGAGCGGTATGGCCGGGGTGCTCGCTGATGTGCGAGAACTCGTAGAACGTGCGATACAGGCCGTTTTCACGCAGTTCGTCGAGCTTCTTCTGCAACGGCGCGAACAGCGCCGCCGCGACGTCGAGCGTCTTCAACGGAGTTTCAAATACGGCTTCCATGGCGTGCGATCTCCCGGTCGAGCGGCCACTGCGGTGCCGCCGACTTCATGAGTACGAAGTGGGTCTGTGGGGATGGGGCGGGGGAGCGCGCTCCAAGCCTTGCGACTCAGGCGCGGTGCTGCGCATTGGTTGCGGTCAACACCGACGGCGATGCGACGCGATCGGTTCGATGGATTTCGGTCTTGCGGACATAACGTTCCTTGTCATTGTTCGGCCGTGCCGAGTCGGTCCTTTGCTCTTGCGAATACTGCCAGTTGCGCAGCGGCGTGAAAGTTACTTCGCGCTATTTTCATATGCCACCGAATAATTCGGGAACTGTGACGGCATATCGATCATTCGTCGTAGACAAAAAATAGTTGTGCATCGGTTGTGCTTACGAACGGTATCGCGCTCACTCAATCGCAAGCGATTGCATAAATAAGCGTCTTTTCTCCGGAGATTTGCGCGAAAGCGTCCATGGTCTTGATGCGAGTGAGAGATCGGTCGGCAGGTTGCATGGGTGAAACACGATGGTGTCGGTGCGACGAATGCGTGCGCGATACGCGAGGTGGATGCGCATGCGTATGCGGCAAAACATCGAACGACATCGAATGAAAAATGCACAGGTCGTTGCGTGTTCGCGACGATCGCTGTCGCCGTCGTTGCGAATGAGTGCAAGGCGATGGCTGATCGCTGCGGAATTGGATGATGGCGCATCCGCATCTCATCGCATGAGTCGGCCGAATCCGTGTTGCCAGACAACATCGAAACTGCCATGACATCGATGACCAACTGCGCGCGCTCGTTTCGACGGCGCGGCTCGTTTGCCGACGCGGATTGATGTCTCGGTTTCGGCATAAAGCCGTCATCCATCCGCAACACCACCGACGCAAATCCGACGCGACGCGCGACGCTTTGCCGACCGACCGACCTGGGCCGGCGACGGTCCGGCGCGCAGTCGTCCGCCCGCGCCGACGAACCGCCCGGCCACCGCACGGATCGAAACCTGCGCTACGTCACGGTTGTCTCGGCCCTGGCCCCTGGCCGCGCCCAATCGCGTTAGCAATGGCAACGTTGGATGGCGAAACAGGGGGAGTGGACATGAAGACAGCATTAGCCGCGGTGGGAATGCTCGTGTGCGTCGTGGCCGCCGCCGCGCCACTGGAGGTCAACAAGCCCGCCGATCAAGGCGCCGAGCTGCAGCGCAAGCTGCTCGCCACGCCGAACCCGGCGCCCAAGCGCTTTCCGAGCTTCGATCCGCACTACCCGCCGCCGCCGGGCACGCCCGATGTCTTCCAGCTCAGCCAGGACTTCCCCACGACCTTCAAGCAAGAAACCTTCCCGTGGACGGCGATCGACTTCAAGGCCTTCCCGACCGAGTACATGGGCGCGGTGCTGAGCTACTGCCTGGAAGGCAACGTCGACGTCGATTTCAAAGTGCAGGACAACAAAGTCCGCAAGTGGTACCACGCCCCGTGGCTGCACGACGACGGCGACCAGTTCGGCGCCGGCCGCGAGTACCACCACGGCCTGACCCGCGAACGCAAGGCACGCCCGTTCGAACTGCACCGCAGCCAGAGCGCGCCCGGCCAGAACTGGGCGGTCGGCTTCTACAACGACCGCGGCGGCACCGCCCTGGGCAAGGTCTGGCGCACCGCCAGCGGCTACCCCGACCCGTATGCCTCGACCTTCCCCGAGAACACTGTCGCCTGCAAATTGCTGTTCACCGACGCCAGCGTCGAACAGATCCCGTACCTCGTCGGCAGCAAGACCTGGACCGCCAACATCTACCCCGACACCGCGTACAACAAGCCGCGCGTCGACAAACCCATGCGCCTGCTGCAACTGGACGTGGCGGTCAAAGACCCGCGCGTGGCCGACACCACCGGCTGGATCTACGGCACCTTCGTCTACGACGGCGGCAGCGCCGGCAAGACCGTGTGGGACCGCATGGTGCCGGTCGGCCTGAGCTGGGGCGATGATCAACACGACCGCACCGACGCCAACCGCGACGGCGTGTTCGTCAACACCTCGCTGACCCAGGCCCGCATCACCTCCTCGCTGGTCGAACAGACCGGCTGGGACTACGGCAACCGCGCCTACGTCCGCCACCACGGCCTCGGCGGCCGCGTCAACGGCCCGATCGACAGCCCGGTGTCCTCGTGCATCTCCTGCCACGGCCGCGCCGGCACCCATGCCGACACCACCATCGGCCCCAAGAGCGGCCAACCGATGGCGATGGCGTACTTCGCCGCGAGCAAACCCAGCGACTACCCGCTGAGCCAGTTCGACGAATTCTTCAAACCCATCCCCGGCGGCGCCCACATCGAAGTGCAGAACAACGAGCGCTTCGTGACCACCGACTACTCGCTACAACTCACCGGCGGCATCCGCAACTTCTACCAGAACCTGCGCAGCCAGCCGGTCATGAAGACCTTGCATGCACGCGGCGTCTCGGCGATGGCGGCCAAGGAATTGCAGGCGGTGGAGCCGTTGCCGAAGGTGGCGCGCGATGCGGATTGAGGCTCGGGGCGCGCAGACGCGGCGTTGTGGTCCACAATGGGCGCTCTGAGTCCTCTCGCCGTCAACTGCACAAGGTGATCCATGGCTATCGTTGATCTGACTGGGGAAGAGATGGCGCTGATTCGCGAGGCGTTGCACTACTCAAAGCGCGCCAAGCGCGACGGCCCCGCACCGAAAAGCCTGACCGACCAATCCATTCGCACGATCGACAGTGCGCTGGCCAAATTGGCGGACGCGAAAGAGCAACAGCCGTAACCCGACGCATGAAAAAAGCCCCGCTCAGCGGGGCTTTTTTTTGGGCTCGCCGATCCCAGGTGAGGCTTACGATGCGGCCGGCGCCGAAGGCGCCACCTCCGGCCGGGCCCGATTGAACCGCGCCGACAAGGTCCGGCGCAGCCCCTCCAGCCCTTCGCCTTTGCCGGAAATCTTCAAGAACGCATAGCCCTCCAGCGCATTGCTCATCAGGTCGCTGCCCAACGCCATGTGCGTGTCGTTGGCGCGCTCGAACAGGCGCGTCAAGCGCACCAGCCGCGGCCGCAGCGCATCGAACGCGGCCAGATCGCGGCGCATCGCCTCCAGGTCGAAATTGCGCGGCAGGATGTTCGGGTTCTGCTCCATCACGTCCACCGCCTGCCGGCAGAACGACTCCGACTTCTCGCCCATCTTGGTCAACTGCCGGCGCTGGTCCACGTTCAGGCCGATCAACGGCGCCAACTGCGCTTCCAACTGCGTGAGCGCCGCATCCACGGCATCCAGCGCCTCGGCCGACAGATTCAAATCGATCAGGTTCTGACTCATCTTCGTTCCTTGTAAGTCCATGTCAGTACGTCGGCCGACACGGCCGACGCGCGCAGCCTAGACCGTCGCCCGCGCGCCGAAACCCGGCCCGCGCCCGCGTGCGCGCCCGCATTCACGCCCCCGAAAGCTTGCGCACACCGCATGCACCCTTGCGTGCGCAGCCCCGATGCCGGCGCGCAAGCCTCCAAGCATCGCGCGCAAGCCTTCGGGCTCGGTCGCAAGGCTCCGGGGCTTGCGATCGCAGACCTCCACGCTCGGACCGCAAGGCTCGCGATCCCAAACGCAAGGCGCGACGCTCCGCGCGCAAGCCTTCATGCTTGCGCGCAAGGCTCAGACCCTTGCGATGGCAAGCCTTTGCGCCCCATTCGCAAGGCTCGGAACCTTGCGGCCGGCTCTCAAAGCCTTGCGGCCCCAGTCGCGAACCTTGCGCCCGCGGCCGCCGACGCGCCGCCTGCGGTCCCAACCCGCAACCGCCGCCTATCGCGTGCCATGGATGCAGCAATCAGGCACACGCGCGCGCCGCAACGGCCCGAACCCGAAACTTTTTCGGCCGATGCCCGGCCGGGACGCCCGACAGCCGCTCCTCCACATCCCAAACCCCGCCATTTGCGCAGCGCGACCGCCGCCGCCAGCGACGACGGTCGAGCCTGCGGTCACCGTCAGGCCGGCCGCACCGATTCCAGGCTGCGGTCGACCTGATCCGCCCAGGTCCGGAACACCGACGCCAGCGCGCGATGTCGCGACTGCTCGTGCGGACGCGTGGCGGGGCAGGGGGACGTAGCCGGGTCGAGCGTGCGGGCCGCGCTCAGCAATTGATCCTGAAACTCCCGCAATTCGAAAAACGCATTCAGCGGCAGCGACACACTGAAACTGTCCAGATCGCCGGCGGACGAAGCCTTCGGGGGCATAGGGCACTCCTTGTTCCTAGGACACAACACCAGGGCCCGCGCTGCGCTCAGTCGCAGGCGGGAAGTCGGGAGGCTCGAAACCGCTTACAGCCGGCGGGCGTATTCCCCTTACGGGTGTTGTATTAGCCGCCCTCCCGACGCAGAACATGCGCCGGCTTGCACCCCGAAACGCGGGCGCAAAAAAGCCACCGGTTTATCGGAGGTGGCTACCGCTGTAAGTGGAGTTTCGAGGCTCCAAGAGCGAGCATCCCTTTGCCCGTGGCGGTTGTCAAGGGGCGCGGGTCGTGGTTTTCTTAATGCCTGCTGCTAATGGGCCTTGAAGTGCCTATTAGTGGATTTGGGGCGATAAGTAATTTTCTATCGGGATTGAATTGTTATGAGTGATGCCGGAGTAATGCGCGATCAATGACGACGCGCGCAAGTGCTCGTGCTGGCCATGAAAATTTGTGTGGGTGAAAACTATGACGCTTGAACTAAAGATATCTATCTTGTCGGCCGTGGCAGCTCTCGCCTCGGCATACTGGGCTTGGAGTAGTGCGCGTAGTGCCAAGCGAACTCTTGCGCTGTCAGAGGAAGAGGCGGCTTCAAAAAGGGAGTTGCTGCGAGCGTATTTGATAAACGCTTTTAGATGGGAGCATTGTGGGGCAGAGTTCATATCATTTTCGTGTTCGTATACTAATGCCTCAAGCAATCCTACTGCTGTAGAGCGCTTCGAACTAATAGTGCATGGATTTGACATGTCTGGACAGGGTGCTCAAGTGCGTCTCCAGCCTGAGCAGGAAATGCCTCCTGAATCTGAGTTGTTGTTGTTGGGAGTTCCATTGAATCTGCAAGCGCGTACAACTTCTTCTGGCTGGATCACTTTTCGATTGCCAAAGTCCTGGATCGAGAAATTGTTGATAGACCGGTACGAGGTTGTGGCGACTACGTGGTCAGGGCATAAAGTTTCAATCGAGAGTCATATCGTCATGAAACAGCAGGAGGGTAAATGAGTTCGCCAACAATTCAAATCCTACAGGTGGGAGCTATTGCTAACCCTCTTGTTAATGATGGTAGGTTCTTGCCGTTCTTAACGATCGATTGCTCTGGATGTCCGGATTTGGAGAGGTTGATCGAGGTTCATGGCACCGCCTCAGTGCCGGGTGATGTTGTTTGCACTTGGACATGGAATTTGATTGGTAGATCTTGTGTCTACTTGAAGTTAGCTTTTTCAAGACCGGTTGAGGTTTGCGTGTATTTGGCTTTTCCTGTTGAGAAGAATGGTTATGTTGTGGATTGGATTTTGAGCGTTAGGGGCGCCTATCTACAGTCTTCCAAGTGCGGCCTGACAGCGTCAGAGGGCTTTGGTAAGCCTGCTGTTGTTGTTGAAGTTCCAAGCTCCGCTACTTTCCCGGTTTGGCCTCGCCTGTACAACCGCGTTCTGACGAAGAGGTTCAAAAGGAATGGGTTAAAAGGCAGGCAGATTGAGCAGGCAATACTTGAATACAAGGGAAGGCAGAGAGAGCTTTGGTTTCGTCGGCCGCGTGTTGATGGAGATGCGCCTTAGCGGGCTTACGCGTCGCGTATGCGAAACTGGAGTCAGAGTATTGTTTTCTAAGCAAATCCCGCCCTAGAGGTATCAGTGGGAGCAACTGCAGTTCGACAAACCGCGCCAAGCCTCAGCAAAGAGCGGCCGATATTCCAACCAGTGCAGGATGCAACCCCATGCGAATCCACTATCTCGAAATCGTGACCGCCGAAGTCGACGCCGTATGCGTCGCCTACGCATCGACCCATGGCGTGCAGTTCGGCGAATCCGACGCGAGCCTCGGCAACGCGCGCACCGCGCCGTTGGCGGGTGGCGGCTTGGTCGGAGTGCGCGCGCCGCTGCGCACGACCGAGGCGCCGGTCGTTCGGCCCTATTGGTTGGTGAAGGACATCGAGGCCGCGGTCGCCGCAGTGGTGGAGGCGGGCGGTCAGATCGCGGTTGAGCCCATGCTGATCCCCGGACACGGAACCTTCGCCATTTACCTGCAGGGCGGCAACGATCACGGCTTGTGGCAGCTTTAGTCGGGTGTGGGCCTGTGAGCTGCCACCCGATCTTGCCCCTGTCGCACTCGCCGTGCGCTTTGCCTTCGCTCAATAACCAGGCACAACGCGCCCATGACTGAGAATGCTCAACGTTGGAGCGATGTCTGCTCGATCCCGCTCACGCTAGAGGCCATCCGCGCGCTTCACGTGCCGTCCTCGCAGTATCGAATCAGTCCTAAAAGCTACGAGGCCCACATCGTCGTTCCCGGCGTAAGCATGGCAGGCAGGCTCTACGTACTGTCGGGCGCCTGCGTCAAAACGGTGGGTGCCTGGAACGCAAGCCTTGAGGCCGGCATGTTTGCGGACTTTCCCAAGGGCGACTACCAGATCGAAGTCGGCGGGGAGCAAGGGGTCCGACTGGTCTATGTCTGGCCGATCCCTGGGCAATAGCGCGTACGGAACGACGCCTGATCCCGCACCTGGACGGCGGAGTCAAAACCAGCAGGCCATTGCGATCCGCGAGAGGCGAACGCTTGAACAGCAAGGCGAAGATTGAGCGCGGCGTGGGGCAGGGCATTCCGACTCGGGCCGAGCGAGCCGCCGTGTCGTCGCGATCTACGGCTCAATCCGGACGCACTTGCCGAAGATCGCCGAAGCCGCAATCCAGCCGTTGATGAAGCCGCGGTTGTTGCCGATCTGGAATTGCCCGGCGTCGATCGCCTTCACCAGATGCAGGTAATCGTTGCTGTCCACACGGCACAGGACGATGTCGCCGACGCGGAGTGTGGCGGTATCGACCGGGGCCACGGTGCACAGTTGCCCGGATTCGATCTTGCCGGTCATCGAGCCGCCGGTGGGACGAAACGCCACGGTCTCGCCGGCCTGCAATCGGGCGATGTAGGTCCTGGCCCAGCCCACGATCAATCTCCTGTGGCTCGGCGCCTGGGTCAGGCGCGACGTGCCGGCGCATTGAATCAGAAAATCCGCTTGCAAGTTCGCTGCCGCGGTCACGCGCCCTGCGCGCCGTCTGTCTTTGTCGTTTGCGTGAATGTCCGGCTCGTGGACGCCGACTGGCGCCGCGCAAGACGGTCCGTTACTTTCCCGGTATCGGCTCGATGGAGCGAAACCTCAGGATGCGTGGCGATATGGACGTCCCGGAGCATTTGTGGCGGCATCCCACGGCCGCGGCGCTTGAACGGATTGCCGTTCGGTTCGGATTCGTCACCCATCCCTCGCTGCAGGACCCCGAGGCCGAGTGGGCAGACCCCGAGCGTATCGATGAGTTCCTGGCGGTCTATGAGGCGGGCGAGTTGGACGAGGATGAGCGCTTCGTGCTCATGGCGGTCGTGCTCAATTCGTTCGAGTTCGCCGATCGTCGCTTGGCGCAATGGCCGCAATGGCCGCGGACGTTGCAGCTGCTGGAACGCGATATCGCGACTCACCTCCACTCGGTGCTGTATTTCGCCGGCCCTGGCGACTGCGAACGAGACTGGCGCATCGGGCCGGAGCTTTGGGCCATCGCCCGGCGAAATTCAACGGCGTTCGGGTATGCATTGCCGTTGGACGATGAATCAGCCTGTCTATCGCCTGACCGTTCTTGAATCGACTCATGGGAGGAGCAATGTCAAAACCCACGCATGGCCATTGCCTGAGCGCCGCCGTTTCGGCGCTGCTGCTGTTGGTCATCGCCGATGTATCGGCGCGCCCCGGCATGGACCAAGGCCGGTCTTCATCGGTATCAGTGTCGGCATCGGCATCGGCCGAGAACAAGCAGCCCATTTACCCCGACGCGACACGCAAGGCGCCAGCGCCGTCGGCGTCTTCGCCGCGGATGACCGCGAAGGTGCAGGCCTTGCGCGACGAGTTCAAGCGCCAGGATGCGCTCGGTCGGGCCGATGTCTATCCGCAGCTGCGCGCGTCGGCCGATGCCATCCTGGCCGATCGGTCGATCAGCGCCTACGAGCGCGCCGTCGCCAACATGGTCGGCGGCTTCGCGGCCGATCGCGTGGACGACCCCGTCGTCATTGACTATCTCACCCGCGCCGTCGAGGCCGATGCGCTCGACAACGACGATCATTTCCAGTCGATGCTGATGCTGGCGCAGGCCTTGTCGAAGACCGACCCGGCGAAGGCCTTGGCCCTGCTGGAGCGGTTCGAGTCGCAGACGCGCACCCACGATCCCACGGTGTGGCTGATCAAGGGCAATGTGCTCAACGCGATGGGACGCTATCGGCAGTCCATCGTGGCGATCCAGCAGGCCATCGCGCGGTTCGGCGCGGCGGACGGCGACAAGAAGCGCGGCGGCGAGCTCCTGCTGGCCTCGGTGTACATCAGCGCCGGCCAGATGGGCGAGGCGGACACGCTGATCGATGCGATGCTCGCCGAGCGCGGCAGCGACAGCGAAGGCATGGCCTTGCTGGTGATGGCCTATCTGTCGAACGGCAAGGACCCGGCGAAGGCGGTCGCGCTGGGCGACAAGGTGCTGGCGAAGAATCCCGGTAACGCGCCTTTGCGGCTGACCTTGGCGCAGATTTATGTGCGTGGACGACTGGTCGATCAAGCGATCGCGCTGATGGACGAATTGAATGCGGCCGGTCGGCTCGACGACGGCGGCCGGCAGGCCTTGCTGGGCATGGCGTCGGACGCGTTCGAAGGACCGTCCGCGCCGGCGGCGAAATTCGCCGACGCCTTGCTTGCGACGAATCCCGGCGATGCGGCGCTCAAGGCCCGGATCACCGAATTGCGCAAAGCGAGCCGGCCGTGATCGTGGCTTGATGCACGCCAGGCCATCCACTTACAGGGCATCCGCGTGAAACGACTCGTAGGGGCGCTGTCGCTGTTGTTCGCCGCCGGTGCCGCCACGGCCGGGCCGACGCGCTGCTCCAGCGACGGCTACGGCAGGACCGATTGCCGCAACAGCGACGGCACGACCACGCGTGCCCGGTCCGACGGGTACGGCAACACCACCTATCGCCGCAGCGATGGCACGAGCACGCGCGCAAGCGCTGACGGCTATGGCAACACCTATCTGCGTCACAGCGACGGCTCGGTCACGCGCGGACGCTCCGACAGCTACGGCAACACCACCTATCGCCACAGCGACGGCACGACCACGCGCGCGACCACCGATCGCTACGGCAACACGACCTACCGTCACAGCGACGGCTCCACCCGCCGGTGCAGCACGGATGCCTACGGCAATACCCATTGCCGTTGAAGGATCGAAACGGACCGATGCGGTGAACGGTTCAGCGCCGCCGCGCGCGCGGCACCTGCGCGCGGCGTGATCCGATTCGCACGTCGCGGCCTCGCCCTTGGCGCGACGCGCAGTAGACTGCCACCATGGATTCCCTGATCGTCGCCGCGGGGCGCGCACTGGCCGTCGGCGACGCGCTCGGCGCCCTGGACCGGATCGCGTTGCGCGACGACCCGCCGGCGCTCGCCCTGCGCGGGATCGCGATGGCGCAGCTGGGCGACTATCCGCGCGCCCGCGAGTTGCTGCGTCGCGCCGCACGCGGCTTCGGTGCGCGCGAAGCGCTGGCGCGCGCGCGTTGCGTGGTCGCCGAGGCGGAGGTCGCGCTGGCCATGCGCGATCTGGGCGGCTCGCCGAAGCTGCTCGCCGACGCTGCGGCCGCGCTGGAGACACGCAACGATCGCGCCAATGCCATGCAGGCGCGCCTGATCGCGGTGCGGCGGCAGCTTCTGCTCGGTCGTCTCGACGAGGCCGCGGCATCATTGGCCGGGCTCGACGCATCGGGCCTGCCGCCATCGTTGGCGGCGGTGGCCGAACTGGCGACCGCCGAACTGGCCTTGCGCTCGCTGCGCACGGCGGTGGCGCGGGCGGCGTTGGCGCGCGCCTTCGAGGCGGCGCGGCGCGCGCGCGTGCCGGCCTTGATCGCCGAAGTCGCCGAGGCGCAGGCCGCGCTCGAGCGCTGCGCCGCGCGCACCATCCACGCCGGGCATGAGCAGCCGCTGCGGCTGGATCAGGTCGAAGCCTTGCTGGCCTCGGATGCGCTGGTGGTCGATGCCTGCCGGCGCGGCCTGCGCGTCGGCGATCATTGGCAGTCGCTTGCGCGGCGGCCGGTGTTGTTCGCGTTGTTGTGCGCGTTGGCCGAAGGCTGGCCCGGCGATGTCGAGCGCAATGCGTTGATCGCGCGCGTGTTCCGCACCCGGCATCCCGACGAAACCCATCGCGCGCGCCTGCGCGTGGAGATCGGCCGGCTGCGTGCGTCGGTCGCTCCGATGGCGGCCATCGAGGCCACCGCACGCGGTTTCGAACTCGTCGCGCGCGAAGGCCGGACCGTGGCCGTGCTGATGCCGCCGATCGACGGCGATCAGGCGTCGCTGCTGGCCTTGCTCGGCGACGGCGCGGCCTGGTCGACCTCGGCATTGGCGCTGGCCCTGGGCGACAGCCAGCGCACGGTCCAGCGCGCGCTGGTCGAACTGGAGGCGGCCGCGCAGGTGCGCTCGATCGGCCATGCGCGCGCACAGCGCTGGCTGGCGCCGCCGCTGGTGGGATTCACGACGATCTTGTTACTCCCGGCCGCGCTGCCGCCTGAGTAGATTGATCTCACGGCGCCGCCCTGAGCGCCCCAGGAGAGGAACCATGAGCAGCAACGACAACGCAACCCGGCAAATCCCGACCCGCGCGGCCGAAATCGTGCGCGAATACGGCCCGTTCGACGGCGCCGAGCGGATTCACGGCGTCACCCACGACGGCCAGCGCGTGTGGGCCGCGACCGAGGCGAACGTGCTGGCGTTCGACCCCGACAGCGGTGAGGTCGTGCGCACGCTCGATTGCGCCGCGCATGCGGGCACCGCGTTCGACGGCACCCATCTGTATCAGATCGCCGAAGCGCGCATCGACAAGATCGATCCGGCCACCGGCGCGGTGGTGGCGTCGATTCCCGCGCCGGGCAACGGCGGCGATTCCGGCCTGACCTGGGCCGAGGGCAGCCTGTGGGTGGGGCAGTACCGCGATCGCAAGATCCATCGGATCGATCCGGCCACCGGCGCGGTCCTGCGCACGATCGAATCCAACCGTTTCGTCACCGGCGTGACCTGGGTCGACGGCGAGCTGTGGCACGCGACCTGGGACGGCGACGACAACGAACTGCGCCGCATCGATCCGGACAACGGCGAGGTGCTCGAACGCCTGGAATTGCCGCACGGCATCGGCGTGAGCGGGCTCGAATCCGACGGCGCGGATCTGTTCTATTGCGGCGGCGGGTCCAGCGGCAAGGTCCGCGCGGTGCGCCGGCCGAAATCGGCGACGCGATAAGGCTTCGGGCGATGCGCCGCGTGCGACGCGGCCGCCCATCGCGGCGAATGCGCTGACGCGCGATTCGTCATCGATCCAGCCGCCTGCCGGCGGCTTCCCCATCCGCCATGCCCATCCGGTCGACCGACCGGAGACGGCGATGCCTTGCCCGCGATCGGGCGGGCGTCCCACCACGAAGGCCCATCGGGCCCAGGAGCACCGCATGAACACCGTAATCGCCGGATCGAACGCGACCGATCATCCGATCGTATCCACGCAGCAATGGCTCGCCGCACGCAAGACGCTGTTGGCGCGCGAAAAGGAACTCACCCGCCTGCAGGACGAGATCGCGCGCGAGCGCCGCGCGCTGCCGTGGGTGCGGGTCGAAAAGGAGTACGTCTTCGAGACCCTCGATGGGCCGCGCGGCCTCGCCGACCTGTTCGACGGGCGCAGCCAGTTGCTGGTGCAGCACTTCATGTTCGCGCCGGGCTGGGAGCAGGGGTGCAAGAGCTGCTCCTACATGGCCGATCACCACGACGGCGCCAATGTGCATCTGGCGCAGCGCGACGTCACCTTGCTCGCGGTCTCGCGCGCGCCGCTGGCCGACATCGAACGCTTCCGCCGACGCATGGGCTGGCGGTTCGGCTGGGTGTCTTCGCACGGCAGCGACTTCAATCGCGATTTCGGCGTGAGCTTCAGCCACGACGAGTTGTCCAGCGGCAAGGTCGACTACAACTACGTTCGCCAGCCGTTTCCGCACGAGGAAGCGCCCGGCATCAGCGTGTTCCATCGCGACGCGACCGGCGCGGTCTTCCACACCTACTCGCGTTATGGCCGCGGGGTGGAAGTGATGATGCACACCTACGCGTTGCTGGAGCTCACGCCCAAGGGGCGCGACGAGGACGGGCTGGAGTATCCGATGGCCTGGGTGCGCCATCACGATCGCTACGCGCCGGCTGCGAGCGCGAGCACGGCGCCGGCGACGGGCGCGTGTTGCTCGAAGGTTTGAACCTGCAGCGCCTGGGCGAGGACGGATCATGGACATGGCATGGGCCTGGTTGGCGATCGCCGGACTCGGCGCTGCGCATGGAGCGAGCCCGGCGAACGGCTGGATGTTCGCCGCCGCCTGCGGCGTGCATGCGCGCGACGACGCCCAGGCGCGGCGCGCGCTGCTGCCGATCGCGATCGGGCACGCGGCCTCGGTCGCGATCGTGGTCTGCGCGCTCGCGCAGGGCTTGTGGATGGATCGCGCGTGGGTCCAGCGCGTGGCCGGAGCCTTGCTCATCGGCGTGGCACTGCATCGCGGGTGGCGCGGCGCCGCGGCGAATACGGCCGGCGCGGGCCTTGCCGAGCGATTTCGCATCCGCACGCCCACCGGCCACGTGGGCATCGCGCTGTGGTCGTGCCTGATGGCCACCGCGCACGGCGCCGGCTTGATGCTGGTGCCGGCGCTGGTGCCGATCTGCATGAGCGGCACGCCGGCGCGCGAAATTACCGCCTCCGGTTCGGCCGTGCTCGGGTTGGCCGCGGTCGGCCTGCATCTGGCGGCGATGCTGGTCACGACCGGCGCCATCGCGACCGGCGTGTGCCGCGGCATCGCGCTGCGTCCTGAGTGGATGCGCGGACGCAGGCCCGTTCGCGCATGGACGGCCGTGCTGGCCGTCACGGGTGTGGTGTTGATGTTGCGGGCGGGCTAAGCGGGCCGCGCGAGGCGGATCACTCGCTGTTTGCTTTCTTCGCGGCTTTCTTCGCGGCTTTCTTCACGACCTTCTTCACGACTTTCTTCGCAGCCGCGCCGGGGCGGGGCTTGGCGCGCGCGGCGGTATTGAGCGCCGCCGCGGCGCGGATCAACGCTTTCAAGGCCTTCTCGTCGAGCTTGTCGCCTTCGTGGATATCGATGGCGCGCCGGGTATTGCCGTCGAGACTGGAGTTGAACAGGCCGGCGGGATCGTCCAGCGAGGCGCCCTTGGCGAAGGTCATCTTCACCGCGGCCTTGTAGGTCTCGCCGGTGCATACGATGCCGTCGTGCGACCACACCGGTACCCCGCGCCATTTCACTTCCTCGACCACGTCGGGGTCGGCCTGCTTGATCAGCATGCGGATGCGCGCGAGGGTCTGGCCGCGCCAATCGCCCAGTTGCTGGATTTTCGCGTCTATCTGTTCGGACGCGGAGGTTTGCGCGCTGGCGTCCGCGGCCGGGTCGAGCGGGGTGGCTTTCTTCATGGCGATGGCTTCGTCAGGAGGGGGGCGGCGCGATGCAGGGGGCCGGCGCGGGCTCATGCTACGCATGCGCTTGGCCGGCGCCGCTCACATTTTCTCACCGGGCAGGCGGCGGGCCTGCTTCACCCAGGCGATGAACCGGGCTTCGTCGATCGGCTCGTTTTCGCGCACGTTGAGGTAGCGCGTGTCCTGGCTCTTGGATTCGCCGGGCGGGACCGGATCGAGCGATGCACCGCGGAAAAAGGCCACTTTCACGTAGTGGTTGAAGGTATGCAGGCCGAGGAACCAGCCTTCGCCTTCGATGCCGTACAGCGGCGAGTTCCACTTGACCGCCTTGTGGACCTCAGGAACGGCTCGCTCGATCAGCGCATCGATCTGGCGGCCGATGTCGCTTTTCCAACCCGGCATCGCGGCGATGTAGGCCTGCACGGGCGCGTCGCCGTAGCCTTTCGCGATCTGCGGATTGCCGCCGGAGAGCAGGCGCGGCGTGGCCGCGTTGTCGGGTTGAGCTGTGGCGGTGGCCTTGCGCGGCCCGGCCGTCTTGGCGACGGCTTTCTTCGCGACCTTCTTCACGACTTTCTTGGCGGCTTTTTTTGCGGCGGGCTTGCTTGCGGTCTTCGTCGACGGCTTCGATGTCTTGCCGGGCATGGTGCGTGCTCCAACGGACAGGTCCCTGTGCGATCGATGATACCGATTTGGACGATTGGCTTCGATAGTTCGAAACGCGGCGTCGGCGATCGTCGCCGCGTGTCTGCGTCGGGCGCGCGATGCGGGTGCGGGCGGCGCGGTGGGCGGTGTTGCGATGTCGCGGCTTGCGCCGCTCCTGCAGAGGCCATCGCGGCGTCGTCGCTGTCGTCTTGGTGAGTGCTTCGACAGCCCGCGCCGCAATCGCGATACTTGTGGCCCGGCTCAGGCAGAGGCAGGGATGACGGCGGCGATATCGGTCCCGCAGATGCCGCTCAAGGAAATGGACCAAGCGCGATCATGAGTGTGTACTGGAAAGACATCGAGACCGATGCGGGCCGCTGGTTCGGCCTGGCGCTGGAATGCCGCGAGGACGATGGCGGTCATCGCAAGCCGGCCTTGCGTCTGGAGAGCGGCCACAACGCGCGCATCCGCCTGGTGCAGGAGCGGGCGGATGGCGGCGAGCCGGCGACGCGTTTTTGGGCCACGGTGCTCAGCGACTGTTACGGGGTTCATCTGTTGCGCAGCGATGCGCCGGTCGAGTCGCCGGTGCCTGGCTCGGCGCTGGATTCGGCCGTGGTCGAACGGCATGCCGCATTGCCGCAGCCGCAGCGGCTGGCGAGTTGGAGCCGCGTGTTCGCCCAGGCGCTGAGCGAAGGGCCCGCGTCGTTCCTGCATGCGGGCCTGTGGATGTTGATCGGCGTGCGTCCGCTTGCGGATGCCTGGAAGTTCGAGGCCGGAAAGCTGCGTTTGAATCATTGGCACTGGCCGGTCAGCGGCGTGCGCGACGCGTTGCGTGCCGATCCGGTGTTCTTCATCGACTGGGGCGGCCAGCATCCCATCGACCAAGTGTTGAACCTGCGTGCGCCGTCGCCGCCCGAAGACGGCCGGGTCAAATGGTGGCGCAAGAAGGCGCGCGAAGGCGCGCTGCCGCCGATACTGCTGTGGCGGCTGGATTGCCTGCAGGCGTATGTGATCATCGATGGTCATGATCGTCTGCAGGCGGCGTTGCTGGAAGATCGTCCGCCCGATTTCCTGGTCGCGTGTTCGGCCTACGAACAACCCGTCGCGCGCGATCCGGTCTCGCAGCAGGCGATGATGGCTTCGCTGGAACGGCATGCCAGCGAAGTGGCCCTCAAGGTGCCCGGCCGCACGGCTATCGCGACCGATTCGCTCAACACCACGCTGATCTCCGCCTTCGACGACCGTCCCATCGTGGTGCCGCAGACTTATGCCTGGGCCAGCCGACGGCCGGAATCGGAGTGGTTAGCCGAGGTCGAAGCCCGGCTCGCGGAACTGGGGCGCAGCGAGTTGTTTTGGGAATTCGACGAGCGGCGCTGAGCGATGGCCGCCGGCGTACGAGCCGGCTGAGCGAAGCACACGGCCGACGGTGCGCTTTTCAATGCGCACCGTCGGGTTCGGACCAAGGCGCGATCTGCTTGCAAGCCCGGATACCCGGACAGCCTCGACGCTCAACGTGCTGTCGCCGCACTCGCCGACCGCTTCGCATCACGCCTCGCGCATCAAAACACGATCCACGGCCTCGTCGCGCTGCCTGGCGTGGCGGTGCCCGGTACGCAGTAGCGGGTGATATTGGCCAACGGGATCGCGGTAAGAAAGGCCGCTTCCACGCCCGGATCGACCGGACCGCCGGAAATGCCAAACAGGGTCGAGGTGGCCAGGCTGGCGCCGTCGAAGAACACGTTGGCCTTGACCGCCGATGCCAGTTGCGTCGCGTTGTTGACCGCCACCGCCGCGCCCAGGCCCGCGGTCTGGACGTTGAGATTGAACTGCATCTGATAGACATAGCCCGATGCATAGCCGCCGACGTCGATGCTGGTATCGGTCGACACTTGGATGGTGTTGTGGCTCTTCTCGGCCTTGATGTTGCGCAGCACGTCGAGGAGGCTGACGTTCGGCTCGCGCAGCAGCACCTGCAGGCTGGTCGTGTCGACCGGGTACCCCAGGTCGGGCACCGGTCCGCGCGGCGGAATGCAGCGATTGATGACTTCGCGCCCGATCGCCAGGGGCCTGAGCTGCCGGGGCTGGAATCCGCCGGCGCCGCGGATGCTGTTGGCGGCGGTGGGCGGATCGGCCGGGTTGAGCGGATCGGGTGGCCGCGAATCGCCGCGGTACAAAGTGATGGGCATGCTGGAGCTCCTGATGGATGCGATGCCCCGCGACGTGCGGGGCGTGGGTGCGGATGCGCAACGCGCGGCGTTGCGAGCGGCTTGGATGGATCGTGCGTGGCCACGCGTCGCCGATCGCGTCGATCGCACGCGTATTCGTGTCCTGCACGAGGGTTCAAACGTCGCGGTCGCCGCGGCGTGAAGTCAGGCGCATCCAAGCGCGGCGCGTCATGGGGGGATGGCGGTCGACATACGCGGCGGTTACGCGCGCCGCTTACAACGGCAGCGCGTAACTGCGCTTGACGATCTGGCTGGGCAGGTCGGTCTTGACGTTCTGGATGCCGTTGGCGCGGGTCAGGTGCTGGGTCTGGAAGCGGCGGTAGTCGTCGAGGTCGGCGACCACCAGGCGCAGCATGGCGTCGCATTCGCCGAGCATGATGTAGCACTCCATCACCTGCGGCAGCTGCTTCATCGCTTCGATGAAACGGTCGATGGTGTCGGCGTCCTGGGCGGTGAGCCACACGCGGGTGAACAAGGTCTGGTGGAAGCCGACCTGGGCCGGGTCGACCACCGCGACGTAGCGTTCGATCACGCCGGCTTCTTCCAGCAACCGCACCCGACGCAGGCAGGGCGACGGCGACAGGCCGACGGCCTGCGCCAGCTCGGTGTTGTGCATGCGGCCGTTGTCTTGCAGGGCGCGCAGGATGCGCCGGTCGAGTTCGTCCAGTTTGATTGGCATGATCGAATCGCCGATTGCTTGGTTATTGGCAGTTTATGCCAATCCGCAGGAATTAACGGCAATAAACGAAACCCGATTGCGCGGGCCGCGCTCTATCATGCCGCTCATGGACCTGACTGCGACGCTGCTGTTTTCGGCCACCGTGCTCCCGCTGATCTGCACGCCGGGGCCGGACATGTTGTTCATCGCCTCGCAGGCGCTGAGCGGCAAGGCATCGGCCGGGCTGCGCGCCACCGCCGGGGTCTGCGCCGGTTATGGCGTGCATTCGCTGCTGGCGGCGATGGGGCTGGCGGCGATCATCGCCGCGTCGCCGCTGTTGTTCGAATTGCTGCGCTGGATCGGCGTGGCCTACCTGGCCTGGCTCGCCTTCAAGTTGATCCGCTCGGCGTTTAAGGCCGGCGGTCTGCAGGTGCGGGCGCGCGCCGGCGACGCTCAGTTCAAGCGCGGGTTTCTGACCGCGGTGCTCAATCCGAAAGGCATGATGATCTACTTCGCGATCCTGCCGCAGTTCATGCGCGCGGACCAATCGGCGGCATGGCCGGCGCTGGTGCTGTCGGCGATCTTCATCGGTCTGTGCGCGCTGGTGTATGCGTTGTTGAGCGTCGCGCTGGCCTCGACCGGGCGCTGCGGCGCGTTGAGCGATCGCCGCCGGCGCTGGGTGGAAGGCGTCTGCGGCGGTCTGGTCGCGGTGGCCGCGGGCCGGTTGGCGACGAGTTGATGGGCGAATGCGCGAGCGAGGTGCGGCGCTTGCGCGAGCGAACCGTCGCCGCGTTGCGATGCGATGTCCGCGCGGCCATGCGGGCGACGATCCGACCGTCTTGCCGGCGTTCGATGCATCGTGACTGATCTGATGGGCCGGCGCTGAGTCCGGTCAGGGCTTCTTGCGCAACCAGCGGCCGAGCGTGTAAGCGGCTTTGCCGAGCGCGCCGGCGGTCGGTTGCAGCTGGCGATACTGCGTGCGCAGTTCGCTGCGCTGGTTCTGGTCGAGTGCGGCCTCGGGCAGGTTCAGCAAGTCGCGCAGGGTTTCGCTCTGGCGCGATACTTGTCCGGTCTTGGCGTAGGCGCGCGCCAGGCCGATGCGCGCCTTGACCAGTTGCGCGGCGATGTCCTGGTCGGTCTCGTTGCCGCAGGCCTGCAGCAGCGCTTCGCCGCAGGCCACCGCTTCGTCGTAGCGGCCGGCGCTGCGCAGCCGGGCGCTGCGGTTGACCGCCGATTTCGCCGCCTGCAGGCGGATCGCGACTTCCGGTGCGTGCAGGCAGGTATCGATGACGCGCTGATACAACGCCAGGGCGCCGTCGGGATCGGCGTCGGCGATGGTGATCGCCTTGCAGTAGCGCGCGCTGGCCACGCGCTGGCGCAGGTAGGCCACGTCGGAGTCGCGCCAGCGCTGGATGATGCGGTCGTAGGTCTGGACTTCTTCTTCGTGGCGGCCCAGCTTGTCGAGTTGCACGGCGCGGTTGGACATCGCCAGCGCCACGTCCTTCTCGGTCGAGGTCGACAGCTCGTCGCCGTAGCGGGCGATGATTTCGTCGTTGACCGCCAGGGCGGCCTCGCGCTGGGCCAGGCAGCCCAGGCTGTAGCCCTTGCGGACCATCGCGTCCAGGCACTGGCGGCGCAGTTCGGGGTGCAGCGAGGCCAGGTGTGCGTCCAGCACCTGGTCGTAACAGGCGATCGCATCGCGATGCTGGCCGGCGACGGACAGCACGCGGCCGCGCTCGATGGTGGCGCTGATCGCGTCGCGCTGCTGCAACGACAGATCTTCGTATTGATCGCCGTAGTTCACCGCCACGCCCTTGCGCTGCAATCGGTTGAGGCAGGTCAGGCGGCTGGCGGCGGCGCGCGCCAGGAGGTCGCGCATGCGCGCGCTGGCGGCATGGGCAAAGCGCGCGATCAGCGCGTCGTAGACGACCAGGGCCTCGGCGTCGCGCTGCAGCAGCATCATCAAGGCATAGGCGTGATTGAGGTAGGCGCCGGCGGTGATGCTTTCGATCGCGGCGGCGGTGTCGGCCGCGAAGGCGCGCTGATAGGCCGCGTAGGCATCGACGGCGCGCTGGTACTGGCCGCGCTCGCGCCAATGCACGGCGAGATCGTACTGCGCGTTGGCGGCGACGACGCGCACGTCGACCGAGGGATCGTCGGCGAAACGTTGCACCAGTGCGTCGACCGCGTCGGCGTAGCGCAGCTGGGCGTCGGTCGCGGCGGGTTCGGCGAGCGGGCCGGATTCGTCGTCCTCGTCGTTCCGCGGCGGTTGCGCGGCGGGCGCTTCGTCGAGCCAGAGCGAGGCGCGCAGGGCCATGGCCCTGGCGAGCGCGAGGCGAGTCGGCAACTCGGGCGCGCCGATCGGTTCGGGCAGGGCGTCGAGCGCGGCCAGCGCGGCGGTTCGATCGCCGGCGGCGCGCAGGATGCGCGCGCGTTCGCTGCCACCCAGAATGAGCTGCAGGCGCACCGCCGGGTCGGTGGATGCGGCGTGGCGTTCGCTCAGCGCGGCCAGCGCGACCAGCGCTTCGTCGTCGCGGCCGAGTGCGTGCAACGCGGCGGCCTGGCGCCGATGCGCGCGCGCCAGATGCGGTTGCAGCAAAGGCGACGGCGCATCGGCGAAACGCTCCAGCAGCAGGCGGCAGTCGGCCAGTTCGCGCGCGGGTTCGTCGAGGGTGTCGAGGCGATCGAGCATCGCGAGCAGCACTTCGCGCTGGATGCGCTCGTCGGTGTGACCGGCGTAGCGGGTCCATTGCTGTTGCGTCAGTTGCTCGGCGCGCGCCAGCTGCGCCGGTCCGGCGTCGCGTTCGCGCAGCAGTTGCGCCTGCAAACGCAGTGCGTGGTTGACGCAGCGAAGTTCGATGGTGTCGGTGCTGTCGGCGTGTCCGACCAGCAGCGCGTCGCAGGCGGCGAATACGCGCGCGTCGGCCTCGTCGTCCGCCGTGTCCTGGAGGCTGTCGCGTTGCAGGCCGTGTATCTGGTCCATGCGCGCCAGCGCGAGCGTCTGGCGCAGGCCGGGATGGCGCGCGGCGGCATGCCGCTCGATCAGCACGCGCAGCGCGTCGCGCGAGGGTTGGTGGCGACCGAGCGCTTCGAGCAGCCGCGCCTTGGCGTGCAGCGCGTCGGCGGCCTGTTCCTGCAATTCGGGTTCGACCGCGTCGCGCAGGTCTTCGTGCAGGTCGGTGTAGTGGCTCAGCGCCTGCTCGTCGTAGTTGAGCTGGGCCAGCAGTCCGGCCTGGCAGGCGCGTATGCGCGCCACGATCACGCGCGTGGCCAGCCGCTCGTCGTGGCCGAAACGCTGGATCAAGCCATCGCAGTGACGGACCATGTCGACGCGCGCGAAGGTGGCGCCGACATGCGCGCGCAGCCTGGCTTCTTCCAGGCCGGCGCGGGCCAGCCATTCGCGCAACCCAGGCGCCTGCGCGCCCTCGAAACGCTGCTGCAGGCCCTGCAGCGTTTGCAGCGCGGCGTCGTGCCGGTCCATCGCCGACAAGGCGATCGCCTTGTCGTACAGCGCGCGCGCGATCCAGGTCGGGATCGGGCTGGCCGCGAACGCGGGTTCGACGCCTTGCGCCGCATCGGCCTGGAAGTGCGCGCACAAGGCATCGGCGACGACGACCACATCGGCCGGGCGGCCGAGTTCGATCAGCGCATCGATCTGGCGGAACCACGCGGCGGCCAGGTGCTCGTGCCAATCCGCCGCGGCGCTGTCGAGCGCGGGCGGCAGTTGCAGCATGCGCGCGACCAGCGATTCGGCTTGGGCCAGGGATGCTTGTGCCGCGTTAAGCGGTGGGGGCGGGGCAGTGGAGGTCATGAGTTGAAACGGTCGGGGACCGAAAGGGCGACGCAGTCATGACAGTACGTCGGTTTGGGTTGGTCGGCCACTGTCGTTGACGGCTATGCGTGGGTTTGCGCGCGCTTCTAGGGGCTAGCGTATGCGCTACGGGCGCTCGTTGGTGCTGCGTTCGATCAGTGCGTGCTGCGGGGATGCGGTGGGTGGAGATCGCGATGTGCTCGGAGTTTGGTTGCGATCGCATGATGCATCGCGTGCGTGGCTTTTTGAGGCAAAGGCAACAGCTTTCGTCCGCAAGCGGACGAGTTACTTTCTTTTGTCAAAAGCGACAAAAGAAAGGTAACCAAAGAAAAACGCTTTTCTTTGAATCAAGTGCCCGCAAGTGCGGTGCTTGCGCAGGCATGCGCCACACGAGACATCCTGTCTCGGTGGCGCACGGCGCACATCCATGTGCGCCGCCCTCCGGGTGTGCTTTTGTTCTCGCGAGTTAGTGGCGTCGCAGCGTTGGATGAACTGCAAGACTTCAGGCGCAAGCCGCTTGGCCTACCTGTAGGAGCGGCGCAAGCCGCGACCGCGGGAACGCAGCTACGACGAAAGTTGCGAGGTCAGCGCGACGGCGCAGTCGCGGCTCGCGCCGCTCCTACAGGGGGCGGCCCAAGCGGCGACGGAGGTTGATATCCACAGGCGGACGGAAACGGGCTTGGCTCAAGTGACTGCGTGGTCTGAAAGCGATCGCGTATTCACGCGTACCGACGGCATCGTCCGCGGTGGCGTGATCGCCGAGCAAACGACTCAGAGCAGCTTCTGCGCCCGGCAGTAATCGCGCAGGTCGTCCGGCGCCAGCCCCGGCGCGAACAGGAAACCCTGGCCGATCAGCACGCCCAGTTCGCGCAGGAACGCGCGCTGGCGTTCGGTTTCCACGCCCTCGGCGACCATGCCCAGGCCCAGGCTGCGGGCGATGCCGGTAACCGCCTGGCAGACGGCGACGTCGGATTGATTGTCGGGCACGCCTTGCACGAACAACTGGCTGAGCTTGAGGCCGTGGATCGGCAGGCGGCGCAGGTAGTTCAGGGCGCTGTAGCCTTCGCCGAAATCGTCGATCGACAGGCTGACCCCGAGTTCGCGCAGGCGGGTGAAGGTGCGTACGGTGTCGGGTGCGTCCTCGATCAATACCCGCTCGGTGAATTCCAGTTCCAGCGCGCTGCCGGGCAGGCCGTATTCGGCCAGGGCGGCGCCGACGTTGTTGGCCAGATCGTCGCCGAGGAACTGGCGGTAGGACACGTTGACCGCGACGCGCTCGATGTGCAGGCCCTCGTCGCGCCAGGCGCGCAGTTGCCGGCAGGCTTCGTGCAGGACCCAGCCGCCGATGCCGACGATGTCGCCGGTGGTTTCGGCATGGTCGATGAAACGGTCCGGGCGCATTTCGCCGAGCGAGCGGTTGCGCCAGCGGATCAGCGCTTCGATCGCCACCACCCGGCCGTCGCTCAGATCGACCTGCGGCTGATAGACCAGATGGAATTCGTCGTTGTGGACCGCGCGACGCAGATGGGTTTCCAGTTGCAGGCGGTGCAACTGCTGTTCGGCCAGTTCCGGGGTGAACGCCTGCCAGCTGTTGCGGCCGCGGCGCTTGCTGTCGTACATGGCCACGTCGGCGCTCTGGATCAACTGCTGCGCGGTGCGGCCGTCGAGCGGCGCTTGGGCGATGCCGATGCTGGCGGTGATGCTGAACTCCTCGCCGTCGACGCGGAAGCTGTCGCCGAAGATGTCCAGAATCGCATCGGCGAGGCGCTCGCCGCGCAGCGGATCGTCGTCGAGCGAACACACCAGCAGGAATTCGTCGCCGCCGAAGCGCGCGATCAGCGCCTGATCGCCCGCGGCGAGGCGGATGCGGCGCGCGGCCGAGGCCAGCAGGCGGTCGCCGGCGGCGTGGCCGAGCACGTCGTTGACCACCTTGAAGCGGTCCAGGTCGATGTACAGCACCGCCAGCGGCGAATGCGGGTAGATGTCCAGGCGGCGTTCGAGTTCGGCCTGGACCGCGTCGCGGTTGAGCAGGCCGGTGAGCGGATCGCTGCGCGCCTGGATGCGCAGCTGTTCTTCTTCGTGCTTGCGTTCGGTAATGTCCTGCAAGGTGCCGGTGAGCACTTGCCGGACCGGATCGGCGGCGCTGGCGTCGCCGATCGCGCGCACCCAGAAACCGCTGCCGTCGGCGCGCATGCCCTGCAGTTCCAGGTCGATGCCGCGGCCGCCGGCGAGGGTGCGTTCGAGCGCGTTGCGCAGGCGGTGGCGATCGAGCGGCATCAGGCATTCGAGCAGATCGTCGATCTGCGCCGGCGCGGTTTCGCGGCCGATGATGCGCACCGCTTCGAAGGTGAGGTACAGGCGATCGCGGCCGGCGTCCCATTCCCAGCCGCCGATGTGGGCCAGGGCCTGGGCGCGGTCGAACAGGGCGCTGTCGCGCTTGAGCGCGGTGACGTTGGAGAACAGCGCGAACACCTGGTGCGGGCGGTCGCCGCCGGGCGGGAACTGCGGCACCGCGGTGACCGCGAGCCAGATCAGTTCGCGGCGTTCGCGGTGATACAGCCCCAGCACGGTGCTGTCGACCACGCGGCCGGTGGCCAGCGCGATCTGCGAGGGGTATTGGTCGGCGGCCAGTTCGTGACCGCGTTCGTCGACCAGCAGCCAGTCGCCCGAGCTGAGTTCGTCGGCGATGCTCATGCCGCTGTGCAGCGACAGCAGGCGCATCGCCGCGCTGTTGGCGTAGATGATCCGCAGCGAGTGATCCTGCACGATCACGCCGCGGTCGATCGACTCGACCAGTTCGCGAAAACGCATCTCGGTGTCGGCGCGGCTGCTGAGGTCGCGCGCGACCGCGATGATCCGGCGCTGGCCGTCGTGCTCGAAGCCGGCCGAATGCACTTCGACCGGGAAGCGGGTGCCGTCGCCGCGCTTGTTGGTGACCTCGATGATGTAGCTCTCGCCGCGGTTCAAGGTTTCCCACACCGGCGCGAGGTGTTCGCGCGGCAGTTCGGGATTGAGCACGTGGATCGGCTGGCCGACGATTTCCTCGCGCACGCGCCGGTGCGCGCGGGTGCCTTCGCGGTTGATCTCGATCACGGTGCCGACTTCGTCGAGCACGGTGACCAGATCGGGAATCGCGTCGAAGGCGGCGCGATGCAGCGAGTCGTCGTTGCGGCGCAGCGCGTCGATCGCATCGAGCACGGTCGCGCGCAGGCTGTCGCTCAGGCCGGGTTCGTCGAGTGCGCGCCGCAGCGCCGCGATCGTTGCGTCCGTCGTGTCCGCCGCCGCCGCGGGGGCGGGCGGGGTCGGGCGATCGGCGGGCGCGTCGGCGTTCACGCGGCCGCCAGCGCCTTGCCGACCTTGCTGCCGGTCTCGCGTCCGAGCAGCCCGGCCAGCCAGCGGCCGGTGTCGGCCAGCGCGTTCAAGTCCACCCCGGTCTCGATGCCCAGGCCGTGCAGCATGTAGACCACATCCTCGCTGGCGACGTTGCCGCTGGCGCCCTTGGCGTAGGGGCAGCCGCCGGTGCCGGACACGGCCGAGTCGACCACCGCCACGCCTTCTTCCAGGCAGGCGAGGATGTTCGACAGCGCCTGGCCGTAGGTGTCGTGGAAATGCACCGCCAGCGCCGCCACCGGCACCTCGGAGGCGACCGCCTTGAACATCGCGCGCGCCTTGCCCGGGGTGCCCACGCCGATGGTGTCGCCGAGCGAAACCTCGTAGCAGCCCATCGCGTGCAGGGCCTTGGCCACCCGCACCACGTCGCTGACCGGCACTTCGCCTTGGTACGGGCAACCCAGCACGGTGGACACATAACCGCGCACCGCCACGCCGTCGGCCTGGGCCCGCGCCATCACCGGCGCGAACCGCGCCAGCGACTCGTCGATGCTGGCGTTGATGTTGGTGCGGTTGAACGCCTCGGACGCGGCGGTGAACACCGCGATCTCCTCCACCCCGACCGCGCGCGCGCGCTCGTAACCTTGTTCGTTGGGCACCAGCACCGGGTAATGCACGCCGGGCCGGCGCGCGATGCCGGCGAACACCTGCGCCGCGTCGGCGAGCTGCGGCACCCACTTGGGGCTTACGAAACTGGTCGCTTCGATGCTGCGCAGCCCGGTCGCCGACAGGCGGTCGATCAGCGCGATCTTGTCGGCGGTGGCGATCTGCGATTTCTCGTTCTGCAGTCCGTCGCGCGGACCGACTTCGACGATGCGTACGCTTGCGGGTTGGGTCATCTGGAATCCTTGCTGGCGGGGGCGGCGCGCTGCAGCACGATCGCCTCCTTTTGCGTGTCGTACAACACGGCGCTGTGTTGTTGAAGCGTCGTGCGCAGGTCCTGCGCCGATCCTTCGATCAACGGGAATTTCTCGTCGAGTTTACGCCCGGTCAGCGTGCCGGCCGCCATCGCGTCCAGCGCGCGTTGCGAGTCCGGCAGCCAGGCCCGGGCGCGGCCCTCGTCGATACGGTACAGGATCAGGAACACCGAACCGGCCGGCGTGCCCTTGATCAGCGCATCGCCCGGCGCGCCGATCGCGCGCTGGGCGACGGACGGCGGCACGACGATGTAGCGGTCGCGGTCCAGGACGAAGCCGGTCAGGTCCAGCGCCATGGTCTGCTCGCCCATGTTCGGCCAGTCTTCGGTGTGGCAGCGCGCGTCGATGTGGACGGTCTTGGCCACGCCGTCGGCCTTGAGATGCCAGGTGCCGGGCAGGTCGGGGTCGCAGCTCAGTTCCTCGACCGGCGCGCGTTCGAAGGCGACGCAGCCGCTCAGCGCGACCAGCGCGATGGCGAGCGCGGCGCGCAGCAGGCGGGCGCATGACCAAGGCCGGCGTGCGGGTCCGGGCAGGCTGTGGTCTCCCAGGCGGAGTCCGGGCGCCGGGGAGCAAGGATCGGCGAGGCGGGGAGCGGCGACAGGCAGGCACGGGTCCGACAGGGTCATGGCAGCCTCTCAGCGCGCAGCAGGGGATATACGCTTGAAACGGTAAAGGGTACTGCGACCGGGCGCCTCGAACAGTTGCGGATGATCGCGCAATTGCCGGGCAATCGCGCGGCGGTCGCCGGTCAGGAAGTCCGGCGCGTCCGCTTCGGCGGCCCCGTTGCGGGCGTTGCGCTCGGTCACCACTTGCCTGAGCTGATCGGGATTGCCCACCTCGACGGTCAGGAACCTGGGTTCGGCCCGATAACGCAGCAGGCTCACGGTGTGCGGGAATTTCGCATTGAGCCTGTCGTCGGCCACGTCCCGCGCACCCTGTTTACCGGCCAGCAGCACCGCAACGTCGGCGAAGGACAGGCCCAGATAGCGATGGCCGTCGACCTTGAACACCTGCAACTGGACTTGGCGCAGGTCGAATCGGGGCGGCAGATGGGCGCGGCATTGCGCATCGATGCGCAGGCGGCGTTCGTCGTCCGGGCTGAAATCGCCGTCCTCGGCGTCCGCCGTGGACGCGCCGAGAATGGCCTCGCCCTCGATCAGGCCCCAGTCGCCGACCAGGGCGCGATCGCAGGGCAGGGCGGCCGACGGCGGATTTTCGGCGATCAGGCAGCCGCCGAGCGAGGCGGACAGGACGACGGCCGCGGTCAGTGCGCGCAAGCGGGCGATCGGGTGGAAGTGAGCAGGCATGGCGAGTCTCGGTAAAGAGATGGCGGCTCGCGACGGGCGTTCAAGCCGCATCGCGGTCGTAAACGGGTGCGTGGCGTTGCGCGGATCGCTGCGATTCGCGCAAGCCGGCTCTATGGGCGGTGCGGCAGGTACGCGGCGGATTCGCTACCGGTTCGCGGGCGGCGATGGTTTCGACGCCGGCTTGCGCGGTGGCGCAGGCGGCGCAGGCGGCGTCTTGCCGTCGCGGCGCAGGATGACGCCCGGTGTGGCGAAGAACAGGTCCCTGCGCGAAGCCAGCAAGGCATCGACCTGCGGGCTGCCGCCTTTCACCGACGCGGCGATCTGCGGCTCGTCGTCGTTCGCTTTCGCTTCGCGCAGCAAGGCGTCGAGTTGTCCGACCGAGGCGATCTTGCCGTCCTCGACCGCGAACTCGGTGTTTTCGATGCTGCCGGGTAGCGTTCCCTCGGCGATCAGCCGCGCCACGCGCAAGGTGTCGATGCTGTGGATGGCGATCCGATTCGGGGTGACGGCATAACGCAGGACCAGGTAACCGCCTCGCTGCGGTTTACCGTCGTCCTGCGAGTCGTTTTCCTGCATGCGCCGGCACGTCGCCGGTTGCGTCGCGAGCGTGGCGTCGGTCGCGACGATGTAGCCGCCGGTGGCATCGGGCAGGTACGAAAAGCGGTAGCCGATCAGGTCGGAAGGGCACTGGCCGGTGTCGCGCCGGATCAATCCGCAGTCCTTGGGCAGGATGCTGATCCGGTCGGTGTCTTCATGCCCGCGTCGGGGTTCGCGTGCGTCGTGCTGCGTCCATTCGCCGCTGAGCCATTGGCCGACCAGGCGAGGATCGCAGGCGACCTGGGTGCCGCTGGGCGGCGATTCGAACGTGGTGGTGCTGCATCCGCTCAGCCAGGCCAGCACGAGGCCGGCGGCAAACAGCTTTCGTACTTGCGACGACAGCGCGCATGAACGCATGGGACGTCCCTCCATGGAACACACAGACCAGGGGCCGCCATGGATCGGCGGCCGAGGAATCCGGCGCTCCCAGCCGGGATTGAAGCGTTTGCGCGGGCATTATTCGGCCCGGATGGGGGGTGCGGTCAAGCGGGTGGGCTCGCCGTTCTTTCGCAGCGGCTGTCATTTCCAGGTCGCGATTCCCGTGAAGGCGGAAATCCAGAGGCTTCAGCGCCATCTTTTTGACCGTCATTCCCGCGAAGGCGGGCAACGCTTTACTTCGGCGGAGCCGAACATCCAGAGACTTCAGCGTGATCTTTCAGATCGTCATTCCCGCGAACGCGGGAATCCAGAGACTTCAGCGTGATCTTTCAGATGGTCATTCCCGCGAATGTGGGAATCCAGCGACTTTGTCCTGCAAGACTTCATGTGTTGGCGCACGAAAGGCACTGGATGTTCGGCTGCGCCGAAGTAAAGCAGAGCCCGCGTTCGCGGGAATGACGTTAGGAAAGGACGCGCAAACCGTGCAGGTTCAATCAAAGCGTTCGTCGTACAGCCAACGAGCAACCGCCCGCGCAAACCACCGCAGCGGTTCGCGCGTGCGGTCGCGAACTCAAACAATCTCCAACGTCACCAACACCGCATCAGCCTCGACAAAATCCCCAGCCGCGGCGCGCACTTCCGCGATCGTGCCGGCGCGCGGCGCCTTCAGGCTCAGCTCCATCTTCATCGCCTCGATCACCATCACTTCCTGGCCGGCTTCGACGCTGTCGCCGGGCGCGGCCTTGACCACGACCACGCGGCCGGGCATCGGTGCGTTGACGTGGTTGCCCGAACCGGCGGCGGTGCTTTGCTGGTGGTGGTACATCGGCACCGCGTCCAGGCGCAGGCGGCGTTCGCCGTCGTGCATGACCACGCGGGTGCCGTCGCCGAGCGCGCTCAGCCGGCGCGCGCGGCCGTCGATGCGCAGGCTCAGTTCGCTGCCGTGCAGGCGCGCGCCGTTGACCACGTAAGCGGCTTCGGACTGCGCCGGGATTTCGATGCGGTACTCGCCGCCGCTGCCCTGCGCCTGCAGTTCCAGGCGTTCGTCACGACGCACGAAAGCCAGGCTGCGGCGGCCGCCGTGGCCCAGGCGCCAACCGTCGGCGATCGCCCACGGCGAACTCGGATCGTTCGATGCCGTTGCCGCCTCGCGGCTGCGTTGTTCCTGGCTCAGCAGTTCGGCCACGGTCGCGCCGATCAGCAGGTCGCGATCGCCGTCGTCGCCCTTCGCCGCCGGCATGAACTCGTCAAGATGGCGATCCAGATAGCCGGTGTCGATCGTGCCGCCGACCACCGCCGGATGACGGGCGAGGCGTTCGAGGAATTCGATGTTGGATTTCGGCCCGACGATCTCGCATTGCGCCAGCGCCGCGCGCAGGCGCGCCAGCGCGCGCGGGCGATCGAGGTCGAACACGATCAGCTTGGCGATCATCGGGTCGTAGAAGATCGTCACCGTGTCGCCTTCGATCACGCCCGAATCCAGGCGCACGTGCGCGTCGGCCCGCGGCAGGCGCAGGCGTTCGAGCTTGCCCGAGCCGGGCAGGAACCCGGCTTCCGGGTCTTCGGCGTACAGCCGCACTTCGATTGCGTGGCCGCGCTGGACGATCGCCTCCTGCGGCTGCGGCAAAGGCTCGCCGGCGGCGACGCGCAGCTGCCATTCGACCAGGTCCAGGCCGGTGACCAGTTCGGTGACCGGATGCTCGACCTGCAGGCGCGTGTTGATCTCCATGAAATAGAAACCGCCGTCCTGGCCGACGATGAACTCGACCGTGCCGGCGTTGACGTAGTCGATCGCATGACCGGCCATCACCGCCGCCGCGCCCATCTGCGCGCGCTGCTGCGGGCTCAGGAACGGCGAGGGCGATTCTTCCAGCACCTTCTGGTAGCGGCGCTGGGCCGAGCATTCGCGTTCGTTGAGGTGGATCACCTGACCGTTGGCGTCGCCGAAGATCTGGATTTCGATGTGGCGCGGTTGTTCGACGTAGCGCTCCAGTAGCACGCGGTCGCGACCGAAGGCGTTGCGCGCTTCGCGCTGGCAGCTTTCCAGGTTGGCGAGGAATTCGCCGCTGTCGCGCACGATCCGCATGCCCTTGCCGCCGCCGCCGTGCGCGGCCTTGATCATCAGCGGATAACCGATGCGATCGGCTTCGCGGTGCAGGTGGGCCGGGTCCTGGTCTTCGCCGGTGTAACCGGGCACCACCGGCACGCCGGCGGCCTGCATCAGCTCCTTGGCCCCGGCCTTGCTGCCCATCTTGCGCATCGACGCGGCTTTCGGGCCGATGAAGGCGATGCCCGCGGCTTCGACCGCGTCGGCGAAATCGGCGTTCTCGCTGAGGAAGCCGTAACCGGGATGGATCGCCTGCGCGCCGCTGCGCCGCGCCACTTCGATGATCGCGTCGCCGCGCAGGTAGCTGTCGGCCGGACGCGGCCCGCCGATCGGGTAGGCCTCGTCGGCCTGGCGCACGTGCTGGGCATCGGCGTCGGCTTCGGAGTAGACCGCGACAGTGCGGATGCCGAGCTTGCGGCAGGTGCGGATGACGCGACAGGCGATCTCGCCGCGGTTGGCGATCAGGATCTTTTCGAACATGTCAGGTCGGGTCGCAAGTCGGTCGCGCTGGGGCGCGGTGGAAGGAGGTGCGGACCGCGGAACGGCGCGCGCGATAAGCGGATTCTCGCCGAAATCAGCGAGGTTTGTAGCGCGCGGCGGTCGCGGAACCGGTTTGCGGCACGCAGCGGAGCATCGATCGTGCTTTTTTCGTGCGCGCCGTTGCCGCCGCCGCGGGCGATGTCACGCGGCCGGGCCGCGGTACACCGCTTCGACGTTGTTGCCGTCGGGATCGAGCACGAACGCGCCGAAGTAACCGGGCGCGTAGTGTTCGCGCGGACCCGGCGCGCCGTTGTCGCGCCCGCCCGCGGCCAAGGCGGCGGCGTGGAAGGCTTCGACCTGCTCGGCGCTTTGCGCGCGCAAGGCGACATGCAGGCCGCGCGAGGCGTTCTCGCCGGTGCCGATCCAGAACGCGGGTTGCCCCACCGGGCCGAAGGCGTGGCCTTCGTAGCCGCCGGTCTGTTCCTTGGTGATCGACATCACCAGGCCGTAGCCGAGCGGGGCGAGGGCGCGCAGATAGAAATCGTGGCTGCGTTGCAGGTCGGAAACGGCGAAACCCAGATGGTCGAACATGGCGTATACCTTGCGAAAGCGACGGGGGCGCGGCGTGGCCCGCGCGAACGGGCGTGGCCGAGGACGATGATGGACGACGGAGTTGAGGTCACAGGCACCAGTTCGCTTTGCGCTTGTCGAGGAACGCCGACAGACCTTCCTGGCCTTCGGCCGACACGCGCAAGCCGGCGATCAGCGCGGCGTTGTCGGCGTCCAGGCGCGCGCCGTCGCGTTCGCCGGCGACCCGGCGCACCAGCGCCTTGGCCTGCGCGGCCGCAAGCGGGCCGGCCTTGAGCAGCAGGCCGATCTGTCGGTCGATGCTGGCGTCGAGCTGATCGGCGGCGACGACCTCGTGCAGCAGGCCGATGCGCAGCGCGGTGGCGGCGTCGAAGATTTCCGCGGTGGCGAACCAGCGCCGCGACTGCCGCGCGCCGATCGCCTCGATCACATACGGCGAGATCACCGCCGGCAACAGGCCGAGCTTGCTTTCGGTCAGGCCGAACTTGGCTTCCGGCGCGGCGATGGCGATGTCGCAGCAGGCGACCAGGCCGACCCCGCCGCCGAACGCCGCGCCCTGGACCCGGGCCAGGGTCGGCTTGGGCAGTTCGTTGAGGGTGCGCATCAGCCGGGCCAGCGCCAGCGCGTCCTCGCGGTTGACGTCCTCGCCGGCCTGGGCCATGCCGCGCATCCAGTTAAGATCGGCGCCGGCCGAGAACGAGGCGCCTTCGCCCTCGATCACCACCACCCGCACGCTGTCGTCGGCGGCGACCGCGTCCAGGGCGCCGGTCAGCGCGGCGATCAGCATGGCGTCGAAGGCGTTGTGCAATTCGGGGCGGTTCAGGCGCAGTCGGGCGACAGGCCCTTCGCGCAGGCTCAGCAGCGGGTGGCTCATCAGGGCGGGGGAGTTTGTGGGAGTTGGCGAATCATAGCGTTGCGCTCGCCGCATCCGCCCCTGTACGGCGGTCGGTGCTAGAATGAGAACAATTCCCATTTGGGACGCCACCCTTCGTGGAAGCCGCCTCTTGAAGCTGTCCGAACTGCCGCGCCGCACCGCCGCCATGGTCGAGACCGTCGATGACCACACGTCCAACGACACCATCGCAAGACGCCTGCGCGAATTGGGTTTCGTCGCCGGCGAGCGGGTCGAGGTGATGGCCGCCGGTCCGATCTCCGCCGAGCCGTTGCTGGTGCAGATCGGCTACACCCGCTTCGCCCTGCGCCGCAGCGAAGCCGCGCGCGTTCAAGTACGACTGATCGAGGAGTCCGCATGAGCGCCGCCGCCCCCGCTGTCGCCAGCCCGTCGAACACCGCCGCGCAGCCCATGCGCGTGGCCCTGGTCGGCAATCCGAACTGCGGCAAGACCGCCTTGTTCAATCTGCTGACCGGCAGCCGGCAGAAGGTCGCCAACTACGCCGGCGTCACCGTCGAGCGCAAGGAAGGCCGGCTGCACGCGCCGTCGGGACGCAGCTACGCGGTGCTGGACTTGCCCGGCGCCTACAGCCTGAGCGCGGCGAGCCTAGACGAAGCGGTGACCCGCGACGTGCTGCGCGGCTTCTATCCGGGCGAACGCGCGCCCGATGTGCTGCTGTGCGTGGTCGATGCGACCAACCTGCGCCTGCATCTGCGCTTCGCTCTGGAATTGCGCGAACTCGGCCGGCCGATGGTGATCGCGGTCAACATGATGGACGCGGCCAAGCGTCGCGGCATCGACATCGACCTGGTCGCGCTGGAGCGCGAACTCGGCGTGCCGGTGGTGGCGACCGTCGCGGTCAAGCGCAACGGCGCGCAGGCGCTGGTCGCGATGCTCGACCGCATCGCGATCGCGCCGCGCGAACCGCACGAACCGACGGTGCAACTGCGCGAAGGCGCCGACCTGCACGCCGAAACCCGGCGCCTGCTCGAACTCACCGTCACCATGCCCACGCGCACGGCCAAGATCGACGACGCGCTCGATCGCTGGCTGCTGCATCCGGTGCTGGGCCTGATGTCGCTGGCGCTGGTGATGTTCCTGATCTTCCAGGCGGTCTATGCCTGGGCGACGCCGCTGATGGACGGGATCGAGGCGATCACCGCGTGGTTCGGCGGCTGGGTCGGCGCCAACATGCCCGACGGGCCGCTGCGCAGCCTGCTGGTCGACGGCATCATCGCCGGCCTCGGCGGGGTGGTGGTGTTCCTGCCGCAGATCCTGATCCTGTTCGCCTTCATCCTGGCGCTGGAGGAATCGGGTTATCTGCCGCGTGCGGCGTTCCTGCTCGACCGGATGATGGCCGGCGCCGGCCTGTCCGGCCGCTCGTTCATTCCGCTGCTGTCGAGTTTCGCCTGCGCGATTCCCGGGATCATGGCCACCCGTTCGATCCAGGACCCGCGCGATCGCCTGGCCACGATCATGGTCGCGCCGCTGATGACCTGTTCGGCGCGCCTGCCGGTGTATGCGCTGCTGATCGGCGCGTTCATTCCGCAGCAAAAGGTATGGAGCCTGTTGAACCTGCAGGGGCTGGTGCTGTTCGCGCTGTACATGGCCGGCATCCTCAGCGCGCTGATGGTGTCGTGGGTGATGAAGAAGTGGCGACGCGACAAGAGCGAGCACGCCTTGCTGCTGGAGCTGCCTTCGTACCGCATTCCGCATCCGCGCGATCTGCTGATCGGCCTGTGGGAACGCGCGTGGATCTTCCTGCGCCGGGTCGGCGGCATCATCCTCGCGTTGACCGTGCTGCTGTGGTTCCTGCTGTCGTTCCCGGGCGCGCCTGAAGGCGCGAGCCTGCCGGCGATCGACTACAGTTTCGCCGGCCGCATCGGCCATGCGATGACCACGGTGTTCGCGCCGATCGGTTTCAACTGGCAGATCTGCATCGCGCTGATCCCCGGACTGGCCGCGCGCGAAGTCGCGGTGGCCTCGCTGGCGACGGTGTATGCGCTGTCGGCGGCCGACGACGATGCCGCCGCGCAGGCGCTGACCCCGATCATCACCGACGGCTGGTCGCTGGCGACCGCGCTGTCGCTGCTGGTGTGGTTCATCTATGCGCCGCAATGCATCTCGACCCTGGCCACGATCCGCCGCGAAACCAATTCGTGGAAGCAGGTCGGGATCAGCGCCGGTTATCTGTTCGCGCTGGCTTACCTGGCCTCGCTGCTGACCTATCAAGTCGCCGTCGCGTTGGGCGCGGGCTGATCGCCATGGACGCCGGCCTGATCGCGCAGTACGTGGTGATCGCGATCGCGGTGCTGGTCAGCGCGGTCGTGGTTGCGCGCAAGCAGTTTCCCAGTGGCGTACGCCGGCTGCGCATCGCTTGCGCCTTGCCGCTGGTGCGCGACGGCCGGCCGCGGTGGATGCGCGAACTGGGCAAGCGCATCGCGCCGGCGCCGCGCGCGGGCGGGCCGAATTGTGGCGGTTGCGACAACTGTGGACCGTCGGATTGAGACCGAATCTGGTTACGACAAGGCACTGAGTTCGCCGCGAGTTCGCCGCGCACATCGCGCATTGCACGGTAGGAGCGGCGCGAGCCGCGGCCGTCATGGGTGAGCTTGCGTCGTAGGTGCGATGTCGCGGTCGCGGCTTGCGCCGCTCCTACAGGTAGGCCATGAAGGTGCCGGCGCCGGGCTCGCAAGATCGTCGCGTATGTCGCGTATCGCACTGTAGGAGCGGCGCAAGCCGCGACCGTCATGTCTGGGTTTGCGTCGTATGCGCGATGTCGCGATCGCGGCTCACGCCGCTCCTACAGGTAGGCCATGAAGGCGCCGGTGCCGGGCTCGCAAGATCGTCGCGTACGTCGCGTATCGCATTGTAGGAGCGGCGTGAGCCGCGACCGTCATGGGTGAGCTTGCGTCGTAGGTGCGATGTCGCGATCGCGGCTCACGCCGCTCCTACAGGTAGGCCATGAAAGTGCTGACCGGTGTGGTGGTCAGACCACAAGTTCGCCGCGCAGGGCGCGTACTGCACTGTAGGAGCGTCGCAAGCCGCGACCGTCATGCAAGGGTTCGCGTCGCAGGCACGATGTCCTAGGCGCGGCTAGCGCGTACTTCAACCGCCCCGGCTTTGCATGTAATTCAACGCTTCCTCGAGATACCCCCGCGCTTCGTGCATATGCTGCGCCGGACACGGCTCGCTGAAGCGGCTGCGGCCCTGGTCGAGCAGCAGGTAGGCGCTGATCTGACTGTCGCCCCACAGATAATCGAAGATCAGCACGAAATCGTCGGCGGCCGCATCGTTGAACGCGGCCGCGCCGCGCAGCGGCGTGAGCAGGCGCAGCATCTCGATGTAGTTCTCCGAAGCCTGCAGCATCGCGATGCGTAAGGTGCGGCGCAGTTCGTCGTACTCGACCGGCGGGGTGCCGGTCCACGGGTCTTCGCGCCAGGCCTTGATCACGTCGGCCACGGTGGCCGCGTCGAGGTCGGCCAGCATGTCCGCGCTGACCCGGCCGTCGCCGGCCATCGACCGGTCATCGAACCACACCTGCCAATCGTCGAACGACGCCGGACGCGCCGGCGTGGAATTCATGAAGGCTTCGTACTGCTCATGACTGAGCGTGAATCGCGCGTACAGCGAAGCGGGTTCCGACATCGAGGGTGTCCTTTCCTGGGGTGCGGCGTGGCGGGGCTTCAGCGACGCAGCCGTCCTTTGTTCGCAGCCTTGTAGCCGACCGCTTCGAATGCTTCGACCGAGAGGGTGAAGGTGCGTTCGTCGCCGGGGAACAAGGCCCCGACGCCGACCACCTGGCGGGTGATTTCCTCGCCGCGTTCGTTCTTGATCGACAGCACCATCGAATATTCCCAGGCGCCATCGCTGGGCGGATGGCGAATCGTGCCCTCCACGTGCAGCGGCGAGAATCTCGCCGCTGCGCGCGCGTTCGCATCGGAATCGAAACGCAGATGGTGCCGGCAGGCCGGACAGACGCTCGCTGTTTCCAGGATCGTCGCCTTGCAATGCGGACAAATGCGCGTCGCCCCGGGCATGCCCTGGCGAACGGCGCTCATGAGTCGGCGCTGGTCTCCGTCTTGGCGGCGTTCTTGTCGCCCTTGTCGGCGGACTTGTCGGACTTGCCGCCGTCGTTGCGCGCGACCGCCTTGCCGCTGTCTTCCCAACCGAACTCGACCTGGCCGCGCACCCGCGCGCCGGCCGCGACGGTGACCACGCCGGCCTTGACGTCGCCGATCATCACCCCGCTTTCGAGCAGTTCGACCCGCTGCGCCGCTTCGATGTTGCCCTCCAGCTCGCCCGCGATCACGACCTTGCGCGCGCGCACGCCGCCGTTGAGCTTGGCGCCTAGTTCGACGGTGAGATCGCCGTCGACCTGCACGTCGCCCTTGAAACGGCCGGCGATGCGGATGTGGCCGGAGCCGTGGATCTTGCCTTCGATGGTCAGGTCGGAGGCGATCAGCGACTCCTTGATCACCGGCTGCTCGGCCTGGCGCGGTGCGGGCGCAGGCGAGGGCGTCGGTGCGGGCGCGGCGGCGGCCGGCGCCGGCGCGGCGGGCTGGCCGAACGAGAATTCGTTGAGCGTGTCGGGTTCGCGCTTGAGCGCGGTTTCAGGCTGCGGCGGCGGAACCGGATTGTCGCGCTTGGGTGGAGCGGGCTGGTTGAAGATGGCCATGACGCGGTGTTCCTCGGGTCGGGGGATCAGGTGATGACACGCGTGAACTTTGGAGCCTAACACGCTGATACGAAGCGCCCACTGTGATGAATCTCACCATTCTGAGTTGCGGAAAAAGGCGACTCCGATTCAGTTTTCGCAGGCAACGGCGCGAATGCGAAAGCACCCGCAATGACGCGTGTTCAGCCAATTGCAACGGCTTGCCCCATGGCGAAAATAATTCAGAAATTTTTCAGGACGATGAACGGGCTGGCTGATCGAACCGGCTTCGCGGAGCGAGCTGGGTTGCGATGCACGGCGCGCGATGCGGCGCTAACCGTTCGCCATCTTGTACAACCCCACCGCGATCGCCATGCCCGACGCACCGACGAGGTACCAGTACCAGCCGGCCTGGGTGCGCGCCTGCGGCACGCTGATGCCGCGGTACCACGCATAAGCCACCGAATGGATGATGTGCAGCGCGCCGGTGCCGATCAGCGCGTACGGGATGGTCAGGCGCCACGAGCCGGTTGTCAGCAGCAGCACGGTGCCCAGCGCCGCGCACATTGCGTAAGTGGCGTATTGGGCGAGACTGCCGTGGGTCGGGCTGCGTTCGGAGCCGGCCATCAGCGCGATCACCAGGCCGAGCCCGCTGGCGACGAAAGGATCGATGGGGGCGAGCACGGCGGCGCCGATCAAGGCCACCGTCGAGAACACGGTGCGACGATCCAGGCGCTCGACCAGGACGGTGGGCCACCAGCGCAGGCTCGCCGCCTGCGCGCAGGCCCAGCCGGCCCAGATCGCGAAGGCGACGCTGAGATCGCGCACGGGCGAAGGCGCCAGATCTGCGATCAGCAGATTCATCAGGCCGATCAGGGCGAGGTAATACACGACGATCCGCATCGATGCGATCGCCACGCGTGGCGGCGACAGCCGGAGCGGATCGGTCGCGCGCTGCCAGAAGCTCACGCTTTCGCCATTGAGTTGCAGCGCCGCCTGCTGCGCATCGATCCCTTGCAGCGCCTTGAGCGCGCCGATCAGCCGCATCGGCAGCAACGGCACCAGGGCGATGAACACACGCCGCGGCCAGTGTCGCGGCCGCGCCAGTTCGCGGGTCAGCAGCCGGTCGACCGGCTTGACCCGGTGCGATTGCAATGCCTCAAGGGTGTACTGGAAGCGCTGGTTGGACTCGGCGCGCCCGCGCGCCTGCGCCGCGTGCTCGTGCAGCCAGGCGTCGTGCTCGCCGACCACGTCGAGCGAGAAGAATTCGAAGATCACCGCGGTGGCTTCGACCGGCAGCGGCCGTTCGATCTGCGCCAGCACCTGCGAGACCGGCGCGCGCAGGGCGAGCTTGAGGTCCAGCGAGTACAGCGGTTCGGATTCGCGCAGCCAGCGCGCCAGGCCGGCGCTGGGTTGATAGGCGGCGCGTTGCAGCAGTTCGCTCATGAACGCGTTGAAGTCGAATTCGCGCAGCGACGGTGCGAGCTCGTCGGGCTCGTCGAGCGTATCGTCGGGCTTGCGGTCGGCCTCGCGATCGGGCTCGTCGTCGGTGCGTGTTTCGCGCGATCGATCGCCATGCGCCTGCGCTTGCGCGGCGACGCCGGCATCGGCTGCGGTATCGCCATGTTCGCTTGCCTGGCTCGCGGGCGCGGGATCGTCGGATTCGACCTGCGCGTCTTGCATCGCCTGCCAGCGCAGATGCTGCGCATAGCCCAGGCAAGCCTGGTACGCCTCGTGCAGGGCCTGGAAACCGGCCGGATCGTCGTCGGGACGCACCTGCCTGAGCCGGCGCGCATAGGCGCGCTTGATCTCGCGTTCGTCCGCGCCCGGCTCGATGCCCAGATGCTCGAACGGATTCATGGCGAACGCATCGCGCTGAACACGCGCACGATGGCGATGGCGAACATCGCCGCGATCCAGAACCAGAACCAGCGCACTTCACGGCTGCGATAACGCCGATGCGCGGCCGGGCTGCGGTGTTCGCCGCGCAGTTCGGCGACGACCACGCCGTGATGCAGCGACTGGTTGCGCAGCACGGCGACGTCTTCGTGCCGGCGCGGGAATCCGGGGTGGATGGCGTCGAGGTCGAAAAACCGCAGCAGGGTTTCCAGCGCCGCCAGCGGCAGCGGTGGTTCGTCCAGCAGGTGCTCGACCAACGCGTTCGCTACGGCCTGCTTGTGTTCGACCGAGTACAAGTCCGGATGCGCATGCAGCCAGCGTTCGATCTCCTGCACCGGGCGGCGGCGAGCGATGCCGATCAATTCCTCGAGCAGTTCGCCGGATTCGAATCGGTCTTGCCAGGCGATGGCGCGCGCTTCGTTGGCGGCGGGAGTGTCGAGTTGCGGCCAGGCGTCGGGGCCGGGCGCGGGCGAGGTGCGCCGGTACTGCCACGGCGCCGGCGACATCGGTTCGGCGAGGTCGGGATCGATCGGCAACGGCGTCGCGGGCGCGGTCACTTCGATCGTGGCGCGGGTGGTTTCGTGCGCGGATTCGGTTTGCACGACCCGGTCGAGCATGCGCCGGAATTCGTCTTCGTCCAGGCGGAAGCTCAATGCGCCTTCGTCGTCTGCATCGTCGTCGGCCGGGTCCGGCGTCCGCCGCGCCCAGGCCAGGCACTGCGAATAGGCGTCGTGCAGCGCCTGGAAGCCCTGCGGGTCTTCGTCGGGACGCACGCGCTTGAGTTCGCGCGCGTAGGCGAGCTTGATCTCGCGTTCGTCCGCGTCCAGGGCAAGGCCGAGGCGTTCGAACGGACTCATCCGCCGTAGGCCGTCCGCATCGTCATGGCGATCGACAGCACCAGCATCGCCAGGAAAAAACCGATGGCTCCCCAGGGAATCGATGTGGGGTGGTCGCCGCGTTCGCCCGGGCGCGGATCGCGCTGGAACTTGATCTCGCGAAAATCGCCGCCGCGCGCCTTGGCTCGCGCGCGCAGTTCGTCGATCCGCATCTGGGTCGACGGGACGCCTTCGCCCACGGTGTCCAGGCCGAAGAATCGCAGCACCATGTCGAGTTGCGCGATGTACAACGACGGCGCATAACTCAGATGGGCGACCAACTCGCGCGCCACGGCTTGCTGCTGGGTCAGTGAGTATAACTCCGGGTGATGGTCCAGCCAGCGTTGCAGCGCTTCGGGGGGCTTGGTTTGAGCGGCGTGGCTGAGCTCGTCGAGAAACCCGGCCAGATCGAATGCGGGCTCGGCTTGCACGGCCGTCGCCGTCGCCAGTGCGTACAGGTCGGCCAATAGCGGATTGGGATGCGTGGCGGCGTGCGCGCCCGCGCCCGCTGCCGGTCGTGTGAACGGATCGGGCGCCGGCGGGATTGCAACAGGGCGCGGCGAGGGATCGGGCGGCGCGACGATGCGCGGCTGGTGATCGAAGTCGGGCGCCTGCACGCGCGGCTCGGGCGCGATCGGCTCGAACTCGAACGCTTCGGCCGCGGTCCAGGCATCGCCGCCTTGTGCGTCGGCGTCATCGCCGTCGTCGTCGCGGTCTTGTTGATCGTGAGTATCGAGGCCGACCTCGGCCGTCGCGAGCGCACGCTGCCGCGCGCGCGCAAGGCAACGCTGGTAGGCGTCGTTCAATTGCTGGAAACCCGTCGGGTCGTCGTCGGGGCGGGTGATCCGCAGCAATTTGGCGTAGGCGCGCTTGATCTGCGCTTCGTCCGCATCCGCCGACACCCCCAGTCGGACGAACGGGTTCATGTGTAGCCCTGGGATTCGACCGCGTCGAGGAAGCGCACGAATTCGCCGCGGTGCTCGCTGATCACCGTGTTGTCCTGCAGGTCGAGCACGCCGCGGAACTGCACCAGCGCGGCCTGCAACTGCTCGCGCGCCCACAGCAGTTCCTCATACAGGCGCTCGGCGCGCGCGATCAGGGCGATGTTTTCCTGCTGGTCGCGCGGATGCACCTTGAGCGCGGCCAGCGCGGCCAGGCGTTCGCGGATTTCCTCCTGGCTGAGCACGCCGGGGTTCTTTTCCACCAGCACTTCGTGGCGCAGCCCGGTCGAGGCCAGGGTCGCCTCGACCTGCAACAGGCCGTTGATGTCGTAGGTGAAGCGCACGTCGATCGCGTTCTCGTCGCGGCGTCGCGACGGCAGGTCGATCGAGATCGCACCCAGGCGCACGTTGTTTTCGACCCGCGGACTTTCGCCCTGGTAGATCTGGATCTCGACCTGGCGCTGGCCGTCGTGGGTCGGGTAATAGCGCTCGACCCGGCTCACCGGCACGGTGCTGTTGCGGTGGATGATCGGCGAGAACACGCCGGAGGTGTAACCGCCCTGCGATTCGCGGGTGGTGTTGACGCCGAGCGTGTGCGGGCACACGTCGGTGAGGATGATTTCTTCCAGCGACTGGTCGCGCGCCTTCATCCCGGCGGCGACGCAGGCGCCCAGGCCGATGGCTTCGTCGGGATTGACGTGGCGCAGCGGCAGCCGGCCGAACATGCGCGAAACCAGGCGCGCGCTGAGCTGCATGCGCGAGGCGCCGCCGACCAGGACGATTTCGTCGAGTTGCCCCGGGCTGAGCTTGGCGTCGCGCATCGCGCGTTCCAGCGGCGCGCGCAGGCGCTGCACCAGCGGTTCGCTGACCCGGGCGAAGCCGGCTTCGTCGATCCGCCATTGGCGCGGCTCGCCGGCCAGCGGCAGCTCCAGGGTGGCTTCGTTGCCGCGCGCCAGATCGTGCTTGAGCGTTTCGATGCGGCGTTCCAGCGTCGCCAGTTCGCTCAATGCGAGCTGGCTCGCCGACAGGCCGCTGTCGGTGAGAAACGCGTTGAGCAGGGCCTGGGTGAAATCCTCGCCGCCGAGGAAGTTATCGCCGGCGCTGGCATGCACTTCCATCACGCCTTCGAACAATTCCAGGATCGATACGTCGAAGGTGCCGCCACCCAGGTCGAATACCAGATAGCGGCCGCCGCCCTCGCGCTGCTGCAGGCCGTAGGCCAGCGCCGCCGCGGTGGGTTCGTTGATCAGCCGTTCGACCTTGATCCCGGCCAGTTCGCCGGCGATGCGGGTGGCCTTGCGCTGGCTGTCGGAGAAATACGCCGGCACGCTGATGACGGCTTCGGCGACCTTCTCGCCGAGTTCGGCCTCGGCGTCGGCGATCAGCGACTTGAGGATTAGCGCCGACAGTTCCTCCGGCCGGAACCGGTGCGTGCCCAGCGCGGTGACCCGGTCGGTGCCCATCCAGCGCTTGAACGCGGCGACGCTGCGTTGCGGGTGCGAGACCAGCCGTTCGCGCGCGGCGCGGCCGACGATGACCTCCTCGTTGTCGCCGACGCTGACCACCGACGGGGTCAACAACGAACCCAGCGCATTGGGGATCAGGCGTGGGCCGTCAGGCCCGTATACGCCGATCAGCGAATGGGTCGTACCCAGGTCTATCCCGACGATCATGCCAAGCGGTCTCTTGCAGCCGGTTACAGGCGGAACATTACATGCGGAACACGCCGAAGCGCGTGCGATCCTCGATCGGCGCGTTGAGGCTGGCCGACAAGGCCAGGCCGAGCACGCGGCGGGTGTCGGCCGGATCGATGATGCCGTCGTCCCACAGCCGCGCGCTGGCGTAGTAGGGGTTGCCCTGGCTCTCGTACTGGTCGCGGATCGGCGACTTGAAGGTTTCCTCTTCCTCCGGCGTCCACACCTTGCCGGCGGCTTCGATGCCGTCGCGACGCACGGTGGCGAGCACGGAGGCGGCCTGTTCGCCGCCCATCACGCTGATGCGCGCGTTCGGCCACATCCACAGGAAGCGAGCGCCGTAAGCGCGGCCGCACATGGCGTAGTTGCCGGCGCCGAAGCTGCCGCCGATCACCACGGTGAACTTGGGCACGTGCGAGCAGGCCACCGCGGTGACCATCTTGGCCCCGTCCTTGGCGATGCCGGCGTTCTCGTACTTCTTGCCGACCATGAAGCCGGTGATGTTCTGCAGGAACACCAGCGGGATGCCGCGCTGGTTGCACAGCTCGATGAAGTGCGCGCCCTTGAGCGCGCTTTCGGCGAACAGGATGCCGTTGTTGGCGACGATGCCGACCGGATAGCCGTGGACGTGGGCGAAACCGGTGATCAGGGTCTTGGCGTAGCGCGCCTTGAATTCCTGCAGGTCGCTGCCGTCGACGATGCGCGCGATCACTTCGCGGATGTCGAACGGGCGGCGCGTGTCTTTCGGCACGATGCCGTACAGCTCGTTGGCGGCGTACAGCGGTTCGCGCGAGGGTTGCACCGCGACCGGCAGCACCTTGCGCCGGTTGAGGTTGGCGACGATCTCGCGCGCGATCTGCAGCGCGTGGCGATCGTCTTGCGCGAAATGATCGGCCACGCCGGACACGGTGGTATGCACTTCGGCGCCGCCGAGCGCTTCGGCGTCGACCACTTCGCCGGTCGCGGCCTTCACCAGCGGCGGGCCGCCGAGGAAGATCGTGCCTTGTTCCTTGACGATGATCGATTCGTCGCACATCGCCGGCACGTAGGCGCCGCCGGCGGTGCAACTGCCCATGACCACGGCGATCTGCGGGATGTTTTCCGCGCTCAGCCGGGCCTGGTTGTAGAAGATCCGGCCGAAGTGTTCCTTGTCCGGGAAGACTTCGTCCTGCAGCGGCAGGAACGCGCCGCCGGAGTCGACCAGGTAGATGCACGGCAGGCGGTTCTCGCGGGCGATCTCCTGCGCGCGCAGATGTTTTTTCACCGTCATCGGGAAGTAGGTGCCGCCCTTGACGGTGGCGTCGTTGGCGACGATCACCACTTCCTGGCCCTGGACCCGGCCGATGCCGGCGACCATGCCGGCGGCCGGCGCGGCGCCGTCGTACATGCCTTCGGCGGCGAGCGGGGCGATTTCCAGGAACGGCGAGCCCGGATCGAGCAGGGCGGCGATGCGGTCGCGCGCCAGCAGCTTGCCGCGTTCGGTGTGCTTGGCACGGGCCTTGTCGCCGCCGCCGTGCGCGGCGCGCGCCAGCCGCGCATCGAGTTCCTCGACCAGAGCCTGGTGATAGGCCACGTTGTCGCGGAAATCCTGCGAGCGCGGGTCGAGTTGGGAAGTGATCGCGGGCATTGCGTGACAGCCGGATGCTTGGACGCGGCATCAAAGCATAAAGCGCCGTCGCGGGCCAATCACTTTCGCCTGAAGGTTCGCAACGCACGCGGGCGTATGCGCACGGAAGGTGTGTCTGGTGGGGATGAGGTGCGGTGGGTTGGCGTGGGGGTGAGGTTCTGTCTTTCGCGAGTGAATGGTGGGTGCTTGCTTGGTGGGCGTTTCCAGGGCCCTCACCCCGGCCCTCTCCCGCACGCGGGAGAGGGAGGGTATTCGCGATTTGCTTGTGATCGTGCGCGAGTCTGGTATCGGAGCTGCTCAGGCAGCGATGACGTTCCCTCTCCCGCTTGCGGGAGAGGGCCAGGGTGAGGGCCTGCAAGCGTCAGCGTCGCCGCACGTTGGTGCAAAGCCACCAAAAGAAAAGGGGCTGTCCTAGATAAGGGTTATAGCCCAACCCAGTCCCGCAGCGTGTTGAGCTGCTGACGGGGCGTCCCATAGTTGAAACGGAACTCGCACTCTTTCAGGAACAAGAAGAAATTCTTGCGCGGAATGCCGTTGTACTTGCGCAAGATCCGCTTGGACTGATTCCAAAAGTTCTCGATGCCATTGATGTGGTTCCCACGACGGGTCACGAACTCATGCCGGTGATTCACCCGTCGATGCTTGAAGCCCGACACATCCAGGATGTTGTAGCTGGCCAGGTGATCGGTATAGACAACCGAATGGGCCAAAACCCGGGTTTTTAAGGCCGTCAGCAAGGTCTGGCTGCGGGTGTCGGCAATCGGCAAGGCATACACCTTGCCGTCGCGCTTGAGGATGCCGAACACGCAGACCTTGCCCGCGGCGCCTCGTCCTCGCTTGCCTTTACGCGCTCCGCCGAAGTAACTCTCGTCGCACTCGAAGACCGCCATTTCCGGCTCGACTTCGGCCATCTGAGCGGCAATGCATTGGCGCAGCTTGTGGAAGTACAGCGCCGCGGAGTTGCGATGAATTCCCACCAGATCGGCCGCGGTACGGGCGGTCGCTTGGGCCACGAACAGCTCGACCAGCCTGAGTTGGTCTTTTTTGCTTATCCGACAGCGACTTATCGCCATTTCTCATCCTAGATCGAATTCTTATCTAGGACAGCCCCAAAGAAAAACCCGCTTGCGCGGGGCCCGTATCTGCAACAAATCCGTGCCCACAAAAAGAAAGACCCGCTTGCGCGGGCCTTTCAGTGAACGAAACGCAAGCCGATTAGTGCTTGGCTTCTTCCTTCTTGGCTTCAGCGGCAGCGGCGTCGGCCTTGTCGGCGACCTTGGCGGCAGCGTCGGCGGTCGCGTTGGCGGCCTTGGCAGCAGCGTCGGCGGCGCCGGCAGCGGCGGAGTCGGCAGCGTTGCCGGCAGCGGCAGCGGCCGAATCGGCAGCGTTGCCCGCGGCAGCGGCGGCGTTGTCGGCGGCGGCGCCTGCATTGGCGGCGGCGTCGGAGGCAGCAGCGGCGGCGGCGTTGGCGCCTTCGGCGACGGCGGTGCCGGCGGCGTCAGCAGCCTTGGCGGCCGAATCGCCCGCCTGCTCGGCGGCGGCCGAGGCTTCGGCAGCAGCGTCCTTGGCTTCTTCGGACTTCTGGGCGCAAGCCGACAGTGCCAGGACGGCGGCGGCGAGCAGGACGTAGAGATGGGTCTTCATGAGATGTCTCCTGAGGAGTTGTCTGAGATAAAACGTCTAGTGGAACTTGTCAGGCAACGCCAGTGCTCGCAGCGGTCCGGCAAGCCGGCTTCGATCGTTCACTGACCTTACGGAAAAAGCCGCCGGATAACCGGCGGCTTTCCCGTTCGACGCGAGGTTTTCGCGTCGGAACTAGCAGTATCGCTTGCGCGATATTACTTCTTCGCTTCTTCCTTGGCAGCTTCCGCCGGAGCGGCAGCGTCCTTGGCAGCGTCGGCAGCGTTCTTCGCGGCGTCGGCAGCGTTGCCGGCAGCGTCGGCAGCGGCGTCGGCAGCAGCCGGGGTCGCAGCGTTGGCAGCGGCGTCGGCCGAGGTGGCGGCGGCGTCGGCAGCGGTGGCAGCGGCGTCAGCCGAAGCAGCAGCGGCGTCGGCGGTGGCGGCGTCGCCAGCGGCAGCGGCGGTGTCAGCAGCGGCCTGAGCTTCGGTCGAAGCGGCAGCGGCGTCGGCGGAAGCTTCTTCGGCCTGCTTCTGGTTCGAGCAAGCGGCCAGGGCCAGGCCCAGAGCCAGGGCGATCAGCGCCTTGTTGAAATTCATGATGTCGGATTCCTCGTCGTTTAGTTAGGCAACGCGCAGTTGCGCGCCGATAACATGATGACAAGCCGGTGACGTGTGTCAAGCGGCATGCCGGTTTTTTTTGTGCAACGCGTTTTTAACTTCTTGCTTACAGCAGTTCGATCGCGATCGCGGTCGCTTCGCCGCCGCCGATGCACAGCGACGCGACGCCGCGCTTGCCGCCGCGGATGCGCAGGGCGTTGATCAGGGTGACCACCAGGCGGGCGCCGCTGGCGCCGATCGGGTGGCCCAGCGCGACCGCGCCGCCGTGGACGTTGAGCTTGTCGTGGCTGATGCCCAGGTCCTTCATCGGCGCCATGGCGACCACCGAGAACGCCTCGTTGATCTCGAACAGGTCGACGTCGGCGACCGTCCAGCCGGCCTTTTCGAGCACGTTTGAAATCGCTTTCACCGGTGCGGTGGTGAACCATTCCGGCGCCTGCGCGTGGCCGGCGTGGGCGACGATCCGGGCCAGCGGCTTGAGCCCGCGCGCGGCGGCCTCGTCGGCCGACATCAGCACCGTGGCGGCGGCGCCGTCGGAAATCTTGGACGACGCGGCGGCGGTCAGCACGCCGTCCTTGCCGAACGCCGGACGCAGGGTCGGGATCTTGGCCACGTCGATCTTGCCCGGCTCTTCGTCGGCGTCGACGACCACGTCGCCCTTGCGGCCCTTGACCGTCACCGGAACGATTTCGTCCTTGAAATGGCCGCCATTCTGCGCGGCCTGGGCGCGCTTGACGCTCTCTTCGGAGTAGGCGTCGATCGCGGCGCGGTCGAAATCGTACTTGGCGCAGGCGGCGTCGCCGAACACGCCCATGGCCTTGCCGTCGTAGGGATTGGTCAGACCGTCCCAGGCCATGTGGTCGAGCATTTCGGCGCTGCCGTAGCGGATGCCGGTGCGCGAGTTGTTGAGCACGTGCGGGGCATTGGTCATCGATTCCATGCCGCCGGCGACGACGAGCTTGGCCGAGCCGGCCTTGATCAGGTCGTGGCCCAGCATGATCGCCTTCATGCCCGAACCGCAGACCTTGTTGATGGTGGTGCAGCCGGCCGAAACCGGCAGGTTCGCGCCGAGCGCGGCCTGGCGCGCCGGGGCCTGGCCGAGGCCGGCCGGGAGCACGCAGCCCATGATGACTTCGTCGATCTGGTCGGCGGCCACGCCGGCCTGCTCGAGCGCGCCGGTGATCGCGGCGCTGCCCAGGGTCGGGGTCGGGACGCCGGTGAATTGGCCGAGGAAGGAACCGATGGCGGTGCGCTTGGCACCGACGATGACGACATCGCTCATGGCGGAACTCCGAAACTGTGGCGTGAGGGCCGGCCCGCGAGGGTGGTGGCCGGAACCCATCGATTATGCGGCGCCATGCTGCGGTGCCGCAAACATCCGCTGCGGGATGGATTTGGATTAGCGGAAAGTTAACGAATCGGGGTTTTGGCCGGCCGTTAACCGGCGCGCAGCTGAATGGGGGAATTTCCCGGTGGCCTTGCGAAATCGATTACAGGGGGCGGCGCCCGGCGGCGAGGGTCGGATTTTGCGCGGATACTGCCGGCGGGCCATCGGCGCATCCGCCGTCCAATCGCGTCCGAATGCCGGTTCGGCCGACCCGCTTGCGCCGCCATGCCGTGTTCGAACCTCGGCGCCTGCCGCGGCAACCCGGCCACGCGAGCCGCCCCGCGCCGACGCCCGCATCCGAATTCTCCCGGTTCTGCGTAATAAACCAACGAATCGATTGTCGGTTCGCGATGCTTGGATTAAAACGAATGCGAGGTGCGATCGATCCGCTGGGGAGCGGACGAGACGCGTCACCAGCGGGGTGAGCCATGAACGGTTACGGATCGGCAGTGCGGCGTAGTTCGCGGTTGACGCTGTGCGTACTCAGCGTCGCCATCCTCAGCGCCTGCGGGGGAGGCGGCGGTGGAGGCGGCAACGTCAAACCCACGCCGCCGCCGACCACGACGCCACCACCGCCGTCGACCCCGCCGCCGCCGATCGGCGCGCACCTGGACCTCACCAACGCGCGCTCGGCGCAGGCCTTGGGACTCAACGGGCAGGGCGTGCGCATCGGCGTGGTCGACAGCGGTGTGCGTCGCGACCATCCCGCGCTCAGCGGCCGGGTGGGACCGCATCTGCTCTACACCGATCCGCGCAGCAACAACCATCGCATCGACGACGTGCTCGGCCACGGCACCTACGTCTCGCAGATCATCGCCGGCGCGCCGGTCGGGGCCTGGCCGGGCGGCATCGCCCAGGGCGCGAGCATCGTCTCCGCGCGCATCCTCAACGACGTCAATCCGCCCGACGACGGCTCCGGCCAGGGCAACCAGGCCACCAACAACGGCGGCCTGGACATCGTCAGCCGCGACCTCATGAACGCCGGCGTGCGGATCATGAACAACTCCTGGGGCGGCCTGTACTGGACCGGCGACAACGTCACCCGCAGTTTCATCGACGCCTACCAGCCCTTCATCGACAACGGCGGGCTGGTGGTGTTCGCCACCGGCAACGAAGCCAAGCCGCAGCCGTCCGACAACGCCTCGCTGCCGAGCCAGGGCGCCGGCGCGAACGTGCTCGAACGCGGCTGGATCGCGGTGTCGGCGCTGGACACCAACACCCCGACCCAACTGGCGAGTTATTCCAACGCCTGCGGCATCGCCATGAACTACTGCCTGGTCGCGCCGGGCAACGTGCAGGCGACCGGGGTCAACGACGCAGTCGGCAGCCCGAGCTACTGGATCATCCGCGGCACCTCGTTCGCCGCGCCGCAGGTGTCGGGCGCGGCCGCGCTGGTGTGGCAGGCGTTTCCGTATTTCAACAACGATCTGGTGCGGCAGGCGCTGCTCGGTAACGCGAAAGACCTGGGCGCGCCCGGGGTCGACCCGGTGTTCGGCCAGGGCCTGCTCGATGTCGGCGCGGCCGTGCGCGGCCTGCGGCGGCTGGATTGGGGCGACGTGCGGGTGAATTTCACCGGCGCATCGACCTGGTCGAACCCGATCAGCGGCGCGGGCGGATTGATCAAGGACGGCAGCGGCACCTTGCGCCTGGACGCGACCAGTGCGAACACCTACGCCGGCGCGACCGATGTCGTCGCCGGCAGCCTGCGCCTGAACGACGGCGGCAGCCTGGCCTCGGCGGTGACCATCCGCAACGGCGCGACCTTCGCCGGCGGCAACGGCGCGCGGATCGGCAATCGCCTCGACAACCAAGGCGCGCTGCGCCTGGATGGCGCGGGCCTGCGCATCGACGGCAACTACGCACAATCCGCCGCCGGCCAATTGCAGTTCTTCATCGGCTCCAAACTCGATGTGGGCGGCAGCGCCAGCCTCGCCGGCGATGCGCGCGTGCTCGGGCAATTGCCGGGCTATGTGCGCTCCAGTCGCGAAGTGTTCCTCAACGCCGGCAGCGTCAACGGCCAGTTCGGCTCGCTGTCGACCGCGCCGGGCGTGTTCCTGACCGCCACGCTCGGTTACAGCACGACCCAGGCCTGGCTCGACATCTCCGCCCTGAGCATCAGCGCGACCGCGCAGGCGATGGGCGTGCAGGGCGCCGCCGCTTCGGCCGCCGTGCGGGTGGACGATGCTCTGCGCGGACTCGACCAAGGCGCGGCGGTCGGCGGCGCCCCGGGTGCGTTCGGCGCCGCGGCCGGCGCCCTGCAGCAGTCGGCGACCGAGCAGATCGCCAAGCAATCGTTGGCCAGCCTATCCGGCGAATTGCACAGCGCCGACGTCGCCTTCGCGATGATGGCGATCGAAGGCAATCGGCATGCGCTGGAATCGCGTCTGGATGCGCAATCCCTGCAACCCCGCGATGGCGCCTGGGCCGACCGCATCGACGCCCAGCGCGCGGCGTCGGGTCGGTTCGACCTCGATGCCAAGGGCTGGATCGTCGGTCACGACCAACGTTGGAACGACCTGCGTTTCGGCGCCGCGCTCAGCCAGACCGACGGCTACGCCTACACCCGCCTGCGCGGCGACCGCGAACGCAATCGCCAGATCGAAGGCCAGTTCTATGCCAGTTGGGACCGCGCCGGCAGTTACCTGCTGGGGCGCGCCGCATTCGGCCGCATGGACCGCGACATGCGCCGCGACGTCGTGCTCGGCGACAGTCAGTTCGGTACCGGTTCGAACTACGCCGATCGGTATTTCAATGTCGGCGTGCAGGCCGGCCATCGCTTCGAACTGCGCAACGGTTTGCTGACGCCGTATGTCGGCGTGCAGAGCCTGCGTTTTGAGCGCGGTGGGTTTGCCGAGGACGGCGCGGCCGGGTTCGGCCTGAGCGCGGACGATTCCAGCCTGAGCGCGACGCAACTGCTGGCTGGCGCGCGGGCGCAGCGCGAATGGCGGCTCGGTTCGGCGTCGCTGACCTTGAGCGGTCGCGCCGAATGGCAACGCACGCTGGCCCAGTCCGGCCGCTACATCGATGCGCGTTTCACCGGGCTGGACGTATGGGCGCCGATCGCGAGTGACCCGTTCGCTCGCGAGGCCGGGGTGCTGGGCCTGGGGCTCAGCGCGCGGTTTGCGCGGGGCGGGGTGCTGAGCCTGGATCTGGATAACCGTTACGAGTTCGGGCAGCAGTATCCGCGTGCGTTGGCGAATTGGTCGTTTTCGTTCTGAGTTGGATGGGAGCGAGGCGGGTTCGTTGAAGCGCGCCGGGTGATGTTTCCTGCCGCTTTGGACGATTGGGGCTGGCTTGCGTATTGATACGCAGCGGCTGTTTGGAAAAGCGAATCTCCCCCAACCCCTCTTTTACAAAGAGGGGAGCGCATTCGTAGCGATCGTGTCGCATCCGGCGATCGTGCCGTATACGCAGTGAAACCCCGCTCGCGCGAAACCCCGCTCGCGCGTAAGCGCGCCCACGAACCACCCCGATCGCCAAGATCGGCTCCCCTCTTTGTAAAAGAGGGGTTGGGGGAGATTCGCTTTTCAACCGCCGACGACCCCCAAGCAAAGCCAAGCGACCCACGTCCAGCACCCAAATCCCGAATCCCGAAAAACCAAAAACGCCGCCGCGAAGCCGCGACGGCGTTTCCAGACAACCCAACCCGACGACCCCTCAGCTCTTGCCGTCAAACAACTCCCGCCCGATCAACATCCGCCGGATCTCGTTCGTCCCCGCGCCGATCGCATACAGCTTCGCGTCGCGCAGAATCCGCCCGGTCGGGTACTCGTTGATGTAGCCGTTGCCGCCCAAAGTCTGGATCGCTTCCAGCGCCACCTGCACCGCGGCATCGGACGCGTGCAGCAGGCACGAGGCCGAGTCGATCCGGCTCTTGTGCCCGGCATCGAAATCGCGACCGACCTGATACGCGAACGCGCGGCTGGACTGCAGCGCCGTGTACATGTCGGCGATCTTGCCCTGCATCAGGCTGAAGGTGCCGATCGCGACATCGAACTGCTTGCGCTCGCGCACATAGGGCAGGGCGATGTCCAGCGCCGACTGCATCAGGCCGATCGGGCCGCCGGTCAGCACCAGGCGCTCGGTGTTCAAGCCGCTCATCAGCACCTTGACCCCGTGATGCACCTGGCCGAGCACGTTCTCGGCCGGGATCTCGCAGTCCTCGAACACCAACTCGCAGGTGTTGGAGCCGCGCATGCCGAGCTTGTCGAGTTTCTGCGCCGTGCTGAACCCCTTCATGCCCTTTTCGACGATGAACGCGGTCATGCACTTGCTGCCGGCGTCCTTGCCCGCGGTGCGCATGTACACGATCAGCACGTCGGCCTCCGGGCCGTTGGTGATCCACATCTTGTTGCCGTTGGCGACCCACACGTCGCCGCGCAGTTCGGCGCGGCAGCTCATCGAGCCGACCACGTCCGAGCCCGCGCCCGGTTCGCTCATCGCCAGCGCGCCCTTCCACTCGCCGCTGCACAGCTTGGGCAGGTACTTGGTGCGTTGGGCCTCGTTGGCGTTGGCGTACAGGTTGGACACGCACAGGTTGGAATGCGCGCCGTAGGACAGGCCGACCGAACCCGAGGCGCGCGAGATTTCCTCCATCGCGACCAGATGCGCCAGATAACCCATCTCGCTGCCGCCGTATTCGCCCGGCACGGTCATGCCGAGCAGGCCCATCTCGCCCAGCTTGAGCCACAGGTCCTGCGGAAACGCGTTGTCGTGATCGATCTGCTCCGCGCGCGGAGCGATCTCGGCGTCGGCGAAACGCCGCACCGCATCGCGCAGCGCGTCGATCTCTTCACCCAGGGGAAAACTGCGCATATCAGCCCTCGTAACGAATCAGCGGCCGCCCGTTGAGCGGTTGGATGTTGCGGTTGTTGCGGCGGTAGTGGCTCAAGAACGCGTCGATCTGCTTCTTCGACATGGTCACCGGTGCCGGCATCACGTACCACTCGACATTTTCGGTCAAAGGCGGGGTCGTAAGCGAGCCCAGGTAGTGGTAATAGCCGCGCGACTTGGGCAGCAGGCCTTCGATGTCGATCTCGTGCTGGGCCGGCTTGGCCTGTTTCTTCTTCGGCTTGAGGTCGTTGAGCACCTCTTGCGCGACCGGGTTGGCCGCGCCGATGTCGTACATCACCCCGACCACCGCCAGGCGTCCGTCCTGGGCCTTGAACACGAAATGGCCTTCGAGCGGGAAATGCTTGCCGTCCAGGGTGTGCTCGCTGGCGGCGTGGAAGTGGAACTGGGCCAGGGTGAAATGGCGGCCGCGGATCGTCGCTTGCGTGGCGTGGGTGTCGACCTGCACCGCGTGGCCGTTGTCCTCGACCGAATCCACCGCGCCGCGGGTGTGCTCGAACTGCAGCGCGCGCGGCTCGTTGTCGGCGGCGTCGACGGCGCTGGCGGTGACGATGTCGATCGGCGACTGCGACTTGTCGTGCGCGGCCTGCCACTGCTCCTGATGCTCGTAGTCGAGCGCGTCGTGGTGGGGCGGCGCGGCCGGTTTGGCGGGCTCGGCGGCATAGGCGGCGAAGGCCAGATTCAGTGCCACGAAGGTGGCAAGAGCGTGTTTGCGCATGTCGAATGTCCTATAGCGTGTGCACAACATTGGGAGGTGTATCGCACTACCGCGCGCGGGTCGCGCCGCGCCCGCGCATTCATTTCAACGCGGGCCGGCGCGAAAACCCTACGCCGGATACGACGACGGGGCCGTTGGCCCCGTCGAAGTTTTACTCAGTGACCGCCGCGGATTCGTCCGCGGAAGCTCGGGGCCGAACGGCCCATCGGCAGCTTGAGCTTGCCGATCGCGGTGATGCGCTCTTCGGCCAGGCGGTCGGCGGCGGTGTAGGTCGGGATGCTGTCGCGCTCGGCGATCTCGAAGATGCGGCCGAGGTTGTGGTAGATCGTGCGCATCATGCGCATGGCGCGCTCGCGGTTGTAGCCGTCGAGTTCCAGCGCCACGTTCATCACGCCGCCGGCATTCACCGCGTAGTCCGGCGCGTACAGGATGCCGCGCTTGGCCACTTCGTCGCCGATGGCGTTGTTGGCCAACTGGTTGTTGGCCGCGCCGCAGATGATCTTGGCCTTCAGGCGCGGCAAGGTCTGCTCGTTGACGGTGCCGCCCAGCGCGCACGGCGAGTACACGTCGGCGTTGACGTCGTAGATCTCGTCCAGGCCCACGGCTTCGGCGCCGTACTCGGACACGGCCTTGTCGACCAGGCCCTTGTTGATGTCGGTGACGAAGATCTTCGCGCCGCGCTCCTTGAGCAGCTTCACGAATTCCATGCCGACGTGGCCCAGGCCCTGCACGGCGTAGCTGTACTTGCCGACTTCCTCATCGCCGAAACGCTTGTTCAGCGCGGCCATCAGGCCCTGCAGGGTGCCGTAGGCGGTGAACGGCGAGGGATCGCCCGAACCGCCGTGGACCTGATGCACGCCGGTGACGTACTCGGTCTCGCGGTACACGTATTCCATGTCGTTGACGTCGATGCCGACGTCCTCGGCGGTGATGTAGCGGCCGCCCAGCGAATCGACGAACTTGCCGAACGCGCGGAACAGCGCCTCGGACTTGTCGGCCGACGGATCGCCGATGATCACCGCCTTGCCGCCGCCGATGTTCAGGCCGGCGACCGCGTTCTTGTAGGTCATGCCGCGGCTCAGGCGCAGCACGTCGTTGAGCGCGTCCTGCTCGGTCTTGTACGGCCACATGCGCAGGCCGCCCAGCGCCGGGCCGAGCACGGTGTTGTGGATCGCGATGATGGCCTTCAGGCCGGCGTCCTTGTTATGGCAGAAGACGACCTGCTCATGGCCGAAGGTGTCGAGGGTTTCGAAAATCATCGGGTGCTCCGGACCGGGCGGGATTGCGCGGGATTTTCCGCCTGCGCGTCACGCCTGGGTGTGGTTAAGTCGTTGAAAAGAAATGAATTCGCCTGTGCGGCGGCGCCGTGCTGCCCGTCGCAGGGGCGCTAGTCTAAAGCAATCGGGCAATACGGCTAGGTATGCGTGCCGCGGCGGCCGCAGGCGGCGTCGGCGGCTTTGCCGGGATGGGCGGTTGCCACGATCCAAACGGGGTTGGTGGGGACGCCCCGACAAGCGCTCTTACCCAAACGCCTCAACAAACGCGCCCGCAGCGCAAACGATCGTCCCAACAAAAACACCCGCAGCGCAAACGATCGCCCACTTTGAAAAACGGGGCGCGGCGCCTGCGCGACTTCGAAGTCCAACGACACCGACTGCGCCGGGGGATTTGCTTTGCGCGCCGAAGCGTCAAGAGCAAATCCCCCCTGGCCCCCCTTTTTCAAAGGGGGGAACGGCCGCTTTCATGAGCGGTGCGCAGTCCTGTGAATGTAGAGCCCAGACAAAAGCTGCCAGGTGTTACGCAATCGACATTGGCCGCGACATTCCTTCGACCGCGACCTCAACCCAGCCCACTGCGCCCAACCTCAGCGCCGGCGCCAATGCCCCTCATTGAACCGCCACGCCGGCCCATACGCATTCCAGCGCGGCGCGACATACACGTACCCGCGGCGCGCCGGTATGTAATTGCCGCCGATCCAGTAATAACGCCGGCCGTCCCAGCGCCAATGCCCCGGCGTCCACACATAGCCCGGTCGCACCCGCACCCGCTCGTAGCGCGGCGGAGGCGGCGCCACCCGCACATCCACGCCCACATATGTACGCGCCTGCGCTTCGGGCGCATGCACACCTGCCAGCGACGCCACACCGATCATCGCCGCCAACACCAAAGGACGCATTGCCATGACCCTTCTCCTCGACTCGGCGGCCACCCGCCTGTGTCGATGGCAACGTCGTGGCCGCGGCGTTGTTGACGCCGCCGCCGAGCGCGTTCATGGCAACGCCAGATTGCTGAAGGCCGGCTGCATGGTTTACGGCGGCCACACGCGACCATGCGCGCCATGTGCAGTAGCGATCTGTGCGAAACCTCTCAGCCGTCCTGTGCGAAACCTCCCGGCCGTCATTCCCGCGAACGCGGGAATCCAGTGACTTCAAACGTCCTGACCAGAAAACCTCGGGCTGTGCACGTTCTGGAGAGTCACGGCCCGAACCGACCGATTCCGTTCTTGCTGCGGCGTCGAAGTCACTGGATTCCCGCGTTCGCGGGAATGACGGCCTGAGAGATGCGGGCCTGTCATGGCCTCCAAGCCGAGAACCGACTTAAGCGCTCAAGCCGCGCACGGCGAATGCAGCGACCAGAACCTCCTCACCGCCAACCCCCGCCACGCTTCCACCCATCCCGCCACCCCGAACCCCATTGACGCCGCTACCCTGACTGCCGTAACGCAGCCGCCCATCCTGCACCGCACGGCCACCCGCCAAACCGTGCCTGCTTCACGGAGCTACAATACGCACAGCCCGTACTGCGTATCGAGACCGCCATGAGCACGACTGCAGCCAACCTTCCCGCCGCCCAGGCCGACGCCACCCCGCTGCGCTTCGTCACCGCCGCCAGCCTGTTCGACGGCCACGACGCCGCGATCAACATCATGCGTCGCCTGATCCAGGGGCAGGGCGCCGAAGTCGTCCACCTCGGCCACAACCGTTCGGTCGAAGACGTCGTGCGCGCCGCGCTGCAGGAAGACGCCGACGGCATCGCGCTGTCCAGCTACCAGGGCGGCCACGTCGAATACTTCAAGTACATGGTCGACATGCTGCGCGAGCGCGGCGCCGGCCACATCCGCGTGTTCGGCGGCGGCGGCGGCACCATCACGCCCGAGGAAATCCGCGAGCTGCAGGCCTACGGCGTCGAGCGCATCTACCATCCCAACGACGGCATGCACATGGGCCTGGTGGCGATGATCGAAGACGTCGTGCGCCGCGCCAGCGAAGGCCGCCAGGCCGACACCACGCCCGACAAGCCGGCCGCGATCGACGACGAAATCACCATCGGCAAGATGCTCTCGGCGATCGAAGAAGGCCTGCTCGACGAAAGCCAACTCGCGCACCTGCGCAAGCAGTGGCAGCTCGCCGGCGGCAAGACCCCGGTGGTCGGCATCACCGGCACCGGCGGCGCCGGCAAGTCCTCGGTCACCGACGAACTGCTCAACCGCTTCCTCGCCAATTTCCCCGACATGCGCATGGCGGTGATCTCGGTCGACCCGACCCGCCGCCGCACCGGCGGCGCGCTGCTCGGCGACCGCATCCGCATGAACTCGCTGCGCAGCCCGCGCGTGTACATGCGCTCGATGGCCACCCGCCGCCAGCACTCGGCGACCAACACCGTGCTCAAGGACTGCATCGGCTTCCTGCGCGGCCTGGGCTACGACCTGGTCATCGTCGAAACCGCCGGCATCGGCCAGAGCGATTCGGAAATCGTCGACCTCGTCGACTTCCCCATGTACGTCATGACCAGCGACTTCGGCGCGCCGAGCCAGCTGGAAAAGATCGACATGCTCGACTACGCCGAACTGGTCGTGCTCAACAAGTTCGACAAGCGCGGCGCCGAAGACGCCCTGCGCGACGTGCGCAAGCAGTGGAAACGCAACCGCGTCGCCTTCGCCACGCCCGACGAAGACGTGCCGGTCTACCCGACCATCGCCAGCCAGTTCAACGACCCCGGCATCAGCTGGATGTTCGTCAACCTGTGCCGCCTGCTGCGCGAGAAACTCTCGCTGCCGGCCGAAAAGTGGACGCCCGACGTCGACACCTCGTTGAAGGAGCCGCGCGCGACCGTGCTGATTCCCGGCGCGCGGGTACGTTACCTCGCCGAGATCGCGGAGCAGGGCCGGTCGATCAATCGCCAGATCGAAAGCCAGTCGGACGTCGCCGATCGCGCGCAGTCGTATTGGCAGTCGTTGAAAGACCTTGGTGATCAGGTTCCCAATGCTTTGGACCTGTATCACTCCGATGCACTTCTCACTGCCGCTTACGTTGATACCGATGAGGAGGAATACGATCGGCTTATCAGTGAGGCAAGCCCCAATACGTTGGAGGCGATGCGCGAATTTCAGCGCAAGATGCACAAGGTGCAGAAGCTCTTTAAAGAAAATCGGGGCTTCGCTGTAGATCGTTCGTTGCTGACCCTGCGCCAACGCTACAACGACGCCGTCCAGACCCTGACGTCCGAAGCCCTCAAGCTCCTGCGCGACTGGCCCGCGCGCCTGAAGTCCATCACCGACGACATCACCGAATACGAAGTCCGCGGCAAAGCCATCCGCGTCGAAAACTACCGCGACTCCCTGAGCCACCAGAAAATCCCGAAGATCGCCGCGCCCACCTACAAGAGCTGGGGCGAGCTGCTGACCTTCCTGCAAAAAGAAAACCTGCCGGGCTACTACCCCTACACCGGCGGCGTCTACCCGTACCGCCGCACCGGCGAAGACCCCATCCGCATGTTCGCCGGCGAAGGCACGCCCGAGCGCACCAACCGCCGCTTCCATTACCTGTCGGTCGGCCAACCCGCCGCGCGCCTGTCGACCGCGTTCGACAGCGTCACCCTGTACGGCGAAGACCCCGCCGTGCGCCCGGACATCTTCGGCAAGATCGGCAACTCCGGCGTCAACATCGCGTCCCTGGACGACATGAAGAAGCTGTACTCCGGCTTCGACCTGTGCGCGCCGACCACCTCGGTGTCGATGACCATCAACGGCCCCGCGCCGATGCTGCTGGCGATGTTCATGAACACCGCCATCGACCAGCAGGTCGAGAAATACCTGCGCGAAGACGGCGCCCGCTGGGACGCCGCGCACGACAAGATCGAAGCCATCTTCAAGGACCGCAAGCGCCCGCAATACAGCGGCCTGCTGCCGGAAACCAACGACGGCCTCGGCCTGGGCCTGCTCGGCATCACCGGCGACCAGGTCGTCGACGCCGAAACCTATCAGCGCATCAAGGACAAGACCCTCGCCACCGTGCGCGGCACCGTCCAGGCCGACATCCTCAAGGAAGACCAGGCCCAGAACACCTGCATCTTCAGCACCGAGTTCGCCCTGCGCATGATGGGCGACATCCAGCAGTACTTCGTCGACAAGAACGTCCGCAACTTCTACTCGGTGTCGATCAGCGGTTATCACATCGCCGAAGCCGGCGCGAACCCGATCAGCCAGCTGGCTTTCACGCTGAGCAACGGCTTCACCATCGTCGAGTACTACCTCGCCCGCGGGATGAAGATCGACGACTTCGCGCCCAACCTGTCGTTCTTCTTCAGCAACGGCATGGACCCGGAGTACACCGTCATCGGCCGCGTCGCCCGCCGCATCTGGGCCCGCGCCATGCGCGAGCGCTACGGCGCCGACCCGCGCAGCCAGATGATGAAGTACCACATCCAGACCAGCGGCCGGTCCCTGCACGCGCAGGAAATCCAGTTCAACGACATCCGCACCACCTTGCAGGCCCTGTACGCGCTGTTCGACAACTGCAACAGCCTGCACACCAACGCCTACGACGAAGCCATCACCACCCCGACCGAGGAAAGCGTGCGCCGCGCGGTCGCGATCCAGATGATCATCAACAAGGAACTGGGCCTCAACTTCAACGAAAACCCCTGGCAGGGCAGCTTCGCCGTCGACTACCTCACCGACATCGTCGAAGAGGCCGTGTACAAGGAATTCGAAGCCATCAGCGAACGCGGCGGCGTGCTGGGCGCCATGGACACCATGTACCAGCGCGGCAAGATCCAGGAAGAAAGCCTCTACTACGAACACAAGAAACACGACGGCAGCCTGCCGCTGGTCGGCGTCAACACCTTCCTGCCGAAGGACCACGGCGGCGACATCGTCACCGAGATCGAATTGATCCGCTCGACCCCGGAAGAGAAGGGCCAGCAGATCGACAACGTGCTGTCGTACCAGCAAGGCCGCAACGACTACGCCAGCGAAGGCCTGCGCAGCCTGCAGGCCGCCGCGCGCGATCGCAAGAACGTGTTCGCGTCCTTGATGGAAGCGGTGAAGACCCACAGCCTCGGCCAGATCAGCCATGCGCTGTACGACGTGGGTGGCGAATACCGTCGCAACATGTAACCCCATCACCATCCAAAAAAGCCCGCCCCCGCGGGCCTTTTTTATTGCAACCACGACACAGCCCGGCACCCGACTGTAGGAGCGGCGCAAGCCGCGACCACGCCCCCGCAACCGCCGGCGCAACCTTCGAAAAGCAACCGCCACAACAACCCATCTACGGATGGAAGCCCCAACTCGCCTGAAAAACACTCGCCCCACCCCAGACGACCCGCCTGGCGCTGCCCGATAATCCCCCCATGACCATCATCCTCACCGACTTCGCCCGCGCCCGCCTGTTCCCGCGCGAACCGCGCCGCAACACCCTCCAGGACATCACGCCCGAGCAATTCGAGCGCCACCTCAACGACGTCCCGCCGCTGACCGTCCTCGACGGCTACGCCCCGTTCTGCAAACTGCACGTCCACCGCAACTGGACCCGCACCCGCTGCCTGACCGCGCCGATCACCGACGCCAACCGCCACCTGCTGCGCACCGACTACGAAGCCCGCACCAAGGACGAACTGCCCGTGCTGGTGCGCTGGTTCGAAGGCCTCGACCCGCCCGTGGCCGACTACCTCATCGTCATCCTCTACAGCCGCGAACAACTGGCGAAAGAGGGCACCGACACCACCGCCGACTGGGGCGTGGTCGGCTGCATGTACACCGCCGAGCCGGTCGAGACACCGATGGCGCCGATTACGATGATGCGCAATGCGCTTGGGGTGGAAGAGGGCGGGTCGGGGGTGGGGTTGGATCGGGCGGCTTATCTGCGCAGTGTCGAGTTTTGGCGGACGCATGCGAACTGGCGGGGCTAGGGCGGTATTTCCTGTGACAAACGAATCCTCCATGAGACGATTTTGATGACGCATAGATTCTGGCCGCGACCGTGACCATACGGCGTATCCTTAGTCGGAGGAATTTCTGTTAATTTCAGGTCAATCAGCAAATGACTGTCCAGGATCGTTTTAAGCAATCGATCGTCACTACGTTGGCGAAACGGGCAGCTAATTGCTGCTCAAACCCTGAGTGTCGTGCTGTCACAAGTGGTCCGACAGTTGACGCGCACGATTCAGTGAATGTCGGTGAGGCCGCTCATATTTACGGAGCAAATCCTGGTTCGGCACGTTACGACCCGGAGATGGAGTCCGTTGATCGCAGTAGTATCACCAATGCCATTTGGCTCTGTGCGAACTGCCACAAAATCGTGGATGACGATCCAAATAGGTATCCGGCGGGTCTGCTGTATGAGTGGCAGCGCGAACATGAAGGCTGGATCGCGCGACAAATTGGAAAGGTATCTGCACAAGTTCGCCAGCGATATGAGAAGCGGCATCTAGAAGACCTTGGTAAATTGAGCTATCTCGCGGAACGTTTGATTCTCGAGAAAGGCGAGTACTGGGAGTACCTGCTGACCGCTGAGGTTCTGCGTCAGGAAATCGCCCCCATAGTGCGAAGGTGGAGTGCGCTCAAGAATGGTCTCTATGTCGGGCCGTATGTGCGCATAAAGAGAGAAGACTTTCTTGCGTGGATATCTGGTAAGTCAGATGAAATACTTCGCATTGTTAATGCGCTTAGTGCTCTGACTAATGTGGAGTTTTCACGCTCCTGGGGTAAGCCCGGCATCGCCGGAAATGACATTGATATCGTCTCCACATGCCGTCTATATGGAGAGGTCTGCAGTAGTGCGCTTGCTTGGGAGGAGTCTGTACGATTTACACATGTAGATGAAGAGTTCGTTGAAATCCGTGATCTATACGCGGGTGTGGCAGGCGATGTCTTTGAGCAAGTGGAAAAGATCCCTAAATTCATAACCGACGTGTTCGATGGTGAGCCTGTAGCTGGCACCTACAATTTAACTCTCGACATAGGGCTGCCTGAGGGATGGAGTGACGCTGTTGAGGCTGCGATGCTTCGGGCTGGTCGCGCGCTAGGGGGAAGGGTGTGAGATCCGCGGCAGCTGTTGTTGCGGCTCTGCGGTAGTTTGACCTCGACGATAAATGTCCGGTTGCTTCGAGCAGTAATTCAGTTTCGAAGGCCTCGGCCCGCCCGTAAGCGACTTTTTGGCGGGCGCATACCAATTGGCGGGGATGGCCGAAACGCGTTCATTAGCGACAAGCAATCTATTCACCAATGGCCTCGCTTCGGCGGGACTATTGCTTTATGGGTAAGTTGATGGCTAAAGGCACACTTTCACAAGCGCTCGCTGCCCATGCGCAACTGGCAGTTGCGCTAATGCGCGATTGCGACGACTAGCAGACAGTTTCTTTGCAGATTTCCAGCCGAATAGTCTTGCAAGCCCGTCCGTAATCGATGATGTTTCGACTGTCCCGGCATCAGCGCTCAGGAAGAGGTCGCCATGAAGCATCCAGTTCCGCGCGTCAATGGATACAGGTTCTGGACGGTCTTGGCATTGTCCCTGGTGTCCGCCTGTTCGGCCGCGTCGGTGGACGAAACCAACCATCGGGATAAAAAACCAAAGGACGCATCGCCGACCGTAATAAACATCGACCCCGGTGTGACCCGCCTCGCCAAAGAGTTCGAACCCCGAATCTTGGCCGTGATGCAATCGATCGCTCGCGACAACCGCATCAGTCGCAATGCAGTCGAGACGATTCTAGGCGCTAAATTCAATCCAGAAGCGACACCGCCCGGACGTTCGAATGTCTGGGAACTCAGCGGTCCGTTATCGCCCGGCCATGGATTCCGCATTGCGTTGAAGACCCGCAAATCCGACGTTTTATTGTCGGTCTACGTGCCTGCGGCCAGCCCGTCCGGCTGTTACCTGGACCTCGCACGACTGCGTCCGGCACTGGTCGAACAATCGCATCTGGTGGCGCATGAGCGGCCCATCCAGGGACTCAGGCCGCACGTGATGTTCACCGAAGGTCAGTCGATCACCCCGAGCACAGTAGTGATACGGCTGTTCGATCAGGACGTTGCGGCCCCGGACGGCAAATCGCGACGGTGCATCCACATGCTCGATGTGTCCGCTCCGGGAGCGGGACATGGCTGACCCCATCGACCCGAGGATCGAGTCGTTACTGGTGGATTTGAAACGGCGCGAGCAGACCTCGGACGCCGAGGTGTCGGCACTGCGCCAAGCGATAGGCGAATCACCTTACCTCGCACAGCTGATCGAAACGACACTGGACCGCGGCGTCCTGCAACGATTCACCACCCAATCCATTCCCGGCACCGGCGGGCATTTCACCGATGTCGGCGGCTCCCTGTCCGTAAGCAGGCAAACCTTACAAGGCGCCGCGAAGAGCGAAGAGGGCATAGACCCATTGGTCGGCGCTTTGGCGCATGAAGCCGCCCACGCCGCCAATCAACAGGATCGTCTATTTCGGGCGAAGCAGTTCGAACGGGACTTGGGTACGCGTTTTGCAACAGACAGCGATGTGCATGATCCCACCGACATCGCCCTTACCTTGCAACAGCGCCAGCGTTGGGACGAGTCGTACGCCGAACTGCATTCGGTCAATGCCATCGTTTCCAGAATCCGGCATCTCGACCCACAAGCGAGCACGAAGGAAATCCTGGAGCGGACCGCGCCATCGAGCCTGTGCGTGGTTCGCGATGCCGCCACCGAAACATTCAATTGGGCGCCCGGCATTCAAACCAAGCCCGACGGCCGCATCGCCTACTCACCGGAAAACATCGAAGCCGTAGCGCGCTGCCATTTCGATGCGCCGGCGAGCGAGGCCAAGCTTGGGCCGCATGGCGATCTGGACTACCGCAACTACTACGCCGCCCACACGATGGGCCGCATCGCCGACCAAAAGATCGAAGCGGACAACGCCATCGCCAACCCGCTCGCTGGCCCCGACCCGCCGCTGCACCTCAACCTCGGTCGCCTGGGCTGGGATTTGGCGAAGCTCGAACGCGACGGCGTCAGCTTCGCCAATCACAAGGTCGACCTGAACTTCTACGACACCACCACCGGCACGCCGGTCATGCGCAACCTGCGCGATACCACCGCGGACGCCAGGACAGTCGCGCCCCCGGACCTCGCCGCGCCGGCAACCCCCGCCGAAGCTGCGCAACCTACAAGGCCCGACCCGCGCACGCCCTCGCATCCCGACCACGCGCTCTACCTGCAAGCGCACAAAGGCGTCGCCGAACTCGATGCATCTCTCGGCCGCGCGCCCGACGCGGACAGCGAACGCCTCACCGCCAGCCTGACCGTCCTGGCGAAAGCGCAGGGCCTGTCACGGATCGACCATGTTGTGCTGGGGAATGGTGGCGCGGGACTTAAACCCGGCGAAAACATCTTCATCGTCGAAGGGCGCCTGGACGACCCGGCGAATCGGCGGGCGCATATGCCGACTGAGCAAGCGGCCAAGACGCCGGTTGAGGCTTCGTTTGATCGGTTGGTGGGGGTGAATCAGGTGTTAGAGGTTGAGCGCAGCCAGCAGCAGGGAAGGGAGCTTCAGGTGCCGGCGCAAGAAGGCATGCGCCGTTGACGAGTCAAATGGGGCTCCATCTCATCGTTCTTTAGGGAAGAGCGCTCTGACCCCTGTTTCGGAAAGAGGGCCTCATCACCGGCGACAACCGCCAACGACTGCGCCGCAGGCCGGGGCAGAGCACCCGGCCGCGCTTGTCCTACCTCAGCCCGCCCTCGTATAACTCCGTAGGGGCCATCTGGGCCGATCGGGGGCGCAATGAAGCGACATATCGTCTGGATGATGGCCTTGCTCGGCGCCAACGCATGCGCGCTGCACCGGCCGCCGAACACCGCACTGGCCGACTTCCTGCCAGGAGATTGGAGCCTCGCCGCCGTTCCGGACGGCTTCCGCACCACCTCGGTGACGAATACGACGTTCTATCCCGATGGGACCTGGGAGCAGGACTACTACAGCCAGACGATGCACTGCGGGGCCGACCGCCTGGACACCGAGGTTTATTACAAAGCCCATCCCGAAGCCAAGCAACAAGCCGACGAAGAACGGCGGCAACAGCGATTGCGCCAACGCTGGGTCGTGCAGGGGCGATCGGTGTACCTGTACGAGCGCCGCGACATGGCCGAGCGCCTGATCGCCACCTACAAAATTCGCAACTACGGCTTAGGTAACACGGCCCTGTGCAAAGAGGAGTGCGACGAAAGCCCATCGCGCCAGCGAGCCTTCCTCCGAGTCGCCCGGCACGAACAAGTGCCGACGACGCTATGGGTCCGCAAAGCGCTGCCTCAGGACGAAGCCGAATCGAGCAAGCGTCTGTAGCCACTCCTGTCCGCATCATCGTCAATTCGACTTAAAAGCGGGCGCAAAGTGCCGTTTTGTTATTGAGAAAATTGCAGTCTGCCGCCTGTTTCTGAATCCTGAGTGGAGTAGTGACGAACTCTACTTGCTCGTGAATGACTGAAAGGCATTGGCGTTTGCGTGCACAATGGTGAGCGCATTTTATATGGGCCGGAGAATGCGCTTTGAGTGATTTCTTTTATTCAGAGGAGAAGGGTCATGCTCGAAATTCCTGCCTGTATGGAAGGGATCAATTGCGGGGATCTTGGTACATGGCTTTCTTCTATAGCTAGTTTTGCTGCGGTTGTGGCGGCGCTCTACTTGGCAAGGCGTTCTGAAAAACCTCGTGCCAAAGGGGATTTAAATATTGTCATTTTTACTCCTGATTTGGATCGAGCGTTTCTCTGTTATCGAGTTAGTAATCTTGGTACTCATAGTCTTCGCATCAATAGTGCTTTTCTTGAAATTCATCCAATAGTAAGGCGATTCGTCAAATGGCCCTCTGCTGTCGCTAATAACTGGCAGCACCCAACTAATTCTCGGCTTCCGACCGATCTTCAGCGAGGCGAAACTTTCAGTTATGCAGCCCCAGAGGGTAATGTTTTCGGCCAGTTCTTGAGTGAATTTCCAGGCCCTCCTTGGCTCGTCGCTAGATTGGTACGGGCAGGTGTAACAACTCCTTGGGGATCCATCTATGTGAAGATAAGCAGGGATGTGCGTAAGTCACTCCGCGACGAGATCATAGTGATAAGGCGCAAGATCCAAGAAGATAGGAGCTAAGCGCTAGGGTAGAGCAGGACGGGTTGAAGGAGTTGGGTCGGGAGGTATATTTATAGGCGATCTAGTTTCGGAGGGATATACTAATTGGTGATGCTAGGTTGAGCCATTACATCATTAAGTAGCAGGGCCGGGGCTTGCTCTCCTTCTTTTTGTTAAAGGTAGGGTTTCTAATCTTCGGCCGATGGCTCCGGCGTCAGAAGCTGAATCATGTCATCCCCCTTAAAAGTGATATGTTCTACGTCAATGCTAAGTGATAGATGTTGAGTGATTGGCTCGGCAAGGGTGTCTGCAAATATAGTGGCTGTAACCGTAACCTCGCAGCTTCTTCTTGCGCCGATGACTAACTGAGATTCGGGGCTTAACTCTCGTTGCGGTTGAAGTGCTCGCACCTCTATGTGCGACGACCATTCTGATGAGTCTTCTGCCAATTCATCAAGTGAGTTTGGTGGCGAATCAAACGAAAATGCCGATTTAGTCCGTGCTGGGGGGGTGGATGGTAGCTTGCTTCTCTCGATGAGGGTTATTGGAGAGCCGTTCGAGACCAGCTTTAGATCTATGTATATGTCGCGAGCGCCAATGCGCCCTTTGTTCTTCAGCCAGAATCGAATGGGACGAAAATATGATCTAAGCGCAATGTGGGCTGTTCTTTGACGGTAGTAGTCTTTATTTGTATCAGCGGTGCGAAATGCGTTAATTAATAATTTGTTTTGGTGCTTTCCTGATTTAGGGTCCTTTTCGATTTCTTCGGCTACTGGTGACGGCATGTAGTCCGGAACTAAAGAGTAGTCCTCAATGTCAATAAATGTCGAATTGATGACGGCCGTGTCACCCAAGTTCACGCCGCTATCAGCGTCCGCGAAATTTAGCGAAATGTCTGTAAGTGGCTGATTATCGTTTTGTACGCTGGCATTATCCGCGGTCGTTGCTAATATTGATCTGAGTTGTATTTCGATTTGTTTGGCAAGTTTGTCTTTGAACTCGATTGGGCTTGCGTACTGTTCAATGAGGGCGTTTGGAAAGGTCTTCTTTTTGAATTCACGAAGTCTTGATAATTGTTCTATGTCTATTCTTTCCGGATCTTGTTTTCCCTGGGAGAAGTACAGCATGACCAGTTTTCCAGCGCTTGCGACTCTTTCGATTTCTTCGATTGTGCCGCTTTCTGCAATTCCAGTATGGCTTCCCACTCGGGTCCAAAAAATTCCTATCAGAAGATCGCAACGGTCTACGATCTGTTTGTTAATTACTTCTTGTGGGCGCTTGCCGTACTCTGGTGCTGAGTGTGTTTCCCATCGGAGTGGCAAGAGCACTATTTGCCGCTCCGCTGCATTTAGATCATTCCACTCTTGTATGGCTCGAACTGCTAGTTCACGTTCTTCAGATACGTCGGAAGGGGATGCGATAAGAATTCGAAAGGCTTGAGCAGGGAAAGACATCTGTACCTCCTTGTCGAAAGTGATTGATGGTAGTATCCAGAATAAATTATTGATTTGTCAGTTCATAATTAAATTCAATGTGAAATCTCCTAAAAACGAGGTCTTGCTCAGCCTAATTTCGATTCAGCGAAAGAGAGATGGGGGGCTAGATGCTGGATTCGAAGCGTCTAACGAATACGGTCAAAGACACTCCACAAACATGACAGTAGTCGCGCAGCTGAAGAAGATCGATGCGCTGGCTTCCGCCCTCGATCTTACTTACGTAGGACTGCGGCTTACCCAATGCCTCGGCGCAAGATGCTTGAGTGAGGCCGGCGGCGGTTCGCATGTCGCGAATGAGCCGGGAGAGAACTTCGTTCTCTTTGGTGTATAGCGTGTTGCTTGGCATATGCGCGGATTCCAAAGGTCCGCACGAATGCTGTATCCTCTTTCAGGATATTCAAAAATAGAATAAAATACTCCCGTCATGGATCAACGACTCTAGGGAGACACGCATGCGAAACGGACACCGCATCCCCAACGCCACACCTCACATCTACCTCCTCCCCGCCACCGCCCACCAAGCCCTAACCCAAACCCGCGACCACCTACGCCTGCTCGCCCAGCTCACCGAGCCCCAGGGCGAAGCCGGCCCCGACGTGGTCTACCTCTCTGCCCAGGCGCTGGCCCATTGTTTCGACCGCTTGGCCGATGACCTGGACCGGGTCGCCGAGGCCGTCGATCCGATCGCGCCGTAGCGGGGCGGTGTTCCTCCTTCTTATCTGATCGGTCGCAACGCAGCGCCGGGCATGCGAATGCCGGCCACGCCATGGCGCGGTCGGGTCGTCCGTGCAGCAAACGCGGGCAGGGCGCTGCGATGCATCATGAATGTGCCGCGTGCCGATGCGCGATACACACGCAAGCCATCTGTGCCTCTTCGCACACGTTTTAACCCAAGAAAAATCCGACACCCCAATGCGGATCTCGCCGACTGCTCATCGCGCCGGCGCTTCGCCACGATGCCCGTCGCCGTCGTTTCGACGTGCGTCCGCATCGACAAGGAGATTCGTCATGAGCGTGAACCTGATTCAATTGGAAGTGTCCGACGAGCAAGTCGCCACCGCGGTGGCGGCGCTGGATCAACTGGAAACGGCGCTGGCGGGGTTGGTCTCGCTGTCGCCCGACGACCGCCGCCGGCTGACCAAGATGGGGCCGAAGTCCGAGGTGTTCTGCCGTCAGGCCCTGAGCGTGCTGGAGCAGAATCGCCAGATCGTGCCGCCCAGCCTGGACCTCCCCGGCGCGCAGTTGGACCTGCGCACGCTGGACCGCCTGCGTCCGCTGCTCGACCGCCTGCAGCGCCTGGCCGAGCGCGGCGAGGACACCGAGACCGCGCTCGGTGCGGACCTGATGGCGTTCGCGCTGGAGGGCTACGGCCTGCTCAAGGTGTCCGGCAAGAACCAGGGCCTGGACGGCCTGCGCAAGGAGATGGGCGCGCGTTGGGCCAAGGGCCGCCGCGAGGCCGCCGCGCCGTCGGCGTGAGCCGCCGCCTGTCGCGACCTCCCCACACCGCTGTCCCCGCAAGCCGCCTTCGGGCGGCTTTTTTGTCCGCGCGTGGTGCGATGCGTCGTTCGCTTGAAGGGGGCGGTGCCGCTGCAAGACGGTATCGCTTCGACGCTGTCCCGCCTGGGCCTTCGCGAACACCGCGCGGCGCCTTCCGAATCCCGATTTGCTCTTCCCGAAGCCCGCGGAGGGGTTCGCGAATACGATCGAGCTGCACCCGAATCCCGCGACGGCCTTCGTGAAGCCGAATTTGCCTTACGCGAGCACCGATTTCGCTTAAGCGAGCAGCAATTTCGCCTTAGCGAAGGCCCGGCCCGGCTTCGCGAGTCCAAAATTGGTATTCGCGAGCAGCGATTTCGTCTTCGCGAATCCCGAATCCGTACTCGCGAATCCCGGCGCGGGCTTCGCGAAGGCCGATTCGGGCTTCCGGAACCTCTCCGAGCCCTTCCGGAACACCGCCGAGTCATTCCGGAACAGCTCGAGGGGCTTTCGATGGTGAAAATTTGTCCAACGCAGGCGCTTTGGACCGTGCGCGTACAAGCCCGCGTTCGTCGCTCGACTCGCCCAGCCCGGGCCGTGACCTGCAGGCGGCCGATAGCCACCCAGCCCGTCCCCGCCTTGGCGCATTTCACGTTTTCAAAAAGACGTGGCACCGCGCGGCACACCCGCTATGCCTGCTTCCAGGCAGGCCGTTTCCGCGGTGCTAGCGTCGGCCCTGCGCGCAACCCGCGCGCATTCACAGGACAAAGGACCATGTCGAAGAAAGATATCCACGTCGTACCCCATCCCGAAGGCTGGGCCGTCAAGCGCGAAGGCGCCGACCGCGCGAGCTCCGTCCACGACCGCAAAGCCGACGCCCTGGACGCCGGCCGCGACCTCGCCCGCAAGGACGAAGTGGAACTCGTCATCCACGGCCAGGACGGCAAGATCCAGGACAGCGACAGCTATGGGAATGATCCGCATCCGCCGAGGGATGAGAAGCACTAGTTGTCTAGATGCGAGGGCGCTACGGCGCCCTCGTTTTATTGCACGCCATGAAGGGAGTCGTCAGGAACCATGATCGAACTTTGGCTCAAACACTATGGCCCACAATGGCTGTTCCCGCTGGCCGCGATTGTATTGGTGCCGTTCGTGGCGAAGGGGATATTCGGTTTTCAGCGATCCAGAAGCCAAGATCGCAAAGACTTCCTGGACCTGTGGCCTAAGCGAGATCAGACCGATGATCTTTGGCTGCAAGTTGCTGTGCGCCACGCGTATGGGACGTACTTGCCCGCGGCTGTTCTTCGGTATTTGATAAGTCAGCCGCAAGGAGCGCGGGCGCTGCTTGAGGTCTCAGAAATATGGCCGCTGATCGACTGGAATGATGAGTCCGGACAGTTGTACTGGCGCGATCCTCGGTATTTTTCGCCGGCTGCAAGGCGCTGGGATTACCGGTTTAGCCTCATCGGCTATTTCATATCAGCCGCGGTCTTAATGATCGGCCTATGGCTCGTGCTGGCTGGCTACGCAAAAGGAGGCTGGGTCGAGTGGACTTATCTTTGGGCTGGTTCAGTTGCTACGTTTTATCTGCTCGCCAAACAAGAACGTCTGAAGACTGCTGAAGATTCGCTTCCACGTTGGCTCGGGAAGATGGTTTGGGAGGGTGGAAACTACAACCATGCCAAGAACGTTGGTCGGATGGTGCCACGTAAGCCTAGACGGTCTAAGCGGTCTGCTGACTAAGGGGGGCTGAAGTTTTCGAGACGCAGTGAGAAACACGGGGCAGATTGCAATTTAGCCATTTAGGAAGTTGCACTCTGACCTTTGTTTCGGTGCGTGCCCTCAGGCATGGGCGAGGAGGCACTTAATCTTCCCTCACGAACGTGTAGCGGGATGCGAGCTGCCGGCAGCGCGGGCAATGCCACACCTCGATGGTGTCGTCTGGATAGTCCCGGCCGTGAGTGATGTAGGGAGCGGCTTTTGCGTAGGGAAACAGACGCTTGTGCTCGGCGATGTATGCGTCGTCATATCGGACGGTGCCGTGAAGCACTTCGATCCGGTCCTGTACCAAGTCCTGCCGGTGCAGATAACAGAAGCGCAGCAGCACCTCCAACTGCGGCAACGCGGAGGCGAACTCCGGATGCTTGTCGATGAAGCGATCCCATTCGCGCTCTTGCCAGTACAGCAGGCGCGGCACCGCGCCTTGGCGAACGAATTTGACGAAACGCTCCGTGCCTAGAAAGTTTTCGAATGTGCTGCGGAACGGCTCGGTGTCCATGACTGTGTTGTGTAGAAGGGCAGGCGAAGCATAGCAATGCGAGGCCGGCCGATCACATACGCGTCGGATGCACGGGGTGCCGTCTAGGGGGCCTTCGGGGCGCCCACCTTGTAGATCCACACCGTGCCGACGCATCCAAGATTCGGCGCGTAGGTCATGATGTCCATTCGAATGTGGTTGTTCCGGAACTGATAGGCGACGCTGGCGAGGACGGTATCGCTGCCGGCGGATTCGCCCACTTTCCTCGCTCCGGTCAGTGCAAGCGCCCGTTCGATGCGAACGCACGGCTGTGCCTTCAAGTCGAAGGCGACTTCATCCCAATCGGGCGCATGCGTCCGTGTACCGGTCAAGGCCCGTGTGATGACGGTCCCGTCCTCCAGCGTTATCGGTTGACCGGCATTCGTAAGCGCCGATAGGCCCGTCGCGGCATCCACGCCGTAGTGACGTTGCAGATCGCGGACGACTTGATTGACACCTGCATGCCCTAGTTGGATGGGCAGCTGTAGTAACTGCTCCGTAGCGCTCCCTTGCTGGAACGCGATCAAACCCAGCGCTGTGACGATGATTGCAGTGAAATTCTTTAAGTTCATGTCATTGGTGCGTTCTAGCCGGTGGTGTCGCAGTGCGCGATCCACGAGGCAATCGAGTCGGATGCGAGGGACACAATCTGGACCGCTATCGCATCAGCCCGCCTCGACCTGGATCGTCAAGATCCAACCCCAAACCCTGTTGCTGTATCGATGCGCGTTCTTGAGCGATGTTTTGATTCGCGGCAAGCAGTTTCTGATCCGACAGTTCAATGGGCGTGTGGATCGCTTTCTCGACCGACACCACGGCGAACTTTCCGGCCGGATCGCCCAGTCGGCCTTCGACCGCGAACAGGTTTAGACCATCTTTACTCGTGAATACGTGGTCGACTCGGTTCAAGGCATTGCTTGAATACGTATAGTCGTGCGCTCCGGGATGTCGGTCTCGGCCGTCCTTGCATTCGGCAAGAAGGCAATGGCTCAGGCGCTCAAGTGTTCCGCCGTCGAGGCTCCTCCCGGTTCCTTTCAGGGCGGTGCGCGTGCCGCTGCGGATCTGGTCCAGCATCAGCTGATCGGGTTCATTGAGGCCGCTGGGCGCCGACACGGAATTCTGGGCCTGGGCTTGAGGCGGCTTCGCCATTTCTGGACGCTGGTCGATCAGGCGCTGGTAATCGCGCAGATAGGCGTCCCGATGGGTGATGGCGCCGTCTTGATTCAAATCCGCGGGTGGGTTGCCGAGTGTGTACGCGGAGGCGGGGACCTTGGCCGCGATCCGGTCGACGACGGTTTTGTCGTCCAATTCGCCGTTGCGCCAGGACTTGTACAGCGTGCCCAGTTCCAGCCCGTTGAGGTAGCCGATTGAGCCGAAAGGGAGCTCCTTGGCGAAGGCGGGATCTTTCTCCAAGTCCTTGAAGATCGGGAAGGCAGTGAAGATCGCTTGTGCTTCCAGACCAGCGCGGTACTGCACGTAGTCGTCGGCGGGGCCGCCTTTGAACAGGATGTTGCCGGTGTTGAAGCGGTCGTGGCCTATCTCGTGAGCCAATGTGCCGAACAGGTGGCGTTGCGGATACTCGGCAGCATCGGGTGCTTGCAGTTGCGTCCATTGGGCCTGATCGACCGAGATGGTGGGCGGGGTGGTCGGGGTGTAGTAGGGAAGTCCATTGTCTGGATTGGGAGCGAAGCGCCCACCCTTATCGAAAAATGCGGAGAACGCTTGTGTGGCATGTGGCGACGCCAGCACCCACCGTTGAACGTGTTCGGGCATGGACTCGAATTGAGCGATCTTCCTGAGATGGGCGTTGTCGCGGTCGAGCGTTGCATTCACGGCCGTTCCTTCGGCGATGGGTAGATATGCAGTGCGGTCACGCAGCGGTAGGTTTCAGGCGTCGTATTGATACGTAACGCCATTCCATTGCCGGTGGCGTCGTACTGTTTTCCGCGATCGACGCCATGAGCATCCTGGAACACCGGGTTCAACACGGCGCCAGTCAGCGCGACGGCCCAGTCGGGCGACACGCACTTTTTTTGGTCGATGCCGATATCGATGTCCCCTGATAGCTTTCGCACGTAAGCGAAGCTGAGCACGTGACCGTCGGCGAGCCGCACAGGGCCTTGTCCGGATAACTGTGATGCGCGCAGGGGTTTCATCTCGAACACTTTGTCTAGCGCGGCAAGGACTTTTTCGGTTCCGCTGGTGCCTTTAAGCGGCCAGCGCAATAGATTTTCAACGGTTACCGAATCCCGCTGAGGTGAAGGTAGCGCTGCCGCGGCTTCTTGCGGAGACTGCTTGCTCGGCCCGGTTGTTCCGCAGGCTTGCAACATCAAGGAGAGCGCCAATAGCGGAGCCATCTTTTGCAGGTGGGACATGCTTGGCGTCCTTATGCTAAGTGGCTGGCAGATGTCCGAAGAGTTCCCGATTTACGCATTAACCGCAAGGGCAACCAAGAGTTGCGCCCACACTACCCGCGACGGCACATTTGATGCAGTCAATTGAGATTCAAATCGCTTGGGCGAGGTTGAGGGAAACAGACTTGGGTTGCCCATGCGGTTGAGACTTTCATTGAAATCCAATTACGCAAGTTGAGCCAGTGAGCGCATGAGGCCGGCAGGGCCGGCCTCGTGGCCCGGCTGGTGCGTCAGTACACCGTCACCCGAAACTCGTCCGAGCAAACAAGCTGTCCGCCGGAATTGCGGATTCGGTAGGTCACATCGCGATACCCCGTCTGCGAGCCGCGGGTGACGAGCCAGGTGACGTACAGCGTCGTGCCGCTGCCGATGAACCCTTTCACGCGGCTGGGCGGCTGGTAGGCGAAGCCGGGCACGCCTTGGATCGACAGATTGCCCAGGCTTGCGTTGCCGCCGCCGGCGCTGATTTCGAGGAAGTAGGTGGCGTACGCGAGACCGGACACGGTCGTGTACGCGGTGCTCGTGTTCATGAGCGGGGTGCTTTGGTCGGGCAAGATCGGGCATGCGGCTTTGGAGGCGAAGCTCAGCAGCAGCAAAGACGCGCCGGCAACGGCGTTGAGTCCCAATGGCTTCATGGCGTATGAGTCCTGTGTGTGCATGGCGCGCGCGCGCGATGACGCCGAGGTTCGCGCGGGCGAAATCGGGCGGCCATCGAGGCGTTGGCGGATTGGTCGAGGAGCGCCTGGACTTTCCAGGCGCTCCGGGATTGGGCGTGGTCGCGAGTCGGCGCCCGCGGGCGTCAGCCGCCGACGGTGATGCGGAACTGATCGATGCAGATCACTTGGCCCGCCGTATTGAGGATGCGGTAGTCGACGTCGCGGTAGCCGCCGACCGGCGCCGATGGGGCGACGAAGTAGCTGATGTACAGATCGGCGCCGTTACCGACGAATCCTTTGCGGCCGTTGCTGGGGTAGGTGAAGCCGGGCAGGGCCTGGATCGACAGGTTGATGAGGCCGGCGTTGCCGCCGCCCATGGACGCTTCGACGAAGTAGGTGGCGTACGAGAGCCCGCTGACTGGGCTGTACGCGGTATTCGAGGTGGCGCGGTTGTTGGTGACATCGGGCATGTACGGGCAAGCGGCTTGCGAGGCGAAGCTCAGAAAGAGAAGCACGCAGCCGGTGATGGCTTTGAATCCTGGTGAGCGCATGAGAGTGTCCTTTCAAGGGGCGGGGCTGGCGCAGGCAGTGCAGGGCCAGACGGAGGTGGATCGGGCGATCGGGTCGAGTGCGACCGGACCAATGAGCAGTTCGTAATCCCGTGGGCGAATCCGACATCCATGCGATGCGCGACGATCGTCGCAGGCAAGGCTCCGCTTTCACTGGTGGCTGTGGGCGTCGTTGGTCGCGTGCCCTCATCCGCCCCTTCGGGGCACCTTCTCCCGCGCGCGGGAGAAGGGCAGCGCCGATGCGCGCTGTTTTCGGGGGCAAAAAAAAAAGCGCCCCGGAATCCCGGGGCGCTCGACTCGCACTTCGTTCGCGATGGATTACGGGCTGGTGCGCAACGTCAACGAATACGCGCTGAGAATCGCCTTGATCGGCGTGAAGTAGCTGTTGCCGCCGCCGTTGTTGCCCTGGCTGCCCGAGCAGCTGCCGCTGCCGCCCGACAGCACGCCCTGCGCCTGGCCGGCGCCGGTGATGAACGAACCGCCGGAGTCGCCGCCTTCGGCGCAGGCGCTGGTACGGGTCAGGCCGGTGACGGTGCCGTCGGGGTTGCCGTTGTCGTCGACGTAGGACACGGTCATGTTCTTGCTGCGGATGGCGCCGCAATGCCAGCCGCTGGTGCGGCCGGAACGGCACAGCGCGGCGCCGACGGCGGCTTCGGTGCTGCCGCGCACGGTGACGTCGCCGCTGCCGTAGCCGTAGACGCTCGGCGACAGGGTGTGGGTGGTGTCGACCTTGACCCAGCCGCGATCGGGGCCGGTCTGGTTGCCGCTCGGCATCGACGAGGCGGAGAACGTGCCGACGCGAACGCCCGGGTTCCACTGGCCGGCTTCCTGGTAGACGATCTCGCCCACGTCGCCGCAATGGCCGGCGGTGGCGTAGCCCGGGGTGCTGCCCTTGGTCACGGTGAAGCCGACCGAGCAGGCATACAGATAACCGTCGCCGGGATCGCGCAGCATGCCGCGGCCGCCTTGCACCGCGATGCGGCGCTGCGGGGCCTGGTTCAAGGTTTCGAAACGCACCACGCTCGGGTCCAGGCCGCTGCGCGCGACGAAGTCGACGCCGGCGTCTTCCGCGCCCGGTGCGACGCCGACGATCACGCTGTTGCTCGGCAGATCCACCGTCCAGCTGTACACGCCCTTGGGGACTTTGGCGCTGCGCGTGAGCAGGCTGTCGAGCTGGCCTTTCGCGGCGTTGAGCGCGGTGAGGCTGTGACGCGCCTGACGGGTTTCGACGCCGGCCACGGCCTTGGCGTTCTTGATCGAGGTGCTCGCCGCGACAAAGCCGAACGAACCGTCGGCCTTGCGCTCGAGCCACGCGCCGGCGAAGTTGCGGCCCAGCTGCGCCTGTACGGTTTTTTCCTGTTGCACGGCCAGTTGTTCGGCCTTGAGGTATTGCGTGAGCTGCGTGCTGGACAGACCCAGGTCGCGCTGCATGGCCGTCTTCAACGCGGGGGCGAGATCGTCGGCGGCGAAGGCCACGCCGGATACGGCCATCGTGGCGGCGACAGCGAGGATCGACATACTGAACTTGCGCATATCCAAAAACTCCTTGAGCAAAGAGGGGGATGCAGCAGTCGCGGCAGGTCTGGGGCTGGGCTTGGTGGGTGCGTTCGAACAGTCGAACGCTCAGTCGTGCCGCACTGACTAGAACGAGCCCCGGTTTCTTCGTCCCTACGTCGAAAAGTGAGACGCGCTGGGTAGTTCGCGGCATCGATGAGGGAAAGTGAGGAAGGCGTCGTATTCGTTTGTCCGTATGCGCTGCGGCGCATGCGTCACGAAGAAGGCTTGCGCGGTGAAATGTTCGCTATGCGTGACGATCGCCGGGCCAGCATTAGACCTGCCGTTAACCGCGCCGCCCTCAGCGTGGCCTGGCGTCGGCACCAATTCGCAACCGACGTCCTGTGAGGACGACCGAGATGGGCAACGACACCACCGAACGACACGGCCAGGACCCGAAGCGGGCCGGGCAGAAAGGCAAGCGCGATGATTCGGCGGGGCCGCCGGACGGCCAAGGCCATCAACCCTTGCCGGGCGAGAATCCTCCCGCCGACGATGGGCGCGGCAAGCGCAAGCATGTGCAGAACGCGGACTTGCCCGAAGGCGAGGGGCATCAGCCGTTGCCGGGCGAGGATGCGCAGCCGGACGATGACGACGATCGGGCTGATCGCTGAATCACGCTCTCGGACGCTGTGCGCCGGCGCTGCGCCGAGCGGTGATCAGCGACTGTCGATACGGGACGATGGGCGCGGTGATCGGTGACGCGCTCAATACGTTGGCTGTGCGGCGTCGATCGACGCGACCAGTTCCGACAACCACTGCCCGTGGCGATGTGCGGCATCCGGCCGGGCCTCCATGGCGGCCCGGCTGTCGAGCTGCATGGGCAGGAAGCGATAACCGACTGCCTCGGCGACGGCGTGAAGCGTTTCGATCTCCATGTCCAGCTCGTACATGAAATCGAACTGGGTCGCCCAGAAGCCTTGTTCGGTGGTGGCCAGCGGCTCGACCTCGTCCGGAGCTTCGATGCTGAAGCAGATGTATTCGCGGCCGCTTGTCCGCACGCGGATCGCGATCACTTGATCGCCGATATCCCACAACGCAAGCACCGGCGGACCCGCGGGCGCCACAGCGCCGTGATAGAGGTAATACGGCGGTCCCGAGGTACAGCTGGCGAGCGCGGGATGGGGAAGTTGGCCGGACGCCATCTGCAGCAACGCAGGCGACACGCCGAGTTGGCTGAGTGCGGGTATCCGCTGGGACTCTTCGATGACGTTGGCAGGCATGCGGGCGATTATGCGGGGCGGGTGGCGGAACTGGCAGCGCGACGGGCGGCGTGCGAATGCCATTCGTGTCTCGGTCGGCGACGGACGCGTTCTTATCCATCCTCCTTCGATGTTTTCAGGCGGCGAACGTCGAATCCCGCGCCGGCCAGCGCTGCGTGTGCCGCCGTGGTCGCGCGGTGATTGTCGCAATGGACGATCAAGGTGACGTCCGGATGCTGCGGGAATCGCAGGGCGGTGCCGGGTAGCAGGTCCTTGAGCGCCTGATAGGTCGCTTCGTCGTGTCGCGAGACGAAGCCGCGCCGGACCCGATTGGGCTCCAGCTGAATCCAGCCGTCTTCGAGAAACCAGCGGAAGAACGGGTATCCATACAGATCGTCGGGCTCGCGGGCTTGCGATGGTCGGGAGAACATATCGTCGAAGCGGGCTGCGCAATCGTCCAGCGACAAACCCGTGACCACGGCGAGTTTCGTATCGTCCTGCGCGCGCAACATGGCCAGGTACGCGGTCATGTTCGCCGCTATCGGCTGCTCTGCCTGGTCGTCGAGATCGAAACAGGTGATGCACGGCTCGTCGCCGCTTCTGTAGTCCAGGCACAGATACCAGTGCCCGTCGCTGTCGAACGGCACGAGCCGACGCGGCTGTTCCGGAAGCCACCCATCGGCGGGATACCACGCCTGCGGCTCGTCGAGCAGCGTCCACCAATAGTTGTCGCCGAGGCTCTGCGCGCGCGGGCCGATTCCCCAGATCATCCGGTTGCCGCTGTCGGGCAGGGTGCGCCGCAGATAACCGCCGTTCTGTTCCCGCAGCACCGCGATCAGCGCCGCGGGCAGTACGATGCCGAGCCTGGTCTCCACATCCGCGATCGCATCATCGGTCAGTTCGGGTTGAAGCGCCGGCAGGAAGGCCGGAACGCTCCAGATGGAGGGGTTGGCGTCGGTGTTTTCGGTCACGAGTCCATTCCTCGCTGATGGAGTGTGTCGCGGTTGCCGAATTTCTCTCACAGTCGGCAGATCGGCGCCATAACGATCTCGTTTAAAGATGACGGTAGTGAGGGAGGTATCGAAAGCACCGGTATCTGGTCAGTTTTCGCCGTATCGCTCCTATTGTGGGAGCGTAGTGAGTAGTTTCACTGTGCGCTTACTTCGTCTTCACAGCCACCTTCATGCTGCATGCTCGAATGCAGGTGTTGGACTTCGTGTCGGGAGAACGGTGATGAAAAGACGTTCCGCAACCGTAGCGCTATCTCTGCTTGTGCTCGTCTCCGGCTCGGCCCTGGCCGCCGTCGTCCACGTCAGCGGACACGGGCAAAGCTACGACCCCGGTATCGCGCTGGAGGACGCACGCGCCGACGCTGCGGCTGAATGCGTCGGGCAAGGAGGGACGCCGATACAGGAGGTTTACAACCATGTCACCCGCGCCAATGTGTGGCTCGCGGATTCGCTCTGGACCTGCGAGGTGCCTTGACGCGGTGCGAGTCTGATTGCCGTGTCAGCGCTTCGTGGCCAGCACGCCATCGAGCGCCAGTTGCGCCTTGAACCCGGCCTTCTCCAAGCGTTTCGCGACTTCCCGCGGCACGTCGCGGCCGCTGGTGAGTTTGTTCGGGCTGCCGGTGTAGTGGAACAGCCGTCCGCCGCGGCGCAGCACGCGCGCCAAGTGATCGTAGAAGCTCTGCGAATACAGCTCGCCGGCGATGCCGAAGCGCGGCGGATCGTGCAACAGGGCATCGACGCAGGCGTCGCCGATCTGCGCGATCGCCTGCGATACGTCGGCATGGGTGAGTCGAAGGCGTCCGCCGCTGGCGGCCGCGTCGGGATCGGGCGACCACGGGTTGAGCGTGCGCAGCCACAGCACGTCTTGGTTTTTCTCGAACGAGTGGATGGCGCTCGCGCCGGCCTCCAGGCAGCACGCGGCGAAGTAGCCCAGGCCGCCGCAGGTATCGAGCACGACCTTGCCGCGCGGTTCGACCAGCGCGACCTTGGTGCGCGCGTCCTCGATCGGCGAGGCCTTCATCGTGGGCAGCATCTTGATGCCGTCGATCTCGAAGGTGGGCGCGCCCCACTGGGTCGGCACCAGCTTGATCAGCGAGCCGGAGAAACGCGAGACCGGCGCGAACTCCTCGCCGTCCCAGTGATAGATCGTGCGGTCCTTGAGCTTGACTGGATACGGATAGCGCTGCGCGCGCCAGGTCCAGGCATCGGCGTCCAGCAGCGCCTCGCCATCCGATCGCCCCAGGTCCAGCGAACCGGTCCAGGCGCCGGTGCCGGCATCGCGCGCGGCCTGCAGTTCCTCGGCGACGGGGCGGGTGAGCAGGGGGCCTGAGTAATGCGGCACGGCGGGGTCTCTTGGGCCGGAGGGGGCGAAAAGTATGCCGGACGCGGCGGGCAATGGCCTTGTGCGGCCCTGACTTTGCGGCTCCGGCCCTCTGGGCGGCCTAAACCAACGGCCCACGACACCCCCGCGCCCGCTGAGCTAGGCTCCCCCCTTTCCACCGGGAACCGCCCCATGAAGCCTTCACGTTTGAGTCTGAGCCTGGCGCTGGCCGCCACGCTCGCCGTTTCGTCCGTCCATGCCGCCGGCGGCGGGGCCAAGGGCAAGCCGCAGTTGGGCAGCTTCGGCGTCGACCTCAGCGCGCAGGACACGAGCGTCAAGCCCGGCGACGATTTCAATCGCTACGTCAGCGGCCACTGGCTCGACAGCTATCAGCTCAAGGACTACGAGACCTCCTACGGCTCGTTCAACATGCTGCGCGATCAGTCCGAGGCGCAGGTGCACGCGATCATCGAATCGCTGCAGCAGCGCAAGGACCTGGCGCCGGGCAGCGACGCGCAGAAGCTGCGCGACTACTACGCCAGCTACATGGACCGCGCCGCGCGCGACGCGGCCGGGATCGCGCCGCTCAAGCCGGTGCTGGACAAGATCGCCGCGATCGATTCCAAGGGCGCGCTGATCCAGGCCTTCGGCGCCAACGACCTCGACGGCACCATCACGCCGCTGCGGTTCGGCGTCGATCTGGACCGCAAGGACCCGGACAAGTACCTGGTCGGTCTGCGCGTCGGCGGGCTGGGCCTGCCGGACCGCGATTACTACCTCAACCAGGACGCGCGCTTCGTCGGCATCCGCACCGCGTATCTGGCGCATATCGAACGCATGCTCGGTTTCGCCGGCGTCAAGGACGCCAAGGCCCGCGCGCAGGCGGTGCTCGCGCTGGAAACCGAATTGGCCAAGCCGCAGTGGGAACGCGCGCAGCTGCGCGATCGCGACAAGACCTACAACGTCGCGACCTTCGCCGAGCTGGGCAAGCAGTACCCGGGCTACGACTGGGCCGCGCAGGCCAAGGCGCAGGGCTTGCCGGCGCTGGACCGGGTCAACGTGATCACCCCGAGCGCGGTGGAGCCGGTGGTGCAGGTGATCGAACGCACGCCGCTGCCGGTGTGGCGCGACTACCTGACCTTCCACGCCGTGCGCAACAACGCCTCGCTGCTCAGCCGCGAGATCGACGATGCGGCGTTCGCGTTCAACGGCACCGTGCTCAGCGGCCAGAAGGCGCAGCGCGACGACTGGAAGCGCGCGGTGGCCGCGGTGACCGGCAGCGACGGGTTGGGCGATGCGATGGGCAAGCTCTACGTCGAGAAGCATTTCTCGCCGCAGGCGAAGGCAGCGATGCAGGCGCTGGTCGAGAACCTGCGCAAGGCACTGCGCAGCAACATCGAGAAGATCGACTGGATGGGCGATGCGACCAAGGCCGAGGCCTATCGCAAGCTGTCGACTTTCCGTCCGAAGGTGGGTTATCCGGACAAGTGGCGCGATTACGGCAGCGTGAGCATCGTGCCGGGCGACCTGATGGCCAACGTGATGCAGATGCGCCGTTACGACCGCAACGACGAGGTGCGCCGCGTCGGTACGCGTCCGGACCGCGACGAGTGGTTCATGACCCCGCAGACGGTCAATGCGTACTACAACTCGACCTTCAACGAGATCGTGTTCCCGGCCGGTATCCTGCAGGCGCCGTTCTTCGATCTCAACGCCGATCCGGCGGTGAACTACGGCGGCATCGGCGCGGTGATCGGCCACGAAATGGGCCACGGTTTCGACGACCAGGGCAGCAAGTCGGATTCGGCCGGCATCCAGCGCAACTGGTGGACCGACGCGGACCGCGCCGGTTTCGAGCAACGCACCAAGGCGTTGGGCGCGCAGTACGACGCGTTCTGTCCGTTGCCGGGCCAGTGCGTCAACGGTGCGTTGACCATGGGCGAGAACATCGGCGACCTCGGCGGCATTTCGATGGCCTACACGGCCTATCAGCTCAGCCTGGGCGGCAAGCCGGCGCCGGTGATCGACGGGCTGACCGGCGATCAGCGCTTCTTCCTGTCGTGGGGCCAGATCTGGAAGGGCAAGTATCGCGACGAGGCGCTGCTCAATCTGATCAAGACCAACCCGCATTCGCCGTCGCAGTACCGCGCGAACGGGCCGCTGCGCAATTTCGATCCCTGGTACAAGGCGTTCGATGTGAAGCCGCAGGACAAGATGTTCGTCGCGCCGGAGCAGCGGGTGCGGATCTGGTGATTTTGTTGCGGCCTGCGGTTGTGGGCCGCGGGTGAAGGCGAGGGGGCGGGTTTGCCGGCCGGTTGGGTCGGTGGATTCGCCCTTTCGTTTTTTTCGGTTTGTGGGTTCGCGGGCGCAGGACGTTGCGGCGGATGTGTGGGGTCGCGGTCGCGGCTTGCGCCGCTCCTACAGGGGGCGGCCGCGGATTCGTTGACAATGGGTTCTATGGTGTATCTGGGACTGTTCGTCGCGGCCTTCGTCGCCGCCACCTTGTTGCCCGCGCAATCCGAAGCGCTGCTGGCGGGCTTGATCGTGGACGGCTATGCAGTGTGGGCGCTGCTGGTCGCCGCGAGCGTCGGCAATGTGCTGGGCTCGCTGCTCAACTGGTGGCTCGGCCGCGAACTCACGCGCTTCAGCGATCGACGCTGGTTTCCGGTCAAGCCCGCGGCGCTGGCGCGCGCCCGGGCCTGGTACGGCCGTTACGGAAAATGGAGCTTGTTGCTGAGCTGGCTGCCGGTGATCGGCGATCCGCTGACCTTGGCCGCTGGGGTGATGCGCGAACGCCTGTCCACGTTCCTGATTCTCGTGAGCCTCGCCAAGACCGCGCGTTACGCGGTCGTGGCGGCGATCGCCTTGCGCTACGTGTGAGCGCCGTCGCTCCGGCCCGGGCATCGGCTCAGGCCGGAGCGTGCGCTCAGACCAGGGCGTCGTAGATCCGCTTCGCCACGACCTTGTCGTCGAGGTAGCCGATGATGCCGTGCTGGTTGTCGGTCCAGTTGTCGACGTCGCCCTTGCTCTCGATCGCCGGGGTGATCGCGAAGTTGTCCTTGTCGAGCGGATTGAGCGAGACCACGTCGTTGGGATCGTAGGCGTTGAACCACGTTGTCACGCAAGCCGGGTGGCCGATCGGGCGCAGCTTGGTGCGCAGGGCGCGGATGCCCAGCGGCGAGCCGACCGTGACCAGCAGCGGCACGCGCCAGGCCTGGCCTTCTTTCTCCAGCCGGCGCAGCAGGGTGTAGCCGACGACGGTGCCCAGCGAATGGGCGACGACGATGTTTTCCTGCGCCAGGTCCATGGCCTGCAGCACGCCGTCCTCGATATGTGCGCGCAGGTTCGCCTTGGTCAGGTATTGATGCACGTCGTTGGTCAGCAGGGCGATCATCGCGCTGCCGCCGTCGGTGCGCTTGTCGATCGCGCGCAGCACCGCCTGCACCCAGCGCCAGTTCTGCGGGCCGCGTTCGATCACCGCGGCTTCTGCGGGGTCGAGTTCCTGCTCGATCTGTTCGTCGCTGATCTTCGCCGCATCGATGTACTCCTGCAGCATCGCCGACAGGAAGGCCTGCGCGGCCGCGTCGTCCTGCGCGCCCTTGACGATGATCTTGGCCGCGTCTTCGGCGCTGGCGCCGTCGACCATCTGCTGCAGGGTGTCGCCGTAATACGGAAAGCGGATGCGCTCTTCCGGGATCGGCAACTCCAGGCCGCTCTTGGCCAGACCCTTCTTCCACGCATCGATCCAGGTCGCTTTCAGCGTGGCCGCGTCCTTGCCGGCTTGCGATCGTCCGTGAATGAACACCAGCTGTTTCATGACATGGCTCCGAGAGTGAGGTGAGAGGATTTTTCCGCGCTGTTGCGCATCCAGGCGCGGATGGACTGGACGCCTTCGGGCGTGTAGAGCGACCACAGCGACGGCCGCAGTTGCTGGCGCAGGCCGTCGAGTTCGGTGGGAATGCGTCCGCTCAATGCGCCGGTCAAGGCCCAGCCTTGCGACAGCATCGGCAGCGCGGGAACGACGTCGTGGGCGAGGCCGGCGTCCTTGAGCAGCTCACGCGAGAGCAGGGCGAGGTCGTACAGGCGCACGTCCATCCGGTAGCGAAGATAATTCTGCATATCCGCGATGCGGCGGAACTGGCCGATGTCGTGGTAAGCGTAGGCGGCATACACCGCCAGGGCCGGGTCCTGGAACTTCAGGTTCTGCATGCGCACGGCGAGCGCGTCGGCGTCGTCGGATTCGAGCGCGAAGACGCCGAGCGAGGAGGCCTTGATGATCGCCTGGCGCAGGTAGTCGAGTTCCTCGCGGCTCATCGATGCGTCGAATTCGTCGGCCGGTTCGTACCAGACTTCGTCCAGGCCGCGCTCGTGCAGGCGCAGCACGCCGACGAAACCGGCGATCACCGGCAGCAGCACGCCGTTGCCGTCGTCGAATTCGATCAGCGCCTGGCTCTGGCGTTCGTCGGTGTCCACGCTGACGGTGACGGCATCGCCTTGCTGGCCCAGAAGGGTGTCGCCGTCGGCGCAGGTCACCCGGGTCACGCCGCGGCCGTGGATCTGGAAGCCGGGTTTTTCCGGCAACGGTTGCGGACGTCGATCGTCCGGGCCACGGGCCATGCTCTTGAGCATCAAGGTGGCGTTCTTGGACACGCCGCGGCCGGTGAGGGTCTTGACCTCGACCGGCGTGGTCGCGGCGCGGCCGTAGCTGTCGTTGCGCAAGGCTTCTTCCATGACCAGTTGCGCGACTTCGCGGGTCGACAACGGCGCGGCCGCATCCGGCGGGGTCATGCCGATCACATCGATGTCCGGCGGCGTCGCGGTGGCGGGGACGGGCGGCGGCAGGCTGGCCAGCCAGGCTTCGTCTTCGGAGGTGATGCGCGCATCGGGCGTCTGCGAGGTCGACAGCGACAAGCCGCTGGCCTTCAACTTGTCCCAGACTTTTTTCGGCAGCGCCTTCTTGAGCGGGCGCGGCCGCACCCGGCCGTCGCGGATGGCTTCGGGCACCTTGCCGTTCAAGGCGTCGAGCAGGGCCTCGGTGAAGATCGCCTGGTACTTCTGGCCCTGTTCGGACTGCTGCACCTCCAGCGCGGGCGCGCCGAGCGAGGTGGCGAAAAAGATGTCGACCGATCGTTCCAGGTCGGCGTCTTCGATATTGGGGAAGATGTCGCTGCCGATGATGCGGCCGTACTGCACGCCCTGGGTCGGGGTCCTGCACGCGTCGGACAGGAACACCACGTGTTCGAACGCGCCGGCGCGCGCCAGCGACACGTTGCCCTCGATATTGACCGCCGCCGCCGCATTGACCGGCGCGTCCGACAGCAGCCAGTACTCCTGGCGGTTGTTGACCACGCCGTGGCCGGAGAAATACACGATCAACTGCTCGATCGTGTCGCGGTCGGCCAGGCTCTTGATGTCCTTGAACAGGTCGGCGACGGTCACCGCGACGCCGCCGGCGTCGGTGCGTCGGATCACCTGGTCGTCGGGAATGCCCTGGCTCTTGGCCCAGGCCGCCATCTTGTCGATCGACGACTCGACCGCCTTGAGCTTGCCCAAGCCGCCGGCCTGGCTTACGCCGATCAAAAGCAGTGCTCTGTTCATTGTCGCCCGTCCCTGCGAATGCGCGTCCGGCCTCAATCATGACGTAAGCCGGCCCGCATTTCGGCCAGGGTGCGGGCGGCCGTGGCGGCGATGGTAAAATCTCGGCCTTCCCGCCATCCAGCCAGAGCGACGCGATGACCGCCCAAGCCTTCTACCCGATCGGTACGCCCGGCCAGCCCTGGACCGCGGCCGAGGTCGCCCAGTGGCGTTCGACGCAAGTCCGCCAGCGCAGCTACGAGGCCGACGTGCTCAGCGTGATCGACACGCTGCGCCCGCATTTCGAGGTGGTGCAGTACGGTCGCCTGGACTACGCACCCGATAGCTACCCGCTGTTCGCGCTCAAGAGCCGCGACTGGCGCGACGACCTGCCGACCCTGCTGGTGACCGGCGGCGTGCATGGCTACGAAACCAGCGGTGTCCACGGCGCGCTGCTGTTCGCGCAGCGCCATGCCGCCGACTACGCCGGCCGCGCCAACGTGTTGATCGCGCCGTGCGTCAGTCCCTGGGCCTACGAGCGGATTCACCGCTGGAACGTCGACGCGATCGATCCGAACCGCTCGTTCCGCGACGACAGCCCGGCGCAGGAATCGGCCGCGCTGATGCAACTGATCGCGCCGCTGCGCGCCGGCGTGCGGGTGCATATCGACCTGCACGAGACCACCGACAGCGACGAGTCCGAATTCCGGCCGGCGCTGGCCGCGCGCGACGGCAAGCCGTACGAGCCGGGCGAGATCCCGGACGGGTTCTACCTGGTCGGCGACAGCGAGGACCCGCAGCCCGAGTTCCAGCAGGCGGTGGTCGCGGCGGTGGCGCTGGTCACCCATATCGCGCCGGCCGACGCCAACGGCGAGATCATCGGCGCCGCCGTGGTCGCGCCGGGCGTGATCAATTACCCGGTGCGCTCGCTGGGCCTGTGCGCCGGCATCACCGACGCGCGTTACCGCACCACCACCGAGGTCTACCCCGACAGCCCGCGCGCGACGCCGGAGCAGTGCAACGCGGCGCAGGCGGCGGCGGTGTGCGCGGCGATTGATTTTGCGTTGGCCAAGGACTGAGCGGAACGCATTCGATCCGATGAGGCGCGTGGCGCGCCTCAATCGCGGCAACCGACCTGTTTGCGCAACGCGGGCAGGTCGGCCGCCGCAATCTTGCCGGCGGTTTCGTTGGACACCTGACCCTCTTCCTCGCGCACCAGGCGGTAGCTGCCGTCGGCTTCCCGGTACCACATTGCGTAGCCGCAATAGAAGCCGGAGTGTCGGTAATCGCCGCGGTAGTCGGCTGCGACATAGCGGCCTTTGCGCGGCGCGCCCTGTGGATTGTCGTACCAGGTCAGGCGGACGACTTGGCGCGCGATCGGCAAGCCGGCTTGCTTGTTGAAGGCCGCACGGGGCTCGCTCCAGTCCGAGCGCATGTAAGGTTCGGCTTCTTCGGTCTGCATCGAACGGGCCTTGGCGAAATCGCCGGTGTCCTTGGCCAGGAGGTAAGCCAGCGTGGTTTCCTTCACTCGACGTTCGTCGTCCGCCGTGGCCGGGGCGTCGGGCGCCGCAACGGCCGTCAGGTCCGGCGTGGCGATTGCGCCGCAATCCACCTGTTGAGTAAAGGTCTGTTCGCCGGCCTGCGGTTCTCCGGGACCCAGTCGCGCTGTCGATTCGAATCGATGCGGGCCCCACTGCCATGCCCGGCCTTCGCAGACCTGGTCTGCGGCGGGGCGGAGCATCGATTGCACGCGAATGGCGTCAATGCCGGACGGCAACCGCACGATGAGATCGTATCGGTCTTGCGAGATTTGATGTGTCTCAACCCGCAGGTTGACGGCGGCGATGGCGGTCGGCGCCAGCACCGCGATCAGCAGTGCGCCTGGAATCGTTCGCATGATGATGTCCCCTTTTCGCTAGGGTACGAGAAAAGCGTGAGGTTGGTGCGGGTGATCGCGGCGGTTCATCAATGTCGCAACGGCCGTAATACGCGACATCGCGAACCGCTGCGCCCCCTGGCGCGGGGGCGCGGCGCGGTCGTTTACCAGCATCAGCGCTTGTCGCCGAACAGCCGGTTGGCGTTGTCCCAGCGGATCTTGCGTTTCTCCTCCGCGGTCAGATCGAGTTTCTCCAGCGCATCGACCGCCTGCTTGAGCGACAGCTGCGGATAGTCCGAGCCCAGCATCACGTTGTCGATGCCGACGTTGCGGATGGTCCAGACGAATTCGGCCTCCAGCGGCGAATCGGCCACCAGCACGGCGGTGGCCGAGATGTCGAAATGGATGTTGTCGAAGAAGAAATCCTTCGCCGTCCTGGCCATGAACAGCGAGTTCCAGAAACGGAAGTCCAGGCCGCCCATGTGGGCGAAGATGAAGTGGGTCTTGGGCAGTTGCACCGCCAGGTTGAACAGGTTCTGGCTGTCGCCCGGGACGATGTTGAAGTTGTCGAACAAGACCGCGACGCCCAGTTCGCCGGCCAGTTTGCACAGCGCGCGCACCCTGGGATCGGTGATGTCGAATTTCTGGGTGTGCGGGTGCAGCTTGATCGCTTTCACGCCCAGGCCGGCGAGCCGCTTCAATTCATCGGTCGCGGCCTGGTCGTCGAGCGGATGCACCGAGGCGATCGGCATAAGCTTCGGGTAGCGCTTGGACAGGGCGATCAGTTCGTCGTTCTTCGCCCGGGTCTGCGCCAGTTCGCCCTTGACCGCCATGTGGATGCCGCTGTGGCGGGTGACCGGTTGGTGGGTCGTGTCCAACTGGTCGTAGTACTCGCGCAGCGACTTTTCACCCTGCCAGACGTGGACGTGGACGTCGAAGACTTCCTCCTGGGCCAGTGCGAGTTGGGGTAGGCAGAGCAGCAGCAAGGCCAACGTGCGGTGCTTGAGCATGGCGGCGGGTCTCTGGGCGGGGCGGACAGATCGTCGGCCGGAAAGGCGAGGGCCATCTGCCGTATCGCACGTCTTTTCGCCCAAGGCAACATTTCTGCCGGCGATGAAAGGCAATTCGGCGCTCACGGATGTGTCGGCCGCCGCCTTTGATTAGTATTTGCACTCGGGATGCCGCTTACGGCGGCGACAGGGGTTGTGGGGACGCGATGTATACGAAGGAAGAATTCAAGCAGCGCTTTCGTGGCATGGACACGGAGGAGCTGATCCTCAACGCATCGCGCCCGTTGATCGATGAAGCGATGGCGGCGACGTCCGAGATACTGGCCGAGCGCGGATTGACTGGGGAGGCTGCGAGAGAAAAGGCCGATGATGTGATGCGCGCGCATCTGCAGGGGTCGGGAGCGACGCGGCAATGCGATTATTGCGGCGGGACAACCGCACTCGGGGCGGTCGTCACGGATAGCCAGAAATTTTGCAGTGAACGCTGTCGGAACCATTCGCAGCTGGCAGTGCTTGCGGTGGGCTTGGAGCCCAATGAGATTGCCGAGCACGCCAAGGTGATCCGGCGAGGCCCTTGCCCGAAGTGCAAGCGCCAAGGCGAGGTCATTGAAGTCAGACCGGTGCAGCGTATGGTGTCGGCGCTGGTGATCTGTCTGCACGAACGTTACGAATTTTTCGGTTGTCGGCGGTGCTATGAAAAGGAACTGCGATCTTCGCTTTTGATCAGCGGCCTTATGGGGTGGTGGTCGTTGAAGGGGCTGTTCCGCAACCCGGGTGTGCTTTGGCGCAATGTCGACGCAATGGGAAGTCGGGATCCCATCGAGCCGTCGCCTGCATTGTTGAAGTGCGCGAGCCTTGATCTGGCGCGACGATCACTGGCACCGGGGCAAGCGGTCGCGGTTTAGGGATGCGTTGGCCGGGCGGCATGCAGCGCGAACATAGGGCGCGATGGTTTGAATCCGTCGAAACACGGTGGCTCGGGTCTTCGCTTACTTGTTCACGATCAAACGCACCTCCCGTACCTCATCCGAATTCGCATCGCGCGCCGCTCCGCCGGCCGGCGTGGTGATCAAGCGAATACGCACGCGGCCGTCGCGAATCGCGTCGGCGGGCACGGGCACGGTGTAAGTCCCCGCGTCGCGACCGGGACGGATGCCGTGCGGCGAGATCGCGCCGAGATGGCGGCCGCTGTCGGTGCTCAGTTCGATCTCCTGGCCGCCGGCCAGCGCGCCCAGCCGCACTTGCAGATAAACGTTGTCGGCGGCGTCGAGCGCATGCGGGAGCGTAAGCGTTCGCAAGGGGCCGCCCGCCACGCACCCGCCCTGCGCGATGAGCAGGGCGAGTGCGAAGGCGACAGTGCCGCGTTGCATGAGGATCAACCCGCCGGCTTGATCGACACGCCGCGCACCGGCGCCGGATCGGCGGGTTGCTTGCCCGATGGCGCCAGGCGGATGTTGAACTGCGCGTTCGCGCCGAGCAGTTTGGCGTTGGAGAACGCGCGCAGGGTCTTGGGCAGGGGAACGGCGAAGGTCGCCGAATGCGACATCGCCATGTTCGGCATGGTCGGGCCGAAGAAGGCGAGGGTGCCGGCGTAGTACGGGCTGTTCGCATCCACTCGCTCGACATCGGCCGGCGCGTTGACCAACACGTCGAACTCGCGCGTGACCGCCAGGCCTTCCGGACGGTCGAGCGTGACTTCGGCGATCAACGAGGCCGGCTGCGCGCTGGCCAGATGCTGTTCGACCAGCGCGTTGGGCAGCAGCACCGAGGCCGCGCCGGCGTCGATGCCGCCCTTGATCACGCCGTATTTCGTCGCGCCCGATTTGCGCTTGGGCACGACCGGCAGGTCGCTGCCGAAGCCCGGGCCGTAGTCGTAGTCGAACACGCGGGTGCTGACGTAGTCGCCGGCCTTGGCGGGACCGACGAAGCCGCCGTCGCCGTCGACGTAGAACAGGAACGGCTCGGCCAGGAAGGTCGCCAGGTCGTCGCCGGTCGGCAGGATCGGCAGGCCGGCGGCGAGTTGTTTCCTGGTCCACAGGTCCCACAACCGATCCATGTTGGAGTGGTGCAGGTAGAAAATCGGATCGACCGGCGACAGGAAGTTGGTCATGTTGCCGTACGGGCCCGGGTCGATCGCGCCGACGCCGCCGATGTAGTTATGCACCTTGTTGTGCGGGAAGCCTTCGAGGATCGAGAAATTGGTCGAGCCGTCGGGCTGCACCAGGTGGGTGGCGGTCTTGGAACTGGCGAAGCTGTTGCTGATGCTCGGGTCGTAGAACAAGGTCGGAGTCAGCCCGGAGCTGACGATGGCGGGCGACACGTCGTACGCGGTCTTGTCGTCGAGCTTGGGATTGGAGCGCGACAGGTAGCGCGCGCCGCAGGTGATGGCGTAGCTCTGGTTGCCCGACAAGCCGGCTTTCTGCGCGAGGCTGTAGCCGGTGACGTCGTTCCAGGCGTCGT